>CAKTNP010000060.1 GCA_934589155.1 uncultured Oscillospiraceae bacterium | reverse complement strand
CAGCTTTTTACAGCTTTTCCATGACATAATCCCCGAATTCCCGGCAGGATGCGCCGTCGGGCCGACCGGTTATGACAAGCCGCTTCTCCGTTTCCATGCAGGCGTCCAGGGCCCCGTCCAGAGCCGCTGCCTTGTCCTGCATGCCGATGTGCCGCAGCAGCATCACCGCCGCCTTCAGCATGCTGGCGGGATTCGCGTATTCTCCCATGCCCCGCTCGATCATCCGCGGCGCCGATCCATGTATCGCCTCAAACATTGCGTACCGGTCGCCGATGTTGGCGCTGCCCGCCGTGCCTACGCCGCCCTGGATCTGGGCCGCCAGGTCCGTAATAATGTCGCCATACAGGTTCGGCAGCACAAAAACCTTGAATCTTTCCCGCAGAGGAGACTTCAGCAGGTTGGCGGTCATGATGTCGATATACCACTCTTCGGATTCAATTTCCGGGTATTCCTTGGCGATTTCTGCCGCAATGGCGGAGAATTTGCCGTCGGTTTTTTTCATAATATTGGCTTTTGTGACGATTGCCATATTGTCCTTTCCGTTCTTCCGGGCGTACTCATAGGCGGCCCGGACGATGCGGCGGGTACCGGCGTCTGTGGTGACCTTGAAGTCCACGGCCATGCCGGGGACCTCTATGCCCCGGCTGCCCAGGACGTATTCGCCCTCGGTATTCTCCCGGTAGAAGGTCCAGTCAATGCCCAGAGAGGGCACGGACACGGGCCGCACGTTGGCGTACAGGTCCAGCTCCCGGCGCATGGCCACGTTGGCGCTCTCCAGGGTGCCGCCCTTGGGGGTAGTGGTGGGTCCCTTCAGGATCACGTCGCAGGCGCGGATGGCCTCCAAAGTATCCGGGGGGATGGCGCAGCCCAGTTCCGTCCGGCGTTCGATGGTAAGCCCTTGAATTTGACGAATTTCGACCTTGCCGGAGGTAATCTCCTTGGCCAGCAGCTTTTCCAGCACCCGGCTGGCCTCCGCCGTAATGATGGGGCCGATGCCGTCGCCGTCGCAGACGCCGATGATAATTTTGTCCTTTTTGGAGAAATCCACCGGGGGCTCGGCGTTTTCCATCCGCTCTACCCGGGCGCTCTGTTCTTCCAGCAGGGTCTTGAAGTGGGCCAGAGCCCGTTCCATGGCAATGTTGTCCATAATTTCCTCCTTATTTATGCTGGGCGGTGTAGTTCAGAAGGCCGCCGGCCTTCAAAATGGCGATCTGCCGGGGGGTGAAGCTGCCGGTGAGGGGAATTTCCTTGTCCCCGGCTTTCAGCGTGACGGTGCCGGATTCCAGACCCGCAAAGACGCCCGTCAGGGTCAGGTCCTCTCCCTGGGTCAGCTTGTCGTAATCCTCGGGATTTTGGAAGGTCAGGGGCAGGATGCCCGCGTTAATGAGGTTGGCGGCGTGGATCCGGGCGAAGCTCTTGGCGATGACGGCCCGGACACCCAGGTACAGGGGCACCAGGGCGGCGTGCTCCCGAGAGGAGCCCTGGCCGTAGTTGCTGCCGCCTACCACGATGCTCTTGCCCGCGGCCTTAGCCCGCTCCGGGAAGGTTTTGTCGCAGACCCCGAAGCAGAACTGGCTCAGGTGGGGAATGTTGGAGCGGTAGGGCAGGATCTTGGCACCGGCGGGCATAATGTGGTCCGTGGTGATGTTGTCGCCCACCTTTAGAATCAGGGGAGCGGTAATTTCATCGGTGAGGGGGTGGCTCTCGGGGAATTCCTTGATGTTGGGACCCCGGAGGACCTGGATGCTGTCCGCCTCCTCGGG
>CAKTNP010000059.1 GCA_934589155.1 uncultured Oscillospiraceae bacterium | reverse complement strand
GACGTCTTTTTGGAGACGCTGTCCTCCGAGGTCGACGCCATGCTCGCCAAGATCGTCGATCTTAAGGGTCGTCTGACTGCCACCGAGCAGCAGCTTGCCGACACGCAGGCCCAGCTCGCCCAGGCTCAGGATGCTGCCGCACAGGCCGTTCCCGCCGCTCCTGTGGCCGCTCCCGCACCTGACTTCTCCGCTCAGGAGCGTCAGATCTCCGCTGCCCTGATCGCCGCCCAGCAGACTGCCGAGTCCATCGTCAACGACGCCAACGAGAACGCCGACCGCATCCGCAACGAGGCCGACGCCAAGGCCCGCGAGGTCATCCGCCAGGCCCTGACCGAGAAGCAGGCCGAGCTCGAGGAGATTGACCGCCTGAAGGCTTCCCGCGAGGAGTTCAAGGCCGAGTACCTCAAGCTCATCCAGCACTTCATGGACGATGCTCAGAACTCTTTCCCGGCCGACCTCATGGCTTCCACGCCGGTCGGTTCTGCCGCCTCTCCCGCGGTGACCGTCCCCGCCGCTGAGCCGCTGCCCGTCGCCGATCCGGTTGTCCCCGTGGCCGATCCCTTCGCCCCGATCGATAACTTCGCCGCCGACGACCTGGACTAACGCCGGATTACAATCAGTCGATAAAAAAGGACCCGCAAGTTGCGGGTCCTTTTTTATTGCATGTCCCAGAAATCTACTTGAGAAGGAAGTCGGGGAGGGGAATGGTGCGGGCCTCTCGATGTTCGGGGTCGGCAATATGGTCGGCAGGATAGCCGCAGACGAGCATGTGATAGGGGTAGACGCCCTTTGGCAGGTCGAACTGCTCACAGGCCACCTCAGGCTTAAAATGGCACACCCAGCACGTCCCCAGACCCTGCTCGGTAGCCTCCATCATCATCTGATCGCACACAATGGAGGTATCGATAGTACTGGAGTTCATCTGGTCATACGGACGCACCCAAGCATCGTCGGTAACGCTGCAGATCAGAAAAATAAGCGGAGCCCCAAAGATAGATCCATCACGAGCAAACCGAGGCTGACAAGCAGCAGCCTTCTCCAACAACTCAGGAGTATCAAGCACCATCACACGGGTCGGATGATTATTACAAGCCGAGGGAGCAATCCTACCGGCCTCAACAATGGCCTCAACAACAGCCTGCTCAACAACCCGCGACTCAAACGAACGACAAGAATACCGAGAACGAGCCAGATCCAAATACGACATACAAAGCCCTCCAACAATCAAATAACGAAACAAAAGACAACCAAAGGGTACCCAGAGCAGCATCCAAGCAAACGCTCAGCACGGCCCCAAAGCACCCAACCGGGCACCAAAGGCCACATTAGCCAAGGCCTCATCACGCTCAAACCATCAGCCCAAGTTCCCAATGGTGGTACGTAAGGCGAAGGGCCGGCACCTGTTTACTTTCGAACGACTCTGCCACGCAGCCGGAGTGAGAAAGCAAACAGGTGCCGGCCCTTCGCCGCCGGGACACGTACCCCTAATTAACTGTTCTTCATTACGATCGAATCCACGACATCAGCCACATTCTCGCAGCAGTCAGCACAGTACTCCAGGAAAGCGTACACGTCACGCCAGGCAATGACCTCGAGCGGATCCTTGCCGTTGACGTGCAGGTTGCGCATGGCGTTGATATAGAGCTCGTCGGCCTCGGACTCGATGGTGTTGATCTGGATGACGAGTTCGCGCAGGCTCTTGGACTTGCGGTAGTTGGGCAGCTCGACCATCAGGTCCTTCATGGCACGGCAGGCATCGGTCACCTTGTGGGCGATCACGATGGCATCCGGGTGGATGCTCTGGATGTTGGTGAAGTAGACGCGCTGTACGACACCCTCGATACGGTCGAGTACGGTGTCGAGGGCGCAGCTCATCAGGTCGAGGTCCTCGCGCTCAAGCGGGGT
>CAKTNP010000058.1 GCA_934589155.1 uncultured Oscillospiraceae bacterium | reverse complement strand
ACAAAGACGCCCCGCCCCCTGTACCCCCACCCTCCGAAGATTGGGTAGATGTCCTAACTTACCATTTGGGCGATTTCGTAAACAGAATCGCCCCTCCGCCTAACATTTCAGAAACAGCAAATGGAATTTATGCAGCCTGGTGTTGCTCTGTTCTATTGATGTTCTTCGTTCGTTTCGACTGCCTGTCTGGGACCTCCGCACCCGTAGGGGCCGATGCCCACATCGGCCCTCCCCGCAGGCGCTGCGGTCACAGGCACCGTCCGAAAATCCCACCGGCGACGCACCCTCCCGCCGGGGATTCGTCTGCGTTTTGCCTCCGGCAAAACAGAGGGATCCGCCAGCGTTTGCGCCGGCGGAAGCCGCAGTCCACCGGACTGCGGCGATCGAGCCGTTCGGATCCCCGGCTGACCCAATAAGAAAAACGTCCGATCCCCATTGGGGATTGGACGTTTTTCTGGTGACCCGCCGGGGATTCGAACCCCGGACCCATTGCTTAAAAGGCAATTGCTCTGCCAACTGAGCTAGCGGATCATTTATGAACTTTCGAAAGAAGCGAAATACAACAGAAACGACAACTGACTGGGCGTAAAAAGAGCCGGGGCAAAGCATGCTCTGCTCCGGCGTGGCTGGGATGGCAGGACTCGAACCTGCGAGTGCCAGAGTCAAAGTCTGGTGCCTTACCGCTTGGCGACATCCCAATATCCAGTGTCGTTCAAGGGAAAGGAAAAATGGGGTGGGTGAAGGGACTCGAACCCTCGATCTTCAGAGCCACAATCTGACGCCTTAGCCAACTAGGCCACACCCACCATATTCGATTCTCCACAGCCCGCAGGCCCGCCGTGTGTGAGCTGGTACGCCAGGAGGGACTCGAACCCCCTACCTACTGCTTAGAAGGCAGTTGCTCTATCCAGATGAGCTACTGGCGCATGTGGAGCGGGTGACGGGAATCGGACCCGCGTATCCAGCTTGGAAGGCTGGTGTTCTGCCATTGAACTACACCCGCATATATTCTGGCGGACAACCAGCTATACGATATTAGCATAGCCTTTCCGAATTGTCAAGATTTTTTCCGTCCGGAACAAAATTTTCTGCAAAATTCTTCGTTCCGGCTTACAGAAACGCCGGAAGCTGCCGGATCACATCCGCCACGGCCCCCTCGGCGCAGGGCGCAGCCCGGTGGAACCGCTCCAGGAGCTCCTGCTGGCCGTCCCCCGGCACAAAGGCCAGGTCCGCCGCCTCCAGCATAGACCGGTCGTTCCAGGTGTCCCCCGCGCAGACCAGGGTCCGGGCCCCCAGCCGCTCCTTCAGTGCCAGGGCGGCGGCTCCCTTAGAGGTCCCCTTGGCCTGAATGTCAATGATCCGGGTGGCCGCCCGGTCCACCACGCACCTGTCCCCGAAGGTGTCCCGGAGCCATGCCTCCATCCGGTCGAAGGTCTCCCGCTCCCGGTCCGTGGCCTCATAGAACTGGGCCACGGTGCTGTCCCGGAAGGCGCCGTACAGGGTAAATTTCACAAAGGGCCCCGGGATCCGATCCGTGGTGATCCGCCGGTAATCCGCCCCGTTGGCCCGGCCGAAGGCCTGCCACAGAGGCTCGTCCCGGAAGGCATAGTGGGCCTCCAGCCCCTGGACCTCCACCAGGGCCTCCGGGAATTTTCGGATGCACAGCTCCACGGCGGCCCGGGGATCCAGGTCCATGGGCTGGGCAAACACCAGGGTCCGCTCCTTAAGATCATAGGCCACGGCCCCGTTGAACAGGATCAGAGGGGCGTTGCAGGGCACCCGGTCCGCAAAGGCCCGGGCCATGGTAACGCTCCGCCCCGTGGCCACGGCAAAGCGGCCGCCCTCATCGATAAAGTTTTGGATCTCCCGGCAATTTGCCTCCGGGATCCGGCTGTATGGATCCGTCAGGGTCCTGTCATAGTCGGAAAACAGCAGTACGCCCTCAAACATTCCCATAATATCTCTCCAAGATCCAGAAAAAAGGAGCTGCCGCAATGCGGCAGCTCCCGGTGTTCACAAATTAGCCGTTGCCACGCATCTGAGCGAAGCACTCGCTGCAGTACACGGGACGATCGGACTTGGGCTCAAAGGGAACCTTGGCCTCGCCGCCGCAGCGTGCGCAGGTAGCGGTGAAGTACTCTCTGGGACCCCGGGCAGCGTTCTTGCGAGCGTCGCGGCAGGCCTTGCAGCGCTGGGGCTCGTTCTGGAAGCCGCGCTCTGCGTAGA
>CAKTNP010000057.1 GCA_934589155.1 uncultured Oscillospiraceae bacterium | reverse complement strand
CCAGAGAGGATTTGAACCTCCGACCCCACGCTTAGGAGGCGTGTGCTCTATCCAACTGAGCTACTGAGACATTTTTAAGATTTATGCAATTTTCACTGCTCGAAGGAATCGAACAATCTGCCGCTTAGGAGGCGGACGCTCTATCCTGCTGAGCTACTGGCGCATAACACCCGGCGGGCTCCCGCCTGCCGATCAGGTTCATTTTAGCGGAGAAACCGGGGTCTGTCAAGGTTTCGACGGACTTTTCCCGAGAAGGCGCATAGAATGGGCGGGTGTATGAAAGGAGGGATCCCCATGGAAAACCAAACGCCCCGGACCCAGGAGCCCGGCGACATCGACGACCTGATCTTCTCCGGCGAGGACTGGCAGGAGAGCACCAGATAAGGAAGAAATAGAAAGTTACAATTATTTACACGTTGACATGACTTTGGTTTCCAGGTATAATAAGGGTCGAATCTAACGATATTTCCGTCATTTTCTTCCCGGCGGCCTGCCCGGCGGGAAGATATGGCTTTCTTTTCCCGACTCTTAACAGAAATGGAGCGCCGACCCATGAAACGTGCCTTGAAAATTCTGATCCCCCTGATCCTGATCCTGACCCTGCTGGTGGGGGCCGGGTGGTACTTTGGCTTTTACAACCGGCCTCTGACCGTGGACATCCTTCTATCCTTCAGCGCCCGGATGGACACGGCCCGGCTCTCCTCCCTGTCCCGGAGTGCCTATAACCTGGCCTATAAAATGTCCGATCAGGACCCCTCCATTGCCATCAACCTGGCGGCCTCCTATCGGAAACAGGGCAACTTCACCAAGGCGGAGTACACCCTGGTCAACGCCATCACCCAGAATCCCTCGGTGGACCTGTATCTGGCCCTGAGCCAGACCTATGTGGCCCAGGACAAGCTGCTGGACGCCTCCAAGCTGCTGGACAAGATCTCCGACGAGAACATCAAGGCCCAGCTGGAGGAGCTGCGGCCTACGGCTCCCACGGCCCAGCCGGAGCCCGGATTCTACAACAACTACGTGGATGTGACCCTGTCCTGCGAGGGCGGTACCCTATATTATACCACGGAGACGGATTATCCCTCCATTTCCGGGGATCAATATGAGGGGCCCATCACCCTGAGCGCCGGTGAGACCACCATCAGCGCCCTGGCCGTAGGTGAAAACGGCCTGGTGAGCTCCCGCTCCGTATTCGGCTACACCGTGGACGGCGTCATTGAAAACGTGACCCTTCAGGATCCCGCCCTGGACGGCTATGTGCGGGAGCTGCTGAACAAAAGCGCCGACGCTCCCCTGCGGTCCGACGAGCTGTGGAACCTGACGGAGCTGGAAGTGCCCCAGGAAGTCACAGACTTTACGGATCTTACCCGGTTCACCGGGCTGACCTCTCTGACCATTCAGAACCAGGCGGAGCTGGATCTCAGTTTCCTCTCCGCCATGACCAAGCTCCAGAGCCTGGATCTCACCGGCTGCCGCCCCACCCGTCAGGATCTGGGGGTCATTGCGGCCCTGCCCAGCCTTGCGGAACTGAACCTTTCCGACTGCGCCCTGTCCGGCATTGATCCTCTGACGGACGCCGCCGGGCTCACCGCCCTGGACCTGTCCAACAACAGCATCCGGAACATCGGGGCCCTGGCCTCCATGACAAAGCTCCAGAGCCTGAACCTGGCCCACAACGCCCTGGTGGATCTGGACAGTCTGTCGGGCCTCACGGAGCTGACGGAGCTGGACCTGTCCTATAACAGCATTTCCGACATCTCTCCCCTGGCCTCCTGCGGGAAGCTGGTCACCCTGGACATTTCCGAAAACCATGTCAGCTCCCTGGCCTCCCTGTCCGGCCATGCCCAGCTGAACACCCTGACAGCAAACCACAACGCCGTGGCAGACGTGTCCCCCCTGGCCAACTGCACCGGCCTGGAGACCCTGGACCTGGCCAGCAACCAGCTGACGGACATTTCCTCCCTCTCCGCCCTCACGGGGCTGCGGAATCTGGACATTTCCTACAACGGGGTCACGGCCCTGCCCAGCTTCCCCGTGGGCAGCGCCCTGTATGAGGTTCTGGCCTCCTACAACTCCATTACGGACATTTCCGGACTAGCCGAGCTGGACAGCCTGAGCCAGGTGGATCTGGACTACAACACGGAGCTGGAGGACATTTCCGCTCTGGAATCCTGCTACGCCCTGGCGGAGCTCAACGTCTACGGCACCAAGGTCACAAACGTCGCCACCCTGAAGGAACGGGACGTGATCGTGAACTACAACCCCATGGCAAACAGCTGATTTAAGACGCAAAAATCCCATCCGACGAAACATCGGATGGGATTTTTTATGGAACAAAGCGGGATCAGCAGGAGCCTCGGATCTCCAGGGACCGGTAGGGGATACGGTAAACGTAAACCACGGGCGACAGCGGGGCGTCCCCATAGTCCAGGGCGGCCCAATACACCATAGGTTTGAAAGGAATCGGAAAAACGTCCGGGCTGTCCCAGACGGAATAGGAAAGGGCGTCCGCCTCCCGGCCCCAGACATAGACATAGGTATATCCCTGGGGATCTATGGGGTCGAAGGCTCCTCCGGCTCCGCGGATCTCTTCGGCGATGGCCTCCGGGTCCCTATTGGGCCCCAGGCCGGAATAGCAGGTGAAGGCATAGCCGTCGGAGGGCAGGCTTTCGATGGACACGGCCTCCACAGGCTCCAGGGAAACGCTCCGCTCCC
>CAKTNP010000056.1 GCA_934589155.1 uncultured Oscillospiraceae bacterium | reverse complement strand
TTGGCCTTGTAGGTCTTGCCACCGTACTTTACGGTGTCGCCGCCAACGTAGACCTTGGAGGGATCCCAGGTGCCGTCGTCAACAGGCTCGGTGGGAGCAGGCTCCGTGGGCTTAGGTTCCGTGGGCTTAGGTTCCGTGGGCTTGGGCTCCGTAGGCTTGGGCTCCGTGGGCTTAGGCTCCGTGGGCTTAGGCTCCGTGGGCTTCACGGTGGGTTCTGTAGTAGGCTCGGTAGTGGGTTCAGTGGTAGGCTTTACAGTGGGCTCGGTGGTGGGCTTCACGACCTCGCCGTCGCCGTAGATGACCTGCTCGCCAAACTCACGCATGGCAGTCGTGATCCGCTGGGTCAGAGTCACACTGACCACGTTGGGGGCGTCACTGGAGGAGGTAGACAGGGTAAAGGTATGGGTGGCACCGGGCAGCATGGTATTGGCGCCGTACACACTGGACAGGTCCACGATGCACAGGCCGTTGCTGTTGGTGACCTTACCGGCGCCCTCGCCGGCAGTGAAGGTAACGTTGCCGTCCGTCTTGATGTACAGCATGGGGTTCATCACGGACTTCTTGTACTCCTCGGCCCGCTTCAGAGCGGTGTTGCTCTCCACAGCCTTCTCGCTGTTCTTCAGCGTGAAGGTGTAGGTGGTGCCGGCGCCGCCCCACTGGTTGGCAGCCTTCTTCACGGTCAGGCTGACGTCGGGGGTGGAGACGATGATCTCCTGGTCGGGGAGCGCCTCATTGCCGTACAGGGATTCCTTCATGGCTTTGGTGATAACGCCGTCGGCATCCTGAGAAGCCATCCAGCAGATCAGGCCGCCCAGGCCCTTATTGCGGACGTACTCGCCCTTATAAGAAACGCTCTTGGGCGTGTCGCAGGTGAAGAAGTAGCCGGTCTCGGGGCTGTAGAAGTAGGCGGCCTTCGCGGCATCGTCCCAGTACTCCTTCAGCTGATATTTGGAGATCAGCTCATCCAGCTCGCTGTAAGCGAAGGTGCCGCTGGGCACGCCGTCCTTGGCCTTCACGGAGTTGGGATCGGCGGTGGCGAACAGGCCGGGGCAGCCGTCGACCTTACCGTCGTTTTGGACGCCGCACCAGCCTCTGGTGTAGGAGGTGACGCCGACCACGATCTTGGAATAGTCGATCTTATTGCCGTAGGTGTTTTCCAGATACTTGATGCAGGTATCCACGGAGAACACGCAGTCGGGCTGGGTCTCGGAATCGTAAGCGGGGTTGGTGTACAGAGCGGTCTGGTGGCCGGTGTAGGGAGCCCAAGCGCCGCACAGGTCGTAGGTCATCATGTTCAGGAAGTCCACGGTGTCCAGGACCTTGTCATACTCAATCTCCGCCATCTTGGTGGGAGAAGCGGACATGGCGGCGGACAGCTCATAGTGTTTGCCGTTGGTGGCACCCAGCTTATCCAGCTCGCTGCGGATGTCCTGCATCAGCAGAGTGAAGTTCTTGCCGTCCTCCGGAGTGCCGGCGCAGCCCTTGTCGATGGTAACGCCGTTGCCCTCGGAATCAGAAGCGCGCACATCGCAGGGATACTCCCAGTCGATGTCGACAAAGTCAAAGCCCAGGTAATCCACGAACTTGGCAATGTTCTGTGCGAAGTTCTTCCGGGCTGCGGCATTGCCGGCCATGGCGGGGAAATCACCGGAACGGGTCCAGCCGCCCACGGAGATGCCGATCTTCATGTTGGGGTACTTGTTGCGGAGGATGACCATGCCGCCCAGAACGCCGCCGTAGGGGGCGCCATAGGGAAGGCCAGTCTGCTCCGGCAGAAGCTTGTCGAAGTCCGCGAACTCGTCGCAGAGGACCAGGTTACCGCTCTTATCCACGTCCATGAACGCGAAGTTCAGATGGGTGATCTGGCTGCCGTCAATGTCGCTGGGGTTGAAGTAGTTCTGGCCCGCATAAACCGACCAGTCGCCATAATACATGACGTTCCGATACTTGGGGGCTTCTGCGGCGTTTGCTTTCGTGCTCGGAACCAGGATGCCGCCAAAAGCCAGGACGGCTGCCAGGACCAAACACAACACTTTGCGAAGTTTCATTCCTTTCATTTGATTCTCTCCTTCCGTATTATAGCCTTGGGTTCCTCAGGCTTGTGCTAACAGAATATGGCAAAATTGCTTATCCGTCTATGTACAGATTTGGCATTTCTTGATTCGCGTTGCTCTATTTTGTTCACTTTGTTTATTTTGCATTATTTTATATATTACGTTTTGTACAATATGCCATAATTCCAGCCCATTCTGTCCGCAGTTGGCCCTGGATCCTCCTTCCCTTTGTCCGCCCCATACGCACCCTGCCCCGCCCGGAGGGCAGAAAAAGAGCGGGGACATCCAATGGGACGTCCCCGCTCCTCCGCGGTCCGTGAATCGAAATTTATACATTAAACAGGAAGTTGACGATGTCGCCATCCTTCATAACATAGTCCTTGCCCTCGCTGCGGACCAGGCCCTTGGCCTTGGCGGCGGCCATGGAGCCGCAGGCCTTCAGATCCTCAAAGGCAATGACCTCGGCCCGGATAAAGCCCCGCTCAAAGTCAGAGTGGATCTTGCCCGCGGCCTGGGGGGCCTTGGTGCCCTTCTTAATGGTCCAGGCCCGGCACTCGTCAGGGCCGGCGGTCAGGAAGGAGATCAGGCCCAGGAGGCTGTAACTGCTGCGGATCAGCTTGTCCAGGCCGGACTCCTTCATGCCCAGTTCCTCCATGAACATGGCCTTTTCCTCCGGGTCGTCCAGCTCGGCGATGTCCGCCTCCAGCTTGGCGCAGATGGGCAGCACCTGGCTCCCCTCCCGGTCCGCCAGAGCCTTCACGTCCTGGTAATACTTGTTGCCCTCGTAGTCGTTGATCTCGTTTTCCGACAGGTTGGCGGCATAAATGGTCTTTTTCAGAGTCAGCAGGTCCGACTGGCGGATCAGTTCCATCTCGTCCTCGGAGCAGTCATAGGTCCGGGCCAGCTTGCCCTCGTTCAGGTGGTCCAGCAGGCCCTGGAGGACCTCCGCCTCATGGGCGAATTTCTTATCGCCGCTCTTGGCGGCCTTCTGGGCCTTATCCAGGCGACGCTCCACCATTTCCACGTCCGCCAGCACCAGCTCCAGATTGATGATGTCGATGTCCCGCAAGGGGTCCGTGGAGCCCTCCACATGGGTCACGTTGCTGTCGTCAAAGCACCGGACCACATGGACGATGGCGTCGGTGGTGCGGATGTTGGACAGGAACTTATTGCCCAGGCCCTCGCCCTTGGAGGCGCCCTTTACAAGACCGGCAATATCCACGAACTCAATGACCGCGGGAGTGAACTTCTTGGGGTTATGGAAATCCCGGAGCCACTCCAGCCGCTCGTCCGGCACGGTAACCACGCCCACATTGGGGTCAATGGTGCAGAAAGCATAATTGTCCGCGGGCACCCCCGCATTGGTAATTGCGTTGAACAACGTGGACTTTCCAACGTTCGGCAGACCGACGATACCTAATTTCATTTGTACTCATTCTCCTTCGATTTTCCTTGATTTTCAAGGGGTTTCAGCGTTTGG
>CAKTNP010000055.1 GCA_934589155.1 uncultured Oscillospiraceae bacterium | reverse complement strand
TGGTCGGAGTGGCGGGATTCGAACCCGCGGCCTCATGGACCCGAACCATGCGCGATACCAAACTTCGCCACACCCCGATTCGCTCCACTATTATAGAGGAAAAGGATGGATCTGTCAAGGAAAAGGTTCTGAGAACCGGCGGAAATCTTGCGGGGCGGCAATGGGATGCGAGAGGCGGCGTGGCCAGGGGCGGATGGGGAACGGTATGTTCGGAGGAGAAGGGGCATATTCTTTTGGGGAGGGGGGCGATGCCATGGAGCGGGTGGTCCGAAGAGAGTACACCCCGGCGGGGGAGACCGTTACGACCGAACTCCTGCGAACGCCGGAGCGGAAGCCGGAAGGGAGCTGGCGCCGGGTCCTGGCCTGGCAGGCGGGGGTGAGCCTGCTGCTGTGTCTGGGGGCTTGGTGCCTGGGCCGGTGGGCCCCGGAGACGGCGGAGCAGGTGAGAGAGGTGCTGGCGGCCCAGGAGGAGGACGACATTTCCCGGGCGGTGCGGTGCCTATGGGAGAATGTAGCAGAGGGGGAGAATGTGGCCCAGGCGGTGGTGGAATTTTATGACGAGCTCTCGCACCTGTCTTAGGCCGGTGATCCGGCCGGGGGCGGTGCTCTTTTTGGCGCTGCTGTGCTATCTGGCGCCTCTGCGGGCGGTGGGAGCCTTTCTGCTGGCCATGACGATTCATGAACTGGGACACCTGGGAGCCATTGCCCTCTGCGGCGGCAGACTCCGGGGCCTGTGTCTGGGGGCCAGGGGGGCGGTCATTGCGGTGGAAGGACTGAGCTCGGGGCAGGAATTGCTCTGCGCCCTGGCGGGGCCGGGAGCGGGGCTCCTGCTGCCGGCCCTTGGGCGATGGCTGCCGATGACGGCCCTTATGGCCCTGGGCCACAGTCTCTATAATCTTCTGCCTATTTATCCCCTGGACGGAGGCCGGGCTCTGTACTGCGCGCTTTCTCCAATGGGGGAGCGGGGATGGCGGCAGACCCGGGCCGTGGGACTGGGAACGGCCCTGTGTCTGGGGGGCCTGGGGCTCTACGGGACCCTGGGATGCCAAATGGGACCGATCCCGGCTCTGTTCGGCGGGATTTTTTTCCTACGGGGACTGGCCCTTTGGTGGGAAAAATAAATTTCCGGTTGCAATCTTTACCTCCTGTCGGTACAATAGAGATACTTTTGACAAGAGGTTGAACCAATGACGGATTTATTGAATCGTATCCTGCCCACGGTGCAGAAGCCTGCCCGGTACACCGGCGGAGAATACAATGAGGTCAAGAAGGACAAGAGTCAGGTAGATCTGCGGGTAGCCTATTGCTTCCCGGATACCTATGAGATCGGAATGTCAAACCTGGGCATGCGGATCCTCTACGGAGTCATGAACGAAATGGACGGGGTCTGGTGCGAGCGGGTCTTTGCCCCCTGGGGGGACATGGAAGAGGCTATGCGGAAGAATCATCTGCCTCTGTTTGCCCTGGAGAGCCAGGACCCGGTCCGGGACTTTGACATGATCGCCTTTACCATCGGCTATGAAATGAGCTATTCCAACATCCTCAACATGTTGGATCTGGCCGGTGTGCCCCTGCGCAGCAAGGACCGGAAGGGCCTGCACAACATCGTATTTGCCGGCGGCGTCTGCGCCTATAACCCGGAGCCCCTGGCGGATTTCATCGACTTTTTCTCCCTGGGAGAAGGAGAGGAGATCACACCGGAAATTCTGGAATGCTACCGGAAGGCCCGGCGGGAGGGCTGGGATAAGGATCGGTTCCTTTTGGAGGCGGCCAAGATCCCTGGGGTTTATGTGCCCTCCCTCTATGTTCATGAATACGGCCCCAACGGGGAGATCACGGCCATTCGGCCCCTGCCCGGCGCCCCGGAGCGGGTGGAGAAGCGGATCATCCAGGATCTGGACAAGGCCTATTTCCCCATCAAGACCATTGTGCCATCCACGGAGATCGTCCATGACCGGTGCAACCTGGAGGTGTTCCGGGGCTGTATCCGGGGCTGCCGGTTCTGTCAGGCGGGCTTTGTGTGTCGCCCCGTGCGGAAGAAAAGCCCAGACTGTCTCTATGCGCAGGCCACGGCGTCTTTGGAGGACTCCGGAAACCATGAGCTGACCCTGGCCAGCCTGTCCACCTCCGATTACCGGGGGCTGAAGGAGCTGACGGACCGGCTGATCCCCTATTGCAAAGAGGAAAAGATCAACCTGTCCGTGCCGTCCCTGCGGGCGGACAATTTCTCCCGGGAACTGATGATGAAGCTCCAGACCCAGCGGCGCAGCGGCCTGACCTTTGCACCGGAGGCCGGGACCCAGCGGCTCCGGGATGTGATCAACAAGAACCTGACCGAGGAGGAGATCCTGGACACCTGCGCCAACGCTTTTTCCGGCGGGTGGAGCAGCGTGAAGCTGTATTTCATGCTGGGTCTGCCTACGGAGACCGACGAGGACGTGCTGGGCATCGCGGAGCTGGTATATAAGATCATCAACGTCTGGAAAAAGACGGCCACCAACAAAAAGCGGGGCCTGCGGGTCCATGTGGCCACGGCTTTCTTTGTGCCCAAGCCCCACACCCCGTTCCAATGGGAACCCCAGATCACCCCGGAGGAGTACACCCGGCGGCAGCGGCTGTTAAAGGACTCCATGTATTCCAAGTCTGTGGAGTACAACTGGCACGCCCCGGATCTGAGCCGCCTGGAGGCGGTGCTGGCCCGGGGGGACCGGCGGTTAGGCCCCGTGCTGGAGGAGGCGGTCCGCAGGGGCTGCCGTCTGGACGGCTGGGACGAGTATTTTGACTACGAACGATGGCTCAGCGCCTTTGAGGCCTGCGGCGTGGATCCCAATTTCTACACCACCCGGGGCTTTGCCGAGGACGAGGTCCTGCCCTGGGACGTGATCTCCGTGGGGGTGAACAAGTCCTTCCTGCTGCGGGAGCGGCATGAGGCTTACGCCTCCAAAACTACCCCCAACTGCCGGGAGCATTGCTCCGGCTGCGGCGCCAACCGGCTATTGAAGGAGGGACAATGCGATGAGTAGACTGCTGTTTTCCAAGGAGGGGAAGGCTGTTTATGTTTCCCATCTGGATCTCATGCGGGTGTTCCAGCGGAGCTTCCGTCGGGCGGGGCTTATGCTGAAGCATACCCAGGGCTTTACCCCCCACGCCATGGTGTCCATCGCCCTGCCCCTGTCCGTGGGAGTGTCCAGCCGGTGCGAAATGCTGGACTATGACCTGGCCGAGGGCCAGGAGGTGCCGGTTTCCGAGGTGGCCCGGCGGCTGAACGAAGCCCTGCCGGAGGGGATCCGGGTGCTGAAGGCCTATGACGGCGGCCGGAAGGTCCGAGAGCTGGCGCTGTTGGAGGCGAAGATCGTCATGGAATATGACCGGGGGATCCCGGAGGGGGCCGAGGAGGCCATCGGGGCCATGTTCGCAAGAGAAAACCTTTTCGTGGAGAAGAAGGGCAAGAACGGACCCACGGAGACGGACATCCTGCCCATGATCCGAAAGTGGGAGCTATGCCGGGAGGACGGGCAGACCTTGACACTGACCTGTTTGGTCTGCGCCCAGAATCCTTCCCTGAACCCGGCGCTGATCCCGGCGGCCATCGGGCGGTACGCAGAGGAGGCAAAGCCTGATTTTTCCGCTATCCACCGGGTGGACGTGTACTGCCAGGACGGGACATTGTTCCGGTGAAAAAATTCCGGAGAATTTTCTTGTTTTGGGGCTTGCATTTTGGAGAAAGCTGTGTTATTATATCTAGGCGGTTGAGAGATCGCAAACCCCAAAAGATCCGGGTGTGGCGAAGTTTGGTATCGCGCTTGAATGGGGTTCAAGAGGCCGCTAGTTCGAATCTAGTCACTCGGA
>CAKTNP010000054.1 GCA_934589155.1 uncultured Oscillospiraceae bacterium | reverse complement strand
GTGGCAAACGGCATCGTCAGCGGCACTCTGAGAGGCGGCAAGGCTTACCTGGATCCCCAGGGCAGCGCCACCCGGGCCCAGGCCGCCTCCATGCTCATGCGCTACGCCAAGACCTTTGCCTGACCCGATTTCAACGCAAACGCTATCCTTCAATAAAAAGGGCCCCTCTTCTTCGGAAGAGGGGCCCTTCTGCTGATAGGGCGTACCACAAAAAGGCGCCCCGGATCCTGGAGCGGTCCAGGATTTGGGGACGTTTTTATGCTCGGCAAAAGAGACGGATCCGCTTCAGACCGCAGGAGACTCAGCCCAAGAAATGATGTATTCCCGGAGCCGCAAGGCAGGGCTGCGCCTGGAAGTCGTACCGGCCCTTATTCCTCCTGCTGACTTTCCTCCGACATGACATTCGCCACGCCGTAGGTGAATCGCTGATAGGTGTTCAGCAGCTCCTGCAGATATTCCCGGCCCGCCGGAGTGATCGTGTAATACTGCCGACGGCGTCCGTCCGGAGCGATCCGCTTTTTGAGCTCCTGAATGAAACCGTCGTCCAGAAGCCGGTAAATGGCGGCGTAGGGGAACACGATATTCAAAATGCGGTGGCTTTTCTCAGATAGTGCCGCAGTAAGCTCTCCGATGTAGTATTCCCGCTGGGAAAGCAGGTACAGGATCAGCATTTCCGTCAATGCCTTTTTGAGATTCTCTTCCAGCGAACTGGAGGAGCGATCAGGCGTACTGTTTATGGATACCACCTCCCGGTGTCTATATCGATATAATGATACACCGAAAGTAGAAAAAGGTCAATATGCTTGGAAAAATATTCTATAAACAAATGCTTTGAATCCTATGAATTTGTTGAAATTCCGTGGAAAAGCCCGCAGGGGCGTTGCTTTTCCCGCCGTCAGCCCGTATAATGAAAAAAAGGCCCTTTGGCGGAAAGAGGAAACCGGAAATGAAGCAATATATTATGGCCCTGGACCAGGGCACCACCAGCTCCCGTTGTATTTTATTTGATAAAGCGGGGACCATCTGCTCCATTGCCCAGAAGGAATTCACCCAGATCTACCCCCAGCCCGGCTGGGTGGAGCACGACCCCGACGAGATTCTGGAGAGCCAGCTCACTGTGGCCAGACAGGCCATGGAGAATCTGGGGGTCCATCCCCAGGATATTGCCGCCATTGGCATTACCAACCAGCGGGAGACTACCGTTGTCTGGGACCGGGCCACGGGGCGGCCGGTGTATAACGCCATCGTCTGGCAGTGCCGCCGGACGGCCCCCATGATCGAAGGGCTGAAACGGCAGGGCTGGGAGGAGAAAATCCGCCGCCGTACGGGGCTGATCCCGGATCCCTATTTCTCCGCCACCAAGATCCGCTGGATTTTGCAGAATGTGCCGGGGGCCATGGAGCGGGCCCGGCGGGGAGAGCTGGCCTTCGGTACCGTGGATTCCTGGCTCATCTGGAATCTGACCGGAGGCCGTCATGTGACGGACCGGACCAACGCCAGCAGAACCATGCTTTATGACATCCATAAGCTGGATTGGGACGGGGAGCTGCTGGACCTTCTGGAGATCCCCCGGTCCATGCTGCCGGAGGTGCTGCCCTCCTCCGGCTATTTCGGCAGCACCCGGGCGGAGTTCTTCGGTGCACCCCTGCCTATCTGTGGCGTGGCGGGAGACCAGCAGGCGGCCCTCTTCGGCCAGGGCTGCTTTGAGAAGGGCCAGGCCAAGAACACCTACGGCACCGGCTGCTTTATGCTCATGAACACGGGAGATACGGCGGTGACCTCGAAAAACGGTCTTTTAACCACGGTGGCCGCCTCTCGCGGGCCGGTGCGGTACGCCCTGGAGGGCAGCGTGTTTGTGGGCGGCGCCGCGGTCCAGTGGCTCCGGGACGAGCTTATGGTGATCCCCTCGGCACCGGATTCTGAGAAAATGGCGGCCGCCGCCGGGGACAACGGCGGGGCCTACGTGGTCCCGGCCTTCTCCGGCCTGGGGGCGCCCTATTGGAACAGTCAGGCCCGGGGGACCATCGTGGGCCTGACCCGGGGCTTCAACCGGAACCAGCTGGTTCGGGCCACCCTGGAATCCGTGGCCTATCAGGTGCTGGATCTGCTCCGGGCCATGGAGACGGATTCCGGGGAGTGTCTCCGGGAGTTGAAGGTGGACGGCGGCGCCTCCGCCAACAACTGGCTCATGCAGTTCCAGGCGGACATTATGAATAGGAGTGTGGTCCGCCCGGACTGCGTGGAGACCACGGCCCTGGGTGCCGCCTACCTGGCGGGGCTGGAGGCGGGCTTCTGGGCCGGCTTGGAGGAGATCCGGGCCAACTGGCGTCTGGGCCGGAAGCTGGATCCCCGCATGGACGGGGACGCTCGGGAAAAACTTCTGAAGGGCTGGCACAAGGCCGTCCGCTGCGCCCTTTTGTGGGCGGAGGACTAAAGTCCTATGGAGAAAACATGCAGACGAAGAAGAGCGGTCCTCTTTGTCCATGGCTTTATGGGAACCCCAAGGCAATTTGACCCCATTGCGCAGAGTCTGGAGGACGCCGGGGCGGACCTGCACCGGCTGGTGCTGCCGGGCCACGAAGGGGACGTGGAAGCCTTCGCGGGAGAAAATGCGGCCGCCTGGCAGCAGGCCGTGGACGACGCGCTGGACAGGCTCCGGGCGAACTACGACGACCTGATCCTGGAGGGCCACTCCATGGGCGGGCTTCTGCTGATCCGGGCGGCGGTCCGGTGTCCGGATCGGATCCGGGAGATCATCGCGGTCTCTCTTCCCCTTTCCCTGAAGCTCACCTTTCGGGGCATCAGGATTCGCCTGGGGTCCATGGGGCGGGCCCCGAAGGATCCCGACGCCCGGGCCGCCAAGGAGATGTGCGGCGTGTCCGGGCTGTCACTCCGGAATTCCTGGCGGCTCCTGCCCAATGCCCTGGGCCTGCTCCGGGTGATGGGGGAAACCGGGGCGGACCTGCCGGGCCTGACCGTTCCCTTGACGGTGATCAACTCCCGGCGGGACGAGATCGTATCCATAAGGACCCTGGATCTCGTGAAGAAAAAGGATCCCCGGGCGGAGCTCCTGACCCTGGAGCGGGCCTCCCATTTCCGGTTCCCGGAGGAGGAGACGGTGCTGATCGCCGCCAGGATCCGCACAGCGTTGGACCGCTGCCGGAATTGACCGGCCAAGTGACATAAAAGACAGCGCCCCGGCCTGTAAAATCACAGGCCGGGGCGCTGTTTGGATCGAAAATCAGGCTTCTTCCTCGCCGCCGGAGGCCCGGAGGGAGCAGCCGGTGTCGTTCAGGACCTTTTTTCCGGCGGTCATGGCCGCCTGGAGCCGGGTCAGGTCCTCGGTAATCTGGGCCATGGCGTCGTCCAGAGCGCCCGTGGCGTCGTCCATCTGCACGGAGGCGTCGGCCACAAGACCGGTGAGCTCCCGGTGGAGCAGTCTGGCCCGTTCCCGGCTTTGGCGCTCCACTTCCTCCGCCCGGCGATAAGCCGCCAGCTCCTGGGCATTCCAGTCCGGCTTTTCCGGCTCCGGCAGGGGAGCGGTGGCGGCCTCCAGGGTCTCGTTGGCTTCCTGGAGCTGTGCCTCCAGCTCGGTGATCCGCTGGCGCAGGGCCTCGGTCTCCGCATTGGATTTGTCCAGGGCCTCCTGAAGCCGGTTCTTTTCCTCCTTCAGGTCCGCCGTCTCCCGGTCATGCCGGGCGGTGAGGGACTGAATGAACTGGACCACGTCCTCCCGGTTAAAGCCGTTCAGGGCGGCGCGGAATCTCTGGGTCTGGTCTGCCATAGCGTTTACCTCCAGCCGTTTCGCCGGTGGCGGAACGGGAAAAATCAAAACAGTATAAAAATTATAGCATGTACCGGAGGAAAAAACAACATCCGAGGGGAAAAATCCGAAGAAATCGTAGAACGGCACGCCGGAAGGGACTCGCTTGCGTTTTGCCTTCGGCAAAACGGGCAAAGAGCGGGGGCGCGGACGAGATCGGCGCCGGAAGGGACTCGCTTGCGTTTTGCTTCGCAAAACGGGCATAGAGCAAGGGTGCGGCGGGGGAGCTACGCCAGAAGGGACTCGCTTGCGTTTTGCTTCGCAAAACAGAGGATAGACCAGTCTGCGGACTGGTCCCCAGGCTGCCGCTGGCAGCCTGGATTGAGCCGTTCGAGTCCCTTCTCCGACAGATACAAAAAGTGGGACGCGCAAAAGCGCATCCCACTTTTTGGTACGCCAGAAGGGACTCG
>CAKTNP010000053.1 GCA_934589155.1 uncultured Oscillospiraceae bacterium | reverse complement strand
CGGGGTTTTACTCCGTCAGCTCCAGCACCAGGGCCAAGGCCGCCTGAACGGCGGCGGCACGGACCCGGGCCCGGTCCCCGGGAAAATGGTATTCCCGGCTGAGGGTCCGGTCTCCGTCGGCAAAGCCCAGGAACACGGTGCCCACGGGATTGCCGTACTCGTCGCCGCCGGGGCCCGCCAGCCCCGTAACGCTGACAGCCAGGTCGGCGCCGAGGGCGCTTCTGGCCCCCCGGGCCATGGCCTCCGCCACCGGGGCGGACACGGCGCCCAGGGTGTCCAGCAGGTCCCGGGGAACGCCCAAAATTCGATGTTTTACCCCATTGGTGTAGGAGATGATCCCGCCCAGGAACACCTCCGAGCTGCCGGGCACCGCCGTCAGGGCGGCGCCGATGCCGCCGCCGGTGCAGGACTCCGCCGTGCACAGGGTGCGGCCCCGGCTCCGGAGTCGGGCGATCAGTTCAAATTCCGGCGGCATCGGGCTCATAGCGCACCGTCACCTTCTCCGTATTCTCCATGGCCCGGGCAATGAGGGCCTCCACATCCAGGGTCTTTTCCGCGTCCTCCGCCATGCGGCGGGTGGGCTTGGTCTTGGGGTGCCGGGGGGTGAACACGGTGCAGCAGTCCTCATAGGGCAGGATGGAGGTCTCCAGAGTGCCGATTTTCCGGGCGATGCGGACGATCTCCTCCTTATCCATGCCGATGAGGGGGCAGAACAGGGGCATATCCACCACGGCGCCGGTGACGGCCATGGCCTCCATGGTCTGGGAGGCCACCTGGCCCAGATTCTCTCCGGTGACCAGGCTCTTGCAGCCGTCCCGCCGGGCGATCTCCTGGGCGATGCGCATCATGAACCGCCGCATGATGATGGTAAACATTTCCTCCGGACAGTTGTCCCGGATGGCCTCCTGGATCTCCGTAAAGCCCACGATATTCACGGTCATGCGGCCGCAGTAGCGGCTCATGAGCCGGGCCAGCTCCAGGACCTTCTCCTTGGCCTGCTCCGAAGTATAGGGATAGGAGAAGAAGTGGACGCACTCGATCTCCACGCCCCGCTTGGCGATCATATAGCCCGCCACGGGGGAATCGATGCCGCCGGAGAGCAGCACCGCCGCCCGTCCGCCCACGCCGGTGGGCAGGCCGCCGGCGCCGGGCTCCGCCGGGCCGTGGACATAGGCCGCCAGGTCCCGGATCTCCACATACACCGTGTACTCCGGGTGGTGGACATCCACCACAAGGTGGGGATGGGCCTCCGCCAGGCGGCCGCCGATTTCCTGGGAAATGGCGATGGAGGTCATGGGGAACTGCTTATCGGAGCGCTTGGACTCCACCTTGAAGGACTTGGCCCCCTCCAGGTCGACTCCCAGATAGGCCTCCACGGCCTCATAAATGCTGTCCAGGTTCTTCTCGCAGGGGCGGCAGCGGCACAGGCTCACCACGCCGAAGATGGCGTGGCAGGCCTCCCAGGCCCCGTCCACGTCGCAGTCCTCGCTCTTGGGCTCCACATACACCGTGGACTGCATGAGGTACACGTCAAATTCCCCGTAGGGCTTCATCCGGCGGCGGACGTTCTGCCGGAGCTTGTTCTCAAACTGGCGCTTATTCTGTCCCTTCAGGACGATCTCGCCCAGCTTCATCAAAAAAATCTCGTTCATGTCAAACCTCTTTTACGCAAAGCTATACAGTAGGGATTTTACCACAGGATTCCCGATTTTCCTAGTCTTTTTTCAGATCCGGGAGGACCGGTATTGGATGGCCTCCGCCAGGTGCCTGGGCTCGATGGTCTCGCTGCCGTCCAGGTCCGCAATGGTCCTGGCCACCTTCAGGATCCGGTCATAGCTCCTTGCGGTGAGGCCCAGGTTGTCGAAGGCCGCCTTCATGAGGCCGGAGCCTTCCTCGGACAGGCCGCAGAAGCTGCGGAGCTGGGCCGGGGTCATCCGGGCGTTGCACTGGACCGCGGATTCCCCGTAGCGCTTTCGCTGGACCTCCCGGGCGCCGTCCACCCGGGCCTTCACTGCCGAGGAGGGCTCCGCCTCCTTCCGCCGCCGCAGGTCCTCATACTTTACCGCCGGAACCTCCACGATAATGTCGATCCGATCCAGAAGAGGGCCGGAGATCCTAGACATATAGCTGTCCACCGCCGCCTGGGAGCAGGTGCACCGGCCGGAGGGGTCCCCGTACCAGCCGCACTTGCAGGGATTCATGGCGCAGACCAGCATGAATTCCGCCGGGTAGGTCACGGCGCCGGAGGCCCGGGAAATGGTGACAGTGCCGTCCTCCAAGGGCTGGCGCATGAGATCCAGGGTGTCCTTCTTGAATTCCGGCAGCTCGTCCAGGAACAGTACCCCCTTATGGGCCAGGGAGATCTCTCCGGGCCGGGGATTGGAGCCGCCGCCGGCCAGGCCCGCGCTGGAAATGGTATGATGGGGAGACCGGAAGGGCCGCTGTCGCACCAGGGGCCGATCCTGGGTCAGAAGGCCCAGAACGGAATAGACCTTGGACACCTCCAAGGCCTCCTGCCGGGTCATATCCGGCAGAATGGAGGGCAGGCGTTTGGACAGCATGCTCTTACCGGAGCCGGGAGGGCCGATGAGCAGCACGTTGTGGCCCCCGGCCGCCGCCACCTCCAGGGCACGCTTCACATTCTCCTGACCCATAACGTCCTTAAAATCCAACAGATGCTCCTGCTCCGGTGCCGGGGTCCAGGGGGCCTGGGGCGGGATCGTCGCCTCCCCCCGCAGGTGGGCCGCAAGCTCCGCCACGGTGTCCACGGGAATCACCGTAAGCTCTCCCGCCAGGGAGGCCTCGGCACCGTTCTCCCTGGGCACGTACAGGGTGCGGATCCCCTCCTCCGCCGCCGCCAGGGCCATGGGCAGGACCCCGGGAACGGGGCGCAGCTTCCCCTCCAGGCTCAGTTCCCCCAGAAAGGCGCAGTCCTGACCCGGGGCCGGCACCAGACCGGAGGCCGCCAGGATCCCCAGCAGAATGGGCAGATCATAGAGGGTGCCGGACTTTTTCACGTTGGCCGGAGCCAGGTTCACGGTGATCCGGCTGACGGGAAATTTGAAGCCGCTGTTCTTTACCGCCGCCCGGACCCGTTCCCGGGCCTCCTTCACCGCCGTGTCCGGCAGGCCCACGATCTCAAAGGCCGGAAGGCCCGTGGAAATATAGCACTCGGCATAGACCGGGCTGCCGCTGACCCCCTGCAGGCCCATGGACCGCACACTGCATATCATAGCCGCTCCCCCTTTTGGTTTTTCTCTCTATATCTTACTACAACCGACGTAAAAATACAAACACTATGTAAAACCAAAACAAAATTTTTGAGGAAGTTTACAAAATTTTCCCTCTTTTGCGTCCTTTTATCGTATTTACAAACGGCGAATTTAGTGGTATTATATCGATGACTAAATTTGAATACTTTAGGAGGTATTTCACATTGGCCAGAAAATTTAAGACGATGGACGGCAACACCGCTGCCGCCCACGTAAGCTATGCCTTCACCGAGGTCGCGGGCATTTACCCCATTACCCCCTCCTCCCCCATGGCTGACTACGTGGATCAGTGGTCCGCCCAGGGCCGGAAGAACATCTTCGGCGACACCGTTAAAGTTGTGGAGATGCAGTCCGAGGCCGGCGCTTCCGGTACCGTTCACGGTTCCCTGGCGGCCGGTGCTCTCACCACCACCTATACCGCGTCCCAGGGCCTGCTGCTGATGATCCCCAACATGTACAAGATCGCCGGTGAGCTGCTGCCCGCCGTGTTCCACGTCTCCGCCCGTACCGTGGCGACTCAGGCGCTGAACATCTTCGGCGACCACTCCGACGTCTACGCCTGCCGCCAGACCGGCTTCGCCATGCTGTGCGAGGGCAACGTCCAGGAGGTCATGGACCTGGCTCCCGTGGCGCATCTGTCCGCCATTGAGGGCCGCGTTCCCTTCCTGAACTTCTTCGACGGTTTCCGTACCTCTCACGAGATCCAGAAGATCGCCGTATGGGATTACGACGACCTGAAGGAAATGTGCGACATGGACGCCGTTGCCGCTTTCCGGCAGCACAGCCTGAACCCCGAGCGCCCCGCCATGCGCGGCTCTCACGAGAACGGTGACATCTTCTTCCAGCACCGCGAGGCCTGCAACAAGTACTATGACGCTTTGCCCGCCGTGGTGGAGAAGTACATGGGCAAGGTCAACGAAAAGCTGGGCACCGACTATCAGCTGTTCAACTACTACGGCGCCGCCGATGCCGACCGGGTCATCATCGCCATGGGCTCCATCTGCGACGTGGCCGAGGAAGTCATCGACTACATGAACGCCCACGGCGAGAAGGTCGGCCTGGTGAAGGTTCGCCTGTTCCGGCCCTTCTGCCCGGACAAGCTGCTGGCCGCCATCCCCGCCACCGCCAAGAAGATCGCCGTGCTGGACCGCACCAAGGAGCCCGGCTCCCAGGGCGAGCCCCTGTACATGGACGTGATCATGGCTCTGGCCAACGCCGGCCGGAACGACGTCACCGTCATCGGCGGCCGTTACGGCCTGGGCTCCAAGGATACGCCCCCCGCTTCCGTCTTTGCCGTGTATGACGAGCTGAAGAAGGACGCCCCCAAGCGTCAGTTCACCATCGGCATTGTTGACGATGTGACCCATCTGTCCCTGACTGAGAAGGACGCTCCCAACACCGCGGCTGCCGGCACCATCGAGTGTAAGTTCTGGGGTCTGGGCGGCGACGGCACCGTGGGCGCCAACAAGAACTCCATCAAGATCATCGGCGACCACACCGGCTTACTTCCAGTACGACTCCAAGAAGACCGGCGGCGTCACCATCAGCCACCTGCGCTTCGGCGACAAGCCCATCCGCAGCCC
>CAKTNP010000052.1 GCA_934589155.1 uncultured Oscillospiraceae bacterium | reverse complement strand
GGCTGGGACGAGCGTAACGGCGGCAATGTGAGCCTGCTGCTGGAGGAATCGCAGGTCAAAGAGTATGTCGACGGCACGGTTTCGCGGGAGATTCCCACGGGCTTTTCCTGCCCGGAGCTGGACGGCAAGTACTTCCTCGTCACCGGCACGGGCAAGTATTTCAAGAATGTACAGTACGCGCCAGAGGTCAATCTCGGCCTCGTGCGGCTGACAAACGGCGGCGAAACCGCCGAACTTCTCTGGGGCTTCACGGACGGCGGCAAGTTCACCTCCGAGTTCCCCGCCCACATGATGAGCCACGCCGAGCGTTTGAAGGTCGATCCCCAGAACCGTGTGGTCATGCACTGCCACCCGGCGAACCTGCTGGCCATGACCTATGTCCACAGCTTGGACGAAAAAGCCTTCACCCGCACCCTTTGGCAGATGTGCACCGAGTGCATCGTGGTGTTCCCGGACGGCGTAAACGTCTTGCCGTGGATGCTCTGCGGCACCAATGAGATAGGCCGTGCCACGGCGGAAAAGATGCAGACTGCCCGATTGGTGGTCTGGGCGCAGCACGGCATTTACGGTGCGGGCAAAGACCTGGACGAAACCTTCGGCCTGATTGAAACCGCCGAAAAGGCGGCGGAGATTTACATGAAGATTACCCACCTGCCGCTGGTCAATACCATCACTGACGACCAGATGCACCTGCTGGAGCAGCACTTCGGCGTGAAGGTGCGAGAGGGGTATCTGCAATAATCCCGCTTGCGAAATAATCTGCGCAGGACAGGTTTAAGAAGAATTTAGACTATTTCCGAGTCTCGTATGACAAATAAGCAAATCCGCCCCTGCGTGATACAGAGGCGGATTGCTTTGGTACAACCAATACAAAATACAAAAAGCGCCGCCTCGGGATCACTCCCAAGACGGCGCTTTTCTGTTGTGGATCAGAGCGAACACTTTACGGCGAAGCCACCGCTGAAAAAATAGGTGTTCGTCCGAACCTTGTTTGGTGGAGTATAGGGGGATCGAACCCCTGACCTCAAGATTGCGAACCTTGCGCTCTCCCAGCTGAGCTAATACCCCATATTCGGTTCTGCCGGTGTCCCGGCAACGATTATAATACAATTTTCCGGCGGTTTTGTCAAGTCCCAGGGCCTTCAAACTCCAAAAATCCCTCCCCACGGAAAAAGCCGGGCTGGCCGCCCGGCTTTTTCCAATAAGGATGGTGTATGGAAAAGAGAGGAATCGAACTTACTTCTTCGCCAGGTACTTCCGCATATCCAGGGCGCAGGCCGCCAGGATAATGCCGCCCTTGACGATGTACTGCAGGTTGGGGTCGATGCCCAGCATGGTCAGGGCCACGAAGATGATCCGCAGGACCAGCACGCCCATGACGATGCCGCTGATCTTACCGGTTCCGCCTACGAAGGACACGCCGCCGATAACGCAGGCCGCGATGGCGTCGCACTCATAGTTCAGGCCGGCGGACTGGGTGATGGAGCCGATCCGGGCGCCCTCGATGAAGCCCGTGACGCCGTACATGGCGCCGGCCAGGGTGTGGACCAGCACCGTGGTCCAGAACACGTTGACGCCGGAGACCTTGGCGGCCTCGGCATTGGAGCCCACGGCGAACATGTTCTTGCCGAAGGAGGTCTTGTTCCAGATGAACCACATAAGGGCCACAAAGATCACCGCGTACAGCACGTACCAGGGGATGGACACGGTGCCGATCTTCAGCATGGACTGGGTCACCACGTCCTTATAGTTCTGGGACAGGCCGGACACGGGCTGGCCGTTGTTGCCGTTGGTCATGAAGAACATGAGGATCAGGCCGTAGGTGATGAGCTGGGTGGCCAGGGTCACGATGAAGGGGTGCAGGCTGAACTTGGCCACGAAGAAGCCGTTGACCAGGCCAATGAGAGCGCCCACCACAATGACGCACAGGAAGGTCAGCAGGATCCAGCCCGGGGTGATCTCCGGCAGATTGGAGAACAGCTTCCGGGAGATGGTCCGGTCCTGGAGCAGGGCTCCAGCCAGTGCCGCCGTCAGGCCCACCACACGGCCGCCGGACAGGTCGGTGCCGGTCAGGACGATACAGCCCGCAATGCCCAGTGCCATAGGCAGGGACGCGGCCACCAGAGAAACGATGTTCACCAGGGAGCCGGGGGACACGAAGTTTTTATTCTTAATGGCAGTGTAGACTACAAAAATGCCCATAAGGATGTACAGGGCGTTGTTCAGGATCCCGTCGGTCCAGTATCTGCGCTTGTCCAGGCGGTCCATGCTCTTGTATTCCGCTCTGCGCTGCTGCTTCAAAGAGTTTGCCATAGTGCTGCCTCCTTATACATATTTCGCCGCCAGACGCATGATCTCTTCCTGCGTGGTGGTTTTTGCGTCAACCTCACCGGCCAGGCGGCCGCCGGACATAACCAGGATCCGATCGCACACGCCCAACAGCTCCGGCATTTCCGAGGAGACCATGAGCACGGTCTTGCCCTTGTTTGCCAGATCCAGGATCAGCTGATAGATCTCATATTTCGCGCCCACGTCGATGCCCCGGGTGGGCTCATCCAGGAGCAGCACCTCCGGCTCCGTCAGCAGCCACCGGCCGATAATGACCTTCTGCTGGTTGCCGCCGGATAGGCTCCGGATCTTGGTCTCCTGAGAGGGGGTCTTGGTGTGCATGGCGTCGATGGACCACTGGGTGTCCTTCTTCATGCTCTTTTCGCTGAGGATGAAGCCCAGCTTTTTGTGCCGGCCCAGGCTGGAGATCACGGTGTTGTCCCGGATGCTCCGGATGCCGAAGATACCCGTGGCCCGGCGCTCCTCGGTCAGGAGGGCAAAGCCGTTTTTGATGGACTGCCGGGGGGTCTTGTTCTTACAGACCTTGCCGTCCAGGATCACCTCGCCGGACTTCTTGGTGGCCACGCCGAACATGGTCTCCAGGGTCTCTGTCCGGCCGCTGCCGTCCAGACCCGCCAGGCCCAGGATCTCGCCCCGCCGGGCGGTGAAGGACACGTCCTTCAGCTGGTTGTACATACCCGTCAGGCCCTTCACCTCCAGCAGGGTGTCCCCGGGGGTGTTGTTCTTCGGCGGGAACTGATTGCCCAGCTCCCGGCCCACCATGAGCCGGATGATGTCGTTCATCTCCAGCTCCGCCGCGGGCCGTGTCGCCACATGGGTGCCGTCCCGCATGACGGTGATCTCGTCGGAGATCCGCTTGATCTCCGCCATTTTATGAGAAATGTAGATGATGCCCAGCCCCCGGTCCCGGAGCATATTGATGATCCGGAACAGGTGCTCCACTTCTTCCTCTGTCAAAGAGGAGGTGGGCTCATCGAACACGATCACTTTCGAGTGATAAGAGACCGCCTTTGCGATCTCGACCATTTGCCGCTGGGATACTGGCATGGTGCTCATGACCCGCCGGGGATCCACATCGATGCCCAGCTCGTCAAAAACCGCCTTGGTATCCCGATACATTTTCTTTTCGTCTACCACGAAGCCCAGCTTCTTGGGATAGCGGCCCAGCCAGATGTTGTCCATCACCGTGCGCTTCAGCGCCTGGTTCAGTTCCTGGTGGACCATGGCCACGCCATTGTCCAGGGCCTCTTTGCTGCTGGTGAAATTGATCTCCCGGCCCTCCAGGTAGATATGGCCGCTGTCCTTGCTGTAAATGCCGAACAGGCACTTCATCAGCGTGGATTTACCGGCACCATTCTCGCCCATGAGCGCATGGACGGTACCGGCCTTGACTTCCAGGCTGACCTTATCCAATGCTTTCACGCCGGGGAATGTTTTTGTAATATCCGTCATGCGAAGCAGTACGGGTTGCTCCATCAGATTCCCCTCCTTCAGTCTCGGTCCGAAAGGGCCTGTGCCCTTCCGCTTGTCCCAAGGCCCCTGGGCTTTGGGACAGCTTAGAAGGCAGCCGCCGGAAAGGCGGCTGCCTCCAAAACTAGGTTCCGGTCAAATTACTTGGTGTAGGGAGCGTAGGCCACAAACAGCTTGTTGGCAATGCCGTCGGCCAGGGTGTACATCTCGGTGTTGGTGGTGGAGACGGCGGCCACGGCGTCAGCCATGGTGGAGCCCTCGCCCACGGACTTCACGACGGAGGAGATGGCGGCGGCCATGCCCTCGGCGTCCTGCTTGACGGTACCGGTCATCTTACCGGCAGCGATCAGCTCCTTGGCAGCGTCGGTAGCGTCCACGCCGAACACGGGGATGGTGGTGACGCCCTCGGCGCCGGTGTTGTAGCCGGCAGCCTCCAGAGCGGAGATGGCGCCCTCGGCCATGTTGTCGTTGTTGCAGATGATGACCTCGATCATGTTCTTGTTGGCCTCGTTGTACTGGGCCAGGTTGGTGTTCATGTAGTCGGTAGCGGCCTTAGCGGACCAAGCGCCGTCCATGTCCACCTGATACTTGGCGGAGTTGGAAGCGTCGAAGTACTCGAGGGCGGGCTTACCGGCGGCGGTCAGGACAGCGTCGGCGTCCTCCACGCCGTACTGGGTGCGGTAGATGGCCTCCACGTTGGCCTCGTCGCCCTTGAACATGGCGTAGGTGATGACGCCGTCGCCGTTCAGGTCGCACTCGTCATAGTGCTCCAGCAGGTACTCGCCCACCATCTTGCCCTGCAGGTGGCCGGCCTCGGGAGCGTCGGTGCCGATGAAGCAGATGTTGGCGTTGGCGTTCAGAACGGTGCCCTCTTCGCCGTCGGCCTCAATGGCACGGTTGAAGAACACCACAGGCACGCCGCCGGCCAGCTTGATGATCTCGTTGGCCACGTCGGGGGAACCGGAGGTGACCATGTTCACCACCAGCAGGTTGTAGCCGTCGGTGATGGCGGTCTGGATCTGCTCGTTCTGGGTGGTCTGGTTGTTGTTGCCGTCGAA
>CAKTNP010000051.1 GCA_934589155.1 uncultured Oscillospiraceae bacterium | reverse complement strand
GGTCAGCTCCCCGTGAGCGTAGGCGGAAATGACTTCGGTACTGGTCTTGTAGTTGCTCATGTTGTTCTCCTTTCGTATTGAAAACCATGGTTGGTAGGAATGATATCGTCAGCCCCGGTCAGCCCAGGGCGAACCAGCTGTAGGTGGTCCCGGAGGTATTGAACTGATTTCGTGCAGTTGCACTCGCCCCAAAGGTAACATTCCAGGAAATCTTGCTGCCGGAGACCGTTACCGGCCTAGAGAAAATGCTGCTGCCCTGCACACTTTTCAAGCCTGTCAAATTCTCATACCAAAATGCGAATGCATCGGTGCCATCAGCGGACGCAGTATCATCAGTGTTGTCACACATGAAAAATGCCTTTGGCTCAAAGCCAACATCAACGGAAGTCGGATTGTCGGCGCCATAGGTCCCCGTCCCGACGTAACTACCGCTGGAAAATCTTACCCCCCGGCAATGGGAAGACCGGCGTTAATAATCATGCTGTTTGCCTCCTAAAAAGATGTTATTTGATGACCACGATGTTGTGGTCTCCGTCCACGTAGGTGTCCGGCGGCAGGATAAGAGCCGGGCGGACGCCATACTGCCCTCGGGTCGGAGCATAGTTAACCCAACCACCGTCATCCTTCACTGCCGCCAGATATCCGGTTCCAAAACTCCCGTTGTTGCTCGGCGTTCTAGTCCACCAGATACTGGCGACCCCCGCCCTGCTGTACGCAATACGCTTTGCTTTTCCAGCAGTGCTCTCCTCGAAATAGTCCAGTTTTGCGCCGAAGATCGGGTAGTCACTATCATCGTTGGTGAAACCCAGTTCAGTCCACGACAGTAAAAACGCTTTTGCGGCAAGACCCTCACTCCCAGTTTTTATCGTACCAGTATTACCATACCCGTCGATATACGGTATCTTCGCCTCTCTCACAGCGCTTTGCACTCCGGCGTCCAAGGAATTGATGAAATTTCCGTTCAGATAGCTATGGACGTCCGACAGTGCATAGCGGTTATCGTCTGCACTGTTCCACGTTTGAAATGCGAGAAGTGGTTTTGCGAGCATCCATGTACCATCGCAGGAATCATCGTAGTCCGCACTTGGCTTGCCTTGATGAACCACCAAAAACTCCGTCTTGACGCCGCCAACATTGAAAAAGGCCGAGTCTCCCACGCTGAGCAGCCCCACTCCCAATGTAACCGGATACTGGTCGAACACCTTAATGGTTTGCGTGCCGACGCAAGCGACGCCGCCCAGCGTTGCGCTGACGGTCCACTCGCCCGCCTCCGGCACGGTGAGGACGCAGACGCCATCCACCGAGACCCCGGTGACGCTCTTGCCGCCCTTGGTGGCCGTCACCACCGATCCGCTGGCTACCGATATCACAAGGGAGAGTTCAATACCCCCTCCACCACCTACCGAATTGATCAGCATACGCTCCTCCTCTCCTCTTACAGGGGCTGAATGATGATGTTGACGGCGATATCCGCCTCCGGGACCGTGGAGCACTGGAAGGTCAGGCTGTTCGCCCCCTGGGCCACCGCCAGGATGCCCGCCGCCCCATAGGCCAGGATGGCCGCCTCCGTGCTGAAGCCCATCTGGATCACCTGCTTGCTGGCATCCGCCAGCACCCCGGCCACCGTCGCCACCTGCCGCTTGGTGGAGGCGTCCCATCCGGCGGCGGTCAGGGTGATGGGGACTACCGTCTGCTTTGCGGCGGCGCCGATGTCCGCCGGGGCAATGGCGTCCGCTCCCCCGGTCTTGTGGCTGGCCTTGTGGGCCGTCGGCGCCATACTGGCGGGGAAGTCTTGAATATCATCCACAGAAATTGTTCTAGCCGGATGAACGTGGTCACTGCGGGAGTATGTCTCTGCTGTTCCGGCGCTTGCGGTGCCGTCTTGCTGAGGTAGGTCGCTAGATGGAGAACCTTTGCCATTTGCCCCGTTATACACGGAAAAATCATAGGTGTTGCCATTGGTCAGAGTGATGGTATAAACGTCCGTTGTCCCAGCGGCATGATTGCCACTTTTTTGGGTCACGGACTGGACACCGACACCTGGATCACCTTGGGGGCCAGTTGCTCCTGGTTCCCCTTTAGGTCCAGTCTCACCCTGCGGCCCTGTCGCTCCGGTAGCGCCAGTTTCTCCCTTGGGGCCAGTCTCGCCGGTGTCGCCCTTCGGTCCCTGCGGCCCAGTAGGCCCAGGCTCTCCGGTAGCACCAGTGTCCCCCTTATCCCCCTTGTCGCCTTTAGCTACGTGGCTCGCTCCTTCTGCACCGGCGGTTTCGGCGAAGGATCTCAGCAGCTCGCCGCTGAGACGCTTGGCACCGCCGTCCTGGTATATGGGGAGGAGGCCGTCATCGGCCAGGGATTCTACCGCCGGGAGATCGTTGATGCTCTTATCAGCCATCGGAGGCTCCCTCCTTTCTGGCCTCCGCAATGATGGCCTCCGCCGTCTGCACGATACCGAGCATGTTCGTCCAGTTTTCCTCACCTGATACGGTGACGTGCCGTGCGGCGTCCCGGATACCAGCCGCCATGCGGATGATCTTTGTCTTGTCCATGGGATTTCTCCTTTCTAGGTGATGCTGTTCAGACTATTTTTCAAGCCGTCGATAGTCGCCGCCGAGATCACATCTCCGGCGGCGACCTTGGCCGGAGGCGACGTGGGGGGATTCATGGTGGTCAAGAGATCGATCACGGCATTGATGTCGCTGGCCTCCATGTCGGTGCCAGGTGTGGTGCTGATCTGAGAGCCGGAGACGGACATCCCCAGATGCTGTGCAAACTCGATGCAGCGAGCAATAAATCCGTCCCATTCCGATGCCGTGAGGTATTTGGCGAGGTAGGTCCCATCCGATGCCTGTGTCACCGGCACAGCGGCGTTGACCGCCACGGTGGAGCTCCACAACCAATTCGCCGGACGTTCCGGCTGAGGCTCTACGGCCTGCGTGGTAACGTAGTCGTACTCGTAGTTGCCCTCTCCAGAGGTTGAGTGGGACCAGGAGAGGTATACCCGGTACGTTGTAGCCGGAGTAAGCCCGGTAAACGATGCCGTCCGCGCGAGAGAGTACCCACGGGACTGCAGGGTTGTGTTGCCATCCGCAGTCCGCAGGGACCAGGAGAAATAGGAGTATTCGTCCGGATCAGTAACTCTCGCCGTGATGGTGGTGTTGGTGTAATCACACTCCCAGCTGCCGGGGAATACGCTTGCAGCCACTTCCAATCACCCCCACACGGCCCGGACGGTGACTTCGCCGCCGCTGCCGGAGCCAATTTCGGACATTGCGCCATTCTTCACCTGGTAGATGGTGTTGGACCCGAAGGAAATGAAGATGCCCGTGCCGGTGATCTGTCCGGAATTTGCCACGCCGATAGCGCTGCTGTCCCCGATCCAGATCCCCGTGGTGAATTTCTTGACCACGCCGTTGTCGCTGCCGGTATCGCCGGACCCTGCACCCAGGATGAGGTACGGGTAGTCAATGCTGCCGATGGTTTCCAGGCCCAGGCCGATCTTGTGCAGGGCCTCAGCGGAAACCACGTCAAATCCGTTGGCCGTCATGGCGGCGTAGCCCTCGTCGCTGTCCCCGCTGCCTGCGTAGATCTCAGCGCCGTAGATTTTGCCGCCGTAGATGTTCGGGCTCCCAAACTCGTCCGCCGTGATGAAGGTATCTTCCGTGGAAGCGGCTCGCATCAGAGCGGCTTTAATGTTGTTGAAGGTAACGCTGGCGGAGGACCCGGCAGGCCCCCGCTCACCGTTCTTGGCCTGCACCAGAATGGGAGAGGTCCAGGTGGTCCCGGCGTTGTAGCTGTACTTGGCCCACACCTCCGTGCTGGTGTTCTCCCAGGCTTCGTCCCACTCGTCCACCCAGGTCTCCTTATCCGTGGAATACTTGACCAGGGTAAAGCTGCTCTCGCCCGTGAAAACGATGTTGCCGCCCAGTGTCACATTGCCGTCCTTGTCCACCAGGAACTTGTCGTTGACATTGATGATACCCCGGAATTTGTACTTGCCAGCTGCGGCGTCAAAGTACAGCGCCTCGTCGCCATCGTCGTTGTAGAAGGCCAGGGTGTCGGCGTTGAGAATTACACGGGCTTTCTCCGTCTCTCCGTCCGTCTTCACGATCTCGAGGCCCTTGTTCCGGCTGATCCGGGTGCCGTAGTACAGGGTCCCCAGGGCGACCTTGCGCTTTAGTGCCCGGTCCTGGGGGGAGAGGTACGGGTACTCGTGGTCCACTTCCTCCTCCCCCGGAGCGCCGATATCGGCGCTGTCCAGGGCATCCGCCGTGGTGTCGATAGCCGCCAGGAGGCTGTAGATGCCATTCACGGTGATGGCATCACCCAGCTCCGCCGCCGGGTCCAAGATGGCCCCGGAAGCGGAAAACGGCTGGTATGCGTAGCCGGAGACGGCAGCCAAGAGGTTGTTGGCCATCGCCTGGGTGGCCCAGGGGCAGTCCACCTCCAGGGTCCGCCCGGTATCGTCTCCGGCGGTGTAGGCGTTCTCGTCGTCGTACCAGATCGTTACCCGGCTGTAAGGAGAAAATTTGGGAGGGGCAGAAAAATCCGTGATCTGCCGCCCCAAATAAAGCTTATCAGACAAGGATTCTCACCCCTCCCATCGTGATTGCGTCGCCGTTTTCATCCACCAGGTAGTTGGTCTCCGCCTGAAGCCCGCCCAGCGTCACCAGCCGCAGCTTGCCAGCCGGGGTGATGATCCAGCAGCCTCCGTGAGCGGCGGCAATGTACCCCAGGATTTCCCGCATGGTGTAGTCATTGGGGTACTCCACCATGTAGGTGGAGTTGATAACCGTCCGGCTGTCCAATTCCACCCCCATGCGGGTGCAGATGGCGTGAACTACCGCCTGCTGCGTCCTGGGCCACTCGCCCACGTCCGTGCCCAAATTGGGCACAAACACCTGTTCAGCCTTCAGCATGGCGTCGTAGCCGTGGATATCCAGAGATTCTCCCTCGGCGTCGGGCTCCCGGGTGTCGATGTAGTAGATGCCCTGGGGGAGCCACTCGGATTGCTGTGTAGCGTCCACCAGGCGGCAGTATCCCTTGATCTCCGCCATACTGGGGATCTGGCCCTGTGGGTACAGGGCCAGAT
>CAKTNP010000050.1 GCA_934589155.1 uncultured Oscillospiraceae bacterium | reverse complement strand
TATCAAAGCGGCATCGGTGTCCGGGCGATCAGAATGACCGCCAGAATCGCGCCCACAAATGCCGCAGCCCCTATGACCGCCAACAACTTTTTGCTGAGCTTCTTCTTCGCTGCTTTGCAGATCAGCGCGGCGCAAGCCATGCAGACAGCCGCAGCCACAAGTGCAATGCCCAGCGTTTCCCATAGCCACGAAAGTTCATGTAGAATTTTCATGCAATCATCTCCTGTTCGTTAAACTAAAATTTATAAGCTATGCCGTATTCTTTCTGAGCATCCTTCGTCCTTAAGTGAATGCAGACTTGGGGACGTCTTTTTCGGCGCAAAGGGGCCCGGCGCGGCAATGCCGCACCGGGCCCCTCGCTGTTTTGATTCAGAACTTGGAGTCGTCAAATTCCCGGAAGGGCTCCAGGCTGTCATGGATGCTGCCCATGGGCCGGGGGGCGATCTCCGTGCCGCCGGTGCAGCCCCGGGTGGCCTTCTTCCGGACCCGAAGGGTCATGGGGCGGGCCTCTTCAAAGAAGAACAGATCCTCCGTTTTCATGGCAAGGATCTCCTCCGGGGAGAACAGGCCGTCCGAGACCCGCTCCCGGACGCAAAGCCGGATGGACCGGTCCGTTTCCAGATCGTAAACGGAAAAGACCAGGCGGCCGGTGTTGAAAAACAGCAGGTGCTTTTTCCCCATGGTGCAGCCCAGGCCCGCCTGGATGGCATCCACGGCGCAGCCGTCGCTTTCGCTGACGCAGACCAGGCGCTCCCGGCAGGTCTCCGGATCCAGGTCCAGCCGCTCCAGGGCCGTTTCGCAGACCCGGACCCCGATGGCCAGATCCCGGCAGGCCCGGCCGTGAAGGGCCAGGCTCCGCTCCCACAGGCCGTTAGGGCGGGAGGCTTCAGTTTTCTTTCTCTTCAGATGCAGCACGGGGCAGCTTCCCTCCTGTTGTTCCGGGGATGTCCCGGGTCGTTTCAGACCATATCCTCGGGGTGGAACACCCGGTCGAATTCTTCCGCCGTCAGAAAGCCCAGCTGCACGCAGGCCTCCCGCAGGGAAATGTTTTCCTGATAAGCCTTTTTTGCGGTCTTGGCCGCATTCTCATAGCCAATATAGGGGTTCAGGGCCGTGACCAGCATCAGGGAATTGTGGAGATTCTCCCGCATTTTCTCCCGGTTGGCCCGGATGCCGGAGGCGCAGTTCTTGTTGAAGGACACCATGGCCTCCGCCAGAAGCCGGGCGGACTGAAGGAAATTATAGGCCATCACCGGCATGAAAACGTTGAGCTCGAAATTACCCTGGCTGGCGGCCAGGCCCACGGCCACGTCGTTGCCCATGACCTGGACCGCCACCATGGTCACCGCCTCGCACTGGGTGGGGTTCACCTTGCCGGGCATGATGGAGGAGCCGGGCTCGTTCTCCGGAATATGGATCTCCCCCAGGCCGTCCCGGGGGCCGGAGGCCAGCCAGCGGACGTCGTTGGCGATCTTCATCAGATCCGCCGCCAGGGCCTTCAGGGCCCCGTGGGCAAAGACCAGCTCATCCTTGGAGGTCAGGGCGTGGAACTTGTTGGGAGCCGTCCGGAAGGTCTTTCCGGTGATCTCCGAAATCTCCCGTGCCACCGCCCGGTCAAAGCCCGGGGGGCAGTTCAGCCCCGTGCCCACCGCCGTGCCCCCCAGGGCCAGCTCCCGCAGGGGATCCAGGCTCAATTCCAGCAGCTGACGGTCCCGCTCCAGGCTGGTACGCCAGCCGGAGATCTCCTGGCTGAAGGCGATGGGAGTGGCGTCCTGCAGGTGGGTCCGGCCGGACTTGACCACGCCCTCGTTCTCCCGCTCCAGCCGGCGGAAGGTCTCCGTCAGGCCGTCGATGGCGGGGAGCACCCGGTCCTCCAGGCTCTCCACCGCCGCGATGTGCATGGCCGTGGGGAAGGTATCGTTGGAGGATTGGGACATATTGATGTCGTCATTGGGGTGCAAGAGGCGCTTGCCCGCCAACTCGTTACCCCGGTTGGCGATGACCTCGTTGGCGTTCATATTGGACTGCGTCCCGGAGCCGGTCTGCCAGACCACCAGGGGAAAATGCTCCTCCAGGGCGCCGGAGATCACCTCTCCGCCGGCCTGCTCGATGGCGGCCAGCTTCTCCGCCGTCATTTTCTCCGGACGGAGAGCGTGGTTGGCCCTGGCCGCCGCCTGCTTCAAAATGCCGAAGGCCCGGATGATCTCCCGGGGCATGGTCTCCAGGCCCACGCCGATCCGGAAATTCTCATGGCTCCGCTGGGTCTGGGCGCCCCAGTACTTGTCGCCGGGAACCCGGACCTCGCCCATGGAATCATGCTCGATACGCTCGTTCATTCTCTGTCTCCTTCGGGGATCAATACTCGATGGCCGCCAGGGTCTCCTTCAGCTTGTCGGCGCTGCGGCGGAGCTTGGCCTGCTCCTCCTCGGTGAGCTCGCTGCAGATCTTGCCCCGGACGCCGTTGTCATCCACGATGCACAGAACGCTGAGGCACACGTCGTCGATGCCGTACTCGCCGTTCATCATGGTGGAAACCGTCAGGGCCGTGCCGGCGCCGGAGAAAATGCACTTGACGATGTGGCACACGGACAGGGCCACGGCGTAGAAGGTAGCGCCCTTGGCATTGATGACCACGGCGCCGGCCTTCTGGATTTTCTCCACGAAGCCGTCATAGTCGCCGTCCCACTTGATCTTGTCCCCCATAGGAGCATGGGACTTATAATCCGCAATTTTCTCATTGGAGATGGTGGCTCGAGACCAGGGCACGAAGGAGGAATCGCCGTGCTCGCCGTACACATGGGCATGGACGTTCTTGGGGCTGATGTGGAAGATCTTGGCCAGCTCCGCCTGGAGCCGGGCCGTATCCAGCACGGTGCCGGAGCCGATGATATGCTCCGCCGGGACGCCGGAGATCTTGTGGAACACATAGGTCATGATGTCCACGGGGTTGGCCACCATAATATAAATGGCGTCGGGGGCGTACTTGACGATATTGGGAGTAATGGAGCGAAGGATGTTCACGTTGGTCTGGGCCAGCTCCAGCCGGGTCTGGCCGGGCTTCCGGGCCACGCCGGAGGTAATGATGACCACGGAGGAACCGGCGGCATCGGGATAATCGCCATGCCGCACGATAGCGGGGCTGCAGAAGCTGACGCCCTGATAAATATCCATAGCCTCTCCGAACGCCTTCTGCTGGTTGATGTCGATCAGGACGATCTCCGTCGCGATGCCCATTGCAACCATATCGTTGGCAATGGATGCGCCTACGCTGCCGGCGCCGATGATTGTGACCTTACGTGCCATATCAAATGATCTCCTTTATTGGTTTTTTCATGCACAGTTTTTTTGATCCGTCGGAGCCCTTGCACCGTCCTCTTCTAACGTGCAAACGTCCGCCGTATTTCGGTAAAATTATATCAAATGCCATTCCCGTTGTCAATTGCACTGAAGGATATATCGTTAAATTTTTATCGATTTTCCGAAAAATATTTTAAGGCCGGAGGATCGGCCCCCACTTCGGCGGCGGAGCCGTTGACACTTAGCCCCGGCCCGGATACAATAGGAGTAATTTTTTCCGCGGAAAGGACGGATCATCATGCGCCCACACATCGTTATCCCCATGGGAGACGCCGCCGGAGTCGGCCCGGAGATCATTCTGAAGGCTCTGGCAGACCCGGAGACCGCCGCCTCCGTCCGGTGTCTTGTGATCGGCAGCGGCAGGGTCCTGGAACGGGCCATGGACTATCCCGGCATGCCCCGGCTCCGGCTGAACCGGGTCCCCTCCCCCGACCGGGGGCTCTACACGTCCGGTGTTCTGGATCTTATGGACCTGGACAACATCTCCATGGACCGGTTTGAAATCGGCCGGGTCAGCGCCATGTGCGGCCGGGCCGCCTATGACTGCATTGCCAAAGCCATCGAGCTGGCCATGGAGGGTCGGACGGACGCGGTGGTGACGCCGCCCATCAACAAAGAGTCCCTGAAGGCCGCCGGGGTCCCCTACATCGGACACACGGAGATCTTCGGGGCCCTGACGGGGACGGCGGATCCCCTGACCCTGTTCGAGGTCCGGTCCCTGCGGATCTTTTTCCTGACACGGCACGTGTCCCTGCGGCAGGCCTGCGGCCTGGTGACAAAGGACCGGATCGTATCCTATGCCATCCGCTGCACCGAGGCTCTCCGCAAGCTGGGGATCCGGGAGGGGACCATGGCGGTGGCCGGTCTCAACCCCCACAGCGGCGAGCACGGCCTCTTCGGCGACGAGGAGGTCCGGGAGGTGGCACCGGCGGTGGAGGCTCTGCGGGAAATGGGGTACGCCGTGGCGGGGCCCATCGGGGCGGACTCCGTATTCTCCCAGGCCCTCCACGGAAAGTACAACAGCGTCCTGAGCCTGTACCACGACCAGGGCCACATCGCCGCCAAGACACTGGACTTTGAGCGGACCATTTCCATCACGGCGGGGATGCCCATTCTGCGGACCTCCGTGGACCACGGCACCGCCTTTGACATTGCGGGCACCGGCCAGGCCAGCGCCGTCAGCATGAAGGAGGCCATCCGGGTGGCGGCCAAATACGCCCCGGCATACGGGATCTGACCAAGGCTCCGGCAGTTCAAAATTTGCCGGGGCCTTTTGCGAGAAGCGTAGGATCCCCTGTTTACTCCAGCTGACCCTCGCCGCCTCGTTAAGACTGGGCGTGTGGATCCTGAACCGGTAGGTTCGACTTTTCCCTTTCTGTTGCCATTGGAGATCAATTGCCTTATAATGGGAGCAGAAAGGGGTGGACCCCGGAGATGATCGAGCTGCTTATCTTCCTGGCGATCTGCTGTCTGATCGTTAAAAACGGCGGACTGAAGCCATAAACACGGCCCCCGCACCGGGCAAGCCGGTGCGGGGGCCATGTTTATGGTTCCTGGTTTGAAATTTTCCCCACGAAGGCCGGGGCCCAGCCGAATACCCGGCGGCACGCCGCCCGGTATTCCGCCCCGGTTTCGGCCGGGTGGGCCGCCATGTAGCCGGTCATATACTCCCGGACGGTTGGCCCCAGGACCCCGTGAGCAAAGCGGAAATCGTACCGGGGCAGGGCATCCAGGGCAAAGGCGGCCAGCGGAGCATCCCCATAGCAGGGCTTTGCCAGGTTCACCCGGGGCGCGTAAGAGACGGTATGGCAGCCCGAGGCGGGAGCGAGGGTAGGGGTCAGGTCCTCCAGCTCTGTTCTGGTTCTTCCCGTATCGGAGAGGATAGACAACATTCCCTTTTGGGTCCGAAAGCTGCCGTTCAGCAGGCAGGCTTTCAGAAGGAAGGAAAGATAGGCGTCCTCCGAGTCCGAAAGGCACAGGTCCAGGCCGCCGTAGCCCCGGCGGTGGAAATAGAGCCTGCCGAAGCGGTTCTTCTGCAAAGGGCTTCGGTGGGTGTTGAGGTCCGGGAAGAAATCCGCCCGAAAATAATAGGCCTCCACCCACAGAGGTTGGATCACCGTGTCAAGCACGTGAATTTGGCAGTCACGGATCAGGAGAGCGCCGATTTTCCGCAAGATCCCAATGGTTTCCGCCTCGGAGACAGCGTCCAGAGCACCGACCCAGGCGCGGAGCGCCGCCTCGGTTGAGGAATTCGATCTCGGGTCATGGATCGTCACGGTTTTGGCTCCTTTCCTGTGAAGCATGCGCCATTCCTTGGGCAACGCGATTGTGAGAGAAGCTGCGCGGAGCGAATGGGCGCCGGCTTTTGATGGGAGACGCAAAAAAGTCGCTGCGAACGATGAGTCCGCAGCGACGATGGAGGTGCCGCCCAGATTTGAACTGGGGAATGAAGGTTTTGCAGACCTTTGCCTTACCGCTTGGCCACGGCACCATATGAAATAAGGAACGCGGCGGCGTTCCTTATGTTTTTGGAGCGGGTGACGAGGCTCGAACTCGCTACCTCCACCTTGGCAAGGTGGCGCTCTACCAGATGAGCTACACCCGCA
>CAKTNP010000049.1 GCA_934589155.1 uncultured Oscillospiraceae bacterium | reverse complement strand
TTTACCATGCGCCGATGGAGTATGCTGGACTGGTGGTATCTGGGGAGATGGAGTGTTACCTGAAAGGTACTGTACTTCACGGAACGGAAGATTAGCTTGCCGAAAAGCCGATGTATTGTGATAAAGGATACATCGGCTTTTCAAATATTCACTAACTACGACAGTTCCCAAATAATAATCAACGCCCCCCAATCCTATAAAAGCAGGATTAGGGGGCATGCTTACTCTCGCAAAAGCTTTCAGAAGCAGGTCCAGCCGCCGTCGCAGGTAATGGTGGTGCCGTTTACAAAATGAGATTCATCGCTGGCCAAGAACAGTGCCGCGCTGGCAATGTCCTCCGGCAGTCCCATCTCCGGGGAATGGGCCAGCAGAGAGCTGGTGCGTCCAAAGCCGAATTCATTCGCCTTTGGCATGACTAAGGGAATGTCCGTCAGAATGCCACCGGGGGCAATGGCATTGCAGCGGATACCCTGGTCGATATACATGAACGCGGTATTCTTGGTTGCGGAGGCGATTGCCGCCTTGGATGCGCAATAGGCAACGCCCGCCGTCTCATGGGCTGCGCCTACGGAGGTGATGTTGATAATATTGCCGCTGTCCTCGCCCTGGGCCAGAAAGACCTGCACAGCTTTGCGCATGGCGTACAATGGGCCATAGGTATTGACCCGGAAGAGCCGCTCGATCATTTCATTGGACACATCGCCCACAGCGGTGTTGTCGTCCATGATGCCCGCGTTATTGACCAGCACATCCAGCCGCCCAAAGGCTTTCACGGCGGCATCGATCATACCGTCGCAGGAGGCGGGGTCAGACACATCCCCGACGTAGGGGATAACCTTGCCGGGGGCATCTTTCAGCGACTCCGCAAGAGCGTCCAGGCGCTCTTTTCTGCGGGCAACCGCAACGATATTGGCCCCTTCCTGGGCAAACAGCGTCACAATGGCCTCGCCCATACCGGCAGACGCGCCGGTGACTACAATGGATTTGCCTTCCAGTTTCATAGCTTTGTTTTCCTCTCTGCCGCGTTAATTCAGCCAGTTCTTTTCGGTGATCACGCAGTCATGGCCGTGGATCTTGATCCTGTCGCCAACCTTCAGCGCGCCCGTTTTCGCCAGAATATAGCCGTTGTTGACTTCCTTCACATAGGAGTAGACCAGCTTGGAGACTCGGCCCACTTCTTCCTCCTCGGAGTCAATGAACACGGCCTCACCGGGGCCGCCGTACTGCTTGGAGCGAATGTAATAGTCATCGTCCAGCACCTCAAAGCCAACCATTTCCCGTTCCGGGCCATTTTCTTTTACTTTCAGCAGCGCTTCCTTGCCAATGAAGTCCTTGTCCCACTTGATGTTTTTATCCAGGCCCACCTCGATCGGGTTGGTATGGGCCAGATCCCGCATATAGAAGATACCGGCCTCTGTGGGCAGTGTCCAGGCCATGATCTGGAATTCGGTTACGCGCCTGCCGCCGTTCTTTACGACCTCGGCATCCACCAGTGACTCAATGGCTTCCAGATCATCCGGAGACATATAGATCTCATAGCCCCACTTTTCGCCGGTGTAGCCGCCTCGGTTGATCTTCACGGGAATGCCGTTGATCGTATTGTCCCGGATCTCAAAAAACTTCTGATCTTCTACGGAATTCGCGCACAGGGTTTCAATAACGGCCTTGGACTTAGGTCCCTGGACGGCCAGCATTTGCCAGTCCTCTGTGATCTCGCTCCACTCCACGTCGAAGTCGCCCTGGTGGAAATACCACCAGTCATCGGCCTTGGTGGCATACAGGGTGGAGACCCAATAGGTATCCTCGGAAATACGCATGATCACCACATCATCAATGATCTCGCCCTGCTCGTTCAGCATGGTAGTATAGCGGTCCCGGCCTATGGCCAGAGAAGCGATATTGCCGGTATACATATGGTCCAGGAAGGGAACCACGTCAGGGCCGGTGATCTCCAGCAGTTGGTGGGTCCAGAAATACCAGCCCACATTGTTCCGCACGGCCATGTGCTCGCTGCGCTTCATATCGTCATATTTGAAGATGTTCTTATTCATGGCGATTCCTCCCCATTACATGAATTTATCGGTTTTCTTTGCGATTTTAATGCGCATCTTCTTGGCGGGAGAATTCTCCTCCCAGCAGGACCACTGCGCGTTGATCAGCGTCTTGGACATGCCATACCACATAGCCAGATGGGCCTCCGGCACATCCTTGGTTCCGGTGATTTCCAGACCGCCCCGGTCAATGACCAGAATGCACTCTTTCTCGTTGAAGGCCTCCACCTCATAGGCGCAGACCAGGGATTGCAGCTGGACCTCGATCAGGCCCGCCAGCAGACGGCCGTCCTCGCCGATGGAATTGGGAACGCCCATCCAGTCCCGCAGGGCCTTGATGGCATACCGCTCGCCAAACATGGCCTTGCCGGCAGCTTCCAGCACGCACCACAGGATGTGGTCTGCCTGCTCCCTGGTGACGATGCCCCGCTTGACGGTCTCCGCAATGGCAGGGAGAACGTACAGGGAGGCCGCGGTGGACAGATTCATCATCTGATTGGAAGAGTCCGTCTCGTTGTTGGTGCCGTTGACGAAGTGGTAATTGCACTCCTCCCGGAACATCATGGAGTCCTCAACGGTGTCCGGCTCCTCGGTATACTTCTTGTAGTCATCGGTGACGGCGGGGCCGAAGCTCTCCCACAGTTCGTGAGCCGGCGCAGGATATTTTTCACGGTTCTCCGCGATGATTCGGCAGTGGCGATCACCGCAGCCCTTGGCCTCGACCATCATATAGTCCAGGGTAGGGCCATTGGGGCGGCGCTCCGCGGCAGCCTTTGCCTGCCCCTGCAGGGACATGGTCGTGGTACGACAGAGCTCGGAACCGACAATATCCCAGTCGCACACGTCCAGCTCCTTTTCGCAGCGGTAGGTTCCGAAATCCTGGCAGCGACCGCACATCAGCAGAGCATCGTCGCCCTTGTCGCCAATCAGGGCGCCGGGGTACTCGCCGCACATGAAAGGATGGATACCGAAGCCGTCGTCATTGCCGTAGTATTTTCCGGTGATGTATTGCCGCTGGAAGGCTTCCTCGCACATCAGCTGCGCCCGCTCCCGATAATCGGGGATCATGATCCGCAGGGCCTGCTGGGTGGCGGCGGACAGCACGGACTCAAAGCGGCTGATATAATGCATGGCCTCGTAATAGCTGATCAGCTTGTTCCAGGGTGTCTGGACGGCCACATACTGCTTGATCCCGGCGCCAACACCGGAATCCTGGGGGATTCTCGCGTCGATTTTCTTGCTCATTGGAAAACTCCTTTCTTACTCCTCGGGGGGATACTGTTCGATTGCGGGCTGGAAACGGAAAATATTGTGGCTGGCGCCGGAATCGGCAACAACGCACTCACCGGTAATGCCGTCGCCCATGGGGGTAGCTAAGGCATAGGCGATGATGGCAACTTCATCCACAGGCTGCTGTCCGTCGGTCTGCCAGACCATCAGCTCGTCATAGAATTCATCCTGCTTCTCCTCCGGCAACAGCTCGGAAGCCAGATTTCCGGCAGCGCCGGGGGTGACCATACCGCCGGGGGCCACAGCATTGACCATAATGCCATAACGCTTCAGCTCCTTAGCGGCCTGGGTTGCCAGGGCTACCACCGCGCCCTTGCTGGCCGCGTAGTGGGAATAGCCGCCGAAAACGGGATAGGGCATCCAAGGACTGTTGGAGGCGATGAATACCATCTTGCCGGGAATTTTCTGGTCGATCATGTAGCGGCTGACATATTTCACCAGATAGAACGCGCCGTTTACGTTGGTATCCATAACCCTTTCCAGATCCTCTCTGGGAAGGTCACATAAGTGGGCATAGTTCCAGGTTGCCGCGGAGTTGATGAGAATGTCCAGGGAACCGAAGGCTTCCACGGTGAAGTCCACCAGCTTTGCCACCTGTTCCTCCTCCCGCACGTCACAGAAGCAGAACTTCACGGAATCCCCGAAGCCGTACTTTTGCAGCAGGTCTATTGCGGCCTCTTCCTCCACTGTGGAATTAGAGGCGATGACGACCTTTGCGCCGCCCTGGAGCAGCCGATAGGCAATATCAAAACCCAGACCGGAGCTGCCGCCCGGAACCAGCGCAACCTTCCCCCTTACAGAGAACATGTCTTCCAATGGCCGGGCGACCTGAATATAGCCCTCCAGCATTGCTTTGTCATTTGGTTGAAACGCCATAGATAAATCTCCTTCCTATATTTCCCGTTAATTTAACAGGCAGTATTTTCCCTCTCGCCGTTTTCGGGGTGGAACGCTGCAATCATTGTATCGCGGGGCGGAGAATGTGAATATACACAAAAAGCAGAAATATTCCAGGAGGATTCCCTGCATTTTGACGGTACGCCCGTTGACATTGGCACCGGGTGCACCTATAATAAAAGTAAATGGGAGAGGATGAGCCGAAACATGAAACTCAATGCCGATATTGTCTTTGCGGAGCTGGAAGCAAAATATCCCGTTACTATGACGGGCCCAAAAACCACCAGGATGGTGATTTCCAGGCCGGAGCTGTACCTGGACCACGAGGTGACATTTTACGCGGATCACCTGTATCTTGCGACCATTGACCATCTCCCCGTGCGTCCCCAGCTGCAGGAGGGGGCCGTCATTGTGGTGATCGGAGAGGGGGCGAAGCTGGTCCATTATCGGGATCGGTGCTGTCTGATCGTTATTCAGGGAGATGCCGATTTCTTTGAGGTAAACCGCCGCCTCTGCCAGCTGTTCGACAGGTATTATGCCTGGGAACAAAAGCTGTTTGATATTTTCCTGGATACGGCGGATCTGCAGCGGATCGTGGATTGCAGCGAACCCCTGTTCGGCTGCTCCATCTTCGTTCTCGACGCTTCCTTTCACTACATCACGAAGGCGGAAACCAGACTGGAACCGGAGCAGATCGGGGCGTATCTGACGGAATTTGACCTGCGGACAGACAAAAAAGGGGCGTTTCTGCTGAAGCTAAAGGAGGTAGAATATCTCTGCGTCAATTTGTTTGACATAAACGGCGTATATATCGGATGCATTTATTTCAGCGGAAAGCCCCAATTCAGCGAAGCAGACCTGACTCTGGCAGAATTCATGGCCCGTCTGATTGAAAAGTCCATAGAACGGGATCCCTCCATTCTGACCAACGAACAATCCGCCTTAAAAACCGCCTTTTCCAGCCTTGTAAACGGCTATCCCCTGACCGCGAACCAAAAATGGGCCCTCAATCTTGCGCGGGACGGCAGGCATTTTGTCTGTATCACACAGCACAGCGCCAACCGGTTTTCCCGGCTGCCAAGGGACTATATCTGCGGAACCTTTGAGCAGGAATTTCCGGAATCCTATGCATTCCCAAAGAAAAACATCATCGTCTGTTTCCTAAATGTTGCTCCATTGATGGACAAACAGGGAGAATATTATGCGTCACTCAACAGCAGAATGAGTAAATTTCTCCGGGAGACAAACGGGGTAGCCGGTATCAGCAATGCCTTTACGGACCCCTATGGTGCGCATATCGCCTATATCCAGGCGGAGGCCGCCATTGAAAACGGGCGAATCACCAATCCGGATACCAAAATGTACTATTTTAAGACCTACGCACTGATCAACATGGTCATCAATTCCATGGGGAATCTCCCCGCAGAGGCTTATTTTACAGAGCGGCTGCAAAATCTGATCCGCCACGACAAAACAGGGCCCATTTCCTATCTGGAAACCCTGCGTGTTTTTCTGCGAACAAGTATGTCCTATTCCCAGACGGCAGAAGAACTCTTTGTCCACCGCAGTACTGTCGTGGATCGGATCGGCCGAATCGAGCGGGAGCTGGACATCAGCCTCAAAGACCCGGACACCCGCTTGCAATTGGAAATCATCCTGAAAGCAATGGAAATCGAGGATATGGTCCACAACGCGAAAACCGCCGCGGAATAAACCGCGGCGGTCTGCTGTATATTTCGGTTCAGCGGGAGCACTTTTTCAGATCTTCGTCAATCTGATCGGCAAACTTCGCGACCTCGGCAGATTCGGGGTAGGACAGCAGCTTCCGGTAGGTCAGCGCACCAACCAGCTTCATGCGGGGGTCATTGCTGGTGCCGGGCGCGTACTTCTCCATAACCGCCTTGCCCTCCGGGCTGCGCAGAATATCACGAATTTTGGAATCCAGAGACAGTGCCATAATAGTATCCTCCTTCAAAATAAAAACAATGGATAAAGGTTTTCGGCCATTCCTTCCGGAAAATTGGACCACTTGTAGTCTAGCATACTTTCCTATTTTACAATATCCACAAATCAGAGGCTGCTTGGGCTTAAAAACACGACAAAATAACCGTTATCATTTCTACAATTCAATGCGGTAAGATAGGAGTTTAGCCATCTATAGCTGGACGTCAGATTTATAAACGAGTGCGTGCCTGTTA
>CAKTNP010000048.1 GCA_934589155.1 uncultured Oscillospiraceae bacterium | reverse complement strand
GGCCGGGGCCAAGCCGGACCAGATCCTGTTCCGGGCGGTGTACCCCTCGGAGCGGGATACGGAAACGGCCCGGGCCCTGGGCTGCCTGGAGATCCTCAACAGCCTGGAGCAGCTCGGGTTTTACAGGGAGCGCGGCCTGGTCCCCCGCCGGGTGGGCCTTCGGTTTCAACCCGATGAAAAGATCTCCCTGCGGAGCCGCCAGCGGACCCATGCCGTGCCCTCCCGGTTTGGCATGACCCGGCAGGAGCTTTTGACGGCGGCGGAGCTTCTGAGCCGGGAGCCTCTGGATGAGCTGGGCCTGTACTTGCAGCTGTCCAATAACGAGGCCGCCTCCGGATACCTGGCCGCCGAGAGCCGCATCCTGCTGGAGCTTCTGCCGGAGGTGGAGCAGCGGGCCGGAAGGCGGGTAGACTGGTGTGACATCGGCGGCGGTCTGGCGGTGCCGGACCGAAAACGGCCGGAGATCGACCTGAATCGGGAGGCGGAGTTGGTCCACAACGCCTTTCGGGAGACCGGCCGGGAGAAGCTGAGCCTCCATACCCAATTCGGCAGATTTCTGGCCGGGCCCGCGGGGATCCTGCTGACCCGGGTCCAATGGACCCGCACGGGCCAGAGGAATATTCTGGGGGTGGATGCCTCCCTGTCGGACCTGCCAAGGTCTGCCATGACCGGCGTGGATTATCACATTTCCCTTTTGGGCAACAGCGGCCTGGCGGGTCGCTGGACCTATTATGTGGAGGGCCCTACCATGGAAAAGATGGATCGCTATGGCCGACAGCACGTGCTGCCGGAGACCCGGCCCGGGGACATTCTCATCTTTCATGATACCGGTGCCTTCACCCGTTCCATGGCCTCCAACCACGGCGGGCGGCTTCGCTGCCCGGTGGTCCTGCTGGAGGGGGATGAGATCCGGCTGATCCGCCGCAGGGAGACGGATGAGGACTACTTCCGCCTGTTTTTATAACAGCAGCAGGAGCAGGAGCCCGGCCAGAACCAGGCCGAAGAGCAGCCCGCCCAACAGATTTCGGCCCATGGCGGCCCATCGGGCAAAGGCCAGGACAGGGCGGTTTTTGGACAGGTACAGGTGCCGGATGCGCTTGCTGCTGGCGGTGAGAGAAACGGTATTTTTCATAGGATAGGACCTCCCTTTCTTTTGTGGGCCTATCCTAGCATACAAAATATCCTATAAATGGTACAATAAAATGCCGCTGGACCTCCGGCGGCATTTTTTCGCACAAATACCTTATACTAAGCCGGGGCGTATTCCGGGTTTTTGGGTCAAAACGCGGTTTTTGCCCCAAAAGGGGACGGCACTCTTGCGAAGGAAGGGAAATTGTGGTATGATGCTGAAAGAATATTGTCTGCTGTGGAAGGAGATCCCACAAATGAATGGAACTGCAAAGCACAATTGGAAGGACGTGGCCGGGGTAACGGGCAAGATCCTGGCGTTTTTGTACCGGATGCGAAAGGTGTTCTTGGCGGTGCCCCTCTTGGCCGCCGCCGTGTATGAAGCGGCTAAGAATTACGCCGAGTTGCCGAACCAGGTGGGCATCTCCCTGACGGATGCGGGTACCTTTGCCCGGATGTATCCCAAGGAGCTGGCAGTCTGGGCCCCCTTCGGCCTGACGTTTGTCTGCATCGTTCTCATGTTTTTGTCCAGGAAGTGCGTGTACCCCTGGCTGGTGGGCCTTTTGTCTCTGGCTATCCCGGTGCTGCTGCTGGTCATGAATCAGTTTGGCTTTTGAGGTGACAATGTGAAAGAAAAAAAGGTAAAAAAACCTCGGAAGGAGCTGCCTGGCCAGGAATACCGCCAAATCGAGAACAAGAAAAAGGTGACGGCGGCCTATGTGATCCTGCGGCTGTCCGTGATTCTCGTCATGATTGCCCAGATTTTCAACCGGAACTATGAAAACGTGTTCCTGTGCCTGCTGACCCTGGTGCTGTTCATGCTGCCTTCCATCATCGAGCGGCGGCTCCATATCGACCTGCCGGACACCCTGGAGATCGTGGTGCTGCTGTTTATCTATGCGGCGGAGATTTTGGGTGAGATTCAGGCTTGGTATCTGAACGTCCCCGGATGGGACAAGGTGGTCCACACCACCAACGGCTTTCTCTGCGCCGCCATCGGCTTCTCCCTGGTGAATATCCTGAATAAGGATAAGCGGGTGGCCATGAGCCTTTCGCCTTTCTACGTGGCAGTGATGGCCTTCTGCTTCTCCATGACCGTGGGGATTTTGTGGGAGTTCTTCGAGCGGTCGGTGGACGCCTGGTTCGGCGGCGACATGCAGAAGGATACCATCATTCATTCCATCAGCTCCGTGAAATTCGACCCCAACGGCCTGAATATCCCCCGGACCATTTCCGACATCCAGGACGTGATCCTGGTGAAGTCCGACGGCACCCAGGTGGCTTTGGGACTGGGGGGCTATCTGGACATCGGTCTCATCGATACCATGGAGGATCTGTTTGTGAACTTTATCGGCGCCACGGTGTTTTCCGTCATCGGCTACTTCTATCTGAAATATGAAGGAAAGGGCAAGGGAAAGATTGCCAAAAACTTCATTCCCCAGGTCATGGAATCCCCGGTGTCTGCCGGAGGCGCCGGAGAGGATAAGCCGGAGGGGGAGCGTCGGCAGTGAAGCCATTGAGCAGAAAAATTTATCTGGTCCTGGACCCGCCCACCGAGGCGGACCCCAGGCCGGACCGCCAGCGGGTCATAGAGGCCCTGCCCCGGGAATTGGGCAGGGTCTCTATGACTTTGCCTGTTTTGCGGCGGTTGTATGCCACCCTGCGCCGGGGGGATTGGCGGGTTACCGCCGCCCTGAGCCGGAGCCGGGAGGGCTGGGACCTGGTGGATCTGGAGCCCGGGGACACCACTGTGGCCCACTTCGGCGTGGCGGCGGACCTGGGCAGCACTACCCTGTGCCTGCGGCTGTTGGACCTGAACACGGGCCGGGTCCTGGCCCGGGACAGCGTGTACAACCGCCAGATCGCCTACGGCGAGGATATCCTGAACCGGGTGTTCTACTGCAAGGACAGTGAGGAAAAGCGGGAGGAGCTCCGACAGGCCACCCTGGACACCTTCCGGGAGGGGCTGAAGGCTCTGGAGCGGGCCTCCGGTCTGCCTATGGAGCGGTGCGCCGCCATGGTCATTGCGGGAAACACCACCATGATGCACCTGCTTTTGGGCCTGGAGCCCTTCGGGGTTTTTGCCGCCCCCTATGCCCCCGCGGACCTGCAATTCGGCTTTTTCTCTGCCCGGGAGCTGGGGCTGCCCATTTGCGGCAACGTATTTCTGTATCCTTGCCGGGCCAATTACCTGGGGGGAGACATTATCAGCGGCATGATCGCCACCGGCATCCCGGACCGCCCCGGTATTTCCGTATTTTTGGACATCGGTACCAACGGGGAGCTGGTGGTGGGCAGCCGGGATTTCCTCCTGGCGGGGGCCGGCGCCGCGGGCCCTGCCCTGGAGGGCGGCGTGGTCAAGACCGGTATGCGGGCCGTGGAGGGCGCCGTGTCCTACGTGAAGCTCATTGACGGGAAATTTAACCTGACGGTTATCGGCGGCGGGGCCCCCAAGGGCCTCTGCGGCAGCGGCATCGTGGACCTTATCGCCCAGCTGTTCCTGAACGGCAAGCTGGACTTTATGGGCCGCTTCGTGCCGGAATCCGGGGGCCTGGTCCGGGAGAACGGCCAGTGGGGCGTCGAATACGCCCCGGGCCTTACCTTCTGGCAGAGCGACGTGGACGCCTTCCTCCGGACCAAGGCGGCGGCCAATACCATGGTGGAGTATATGCTGGAATCCGTGGGCCTGCCTCTGTCGGAGGTGGAAAGGTTTTATGTGGCCGGGGCCTTCGGCACCTATCTGGATAAAGAGTCCGCCGTCACCATCGGCCTGTATCCGGACCTGCCCCGGGAGAGGATCGTCAGCGCCGGGAACAGCTCCCTGGACGGAGCCCAGGCCCTGCTTCTGGACCGGGCGCTGGTGGAGCGGCTGCCGGGGATCCTGGAAAAGATGGACTATGTGCAGTTCGGCGAGGTGGCCACCTTCGTGGACCGGATGCGGGCGGCCATGGCAATTCCTCACACGGACCTGGACCGGTACCCCACCGTCAGGGCGGAGCTGCTCCGCCGGGGGCTGCTCCGCACCTGAGAGAATATAAAAAGGACGGGATACGAAAGTATCCCGTCCTTTTTATGCTTTCCGGTACTCAAAGTTCTCAAAGACCAGGGTGTCGCCGGGCCTTACGTCCTCCGGCAGCAGGGCCAGGGCCACGGGCCGCTCCGTGCCGCTGTCGGACAGCAGCAGGGCATAGTCGCCGTCGATCTCCCGGACGGTGCAGGTAAAGGTCAGTTCCATGGCGTCTCCTTTCCGGTTCGGTGTGATAAAAATCCCGCCCCAGGGAGACCTGGGGCGGGAAGGAAGGCGGGAATTAGTCCTTGTACATCTCCACCAGCTTCAGCAGGTGATCGTAGCGCTCCTTGGCGGCGGCCTCGTTCTTGGCGAACAGGTCGGTGGCACGCTCCGGGAACTCACGGGTCAGACGGCTGTAACGGGCTTCGTTCATCAGGAACTCCTGGTAGCCATCCTTAGGAGCCTTGGAGTCCAGGGTGAACTTGCCGGCCTCCTTAGAGGGATCGAAGCGGAACAGGTTCCAGTAGCCGCACTCGACGGCCTTCTTCATCTCCTCCTGGCAGTGCATCATGCCGCCCTTGATGGAGTGCATCTCGCAGGGAGCGTAGCCGATGATCAGGGAGGGACCGTGGTAAGCCTCGGCCTCGGTGATAGCCTTGATGGTCTGCGCGGGGTTGGCGCCCATGGCCACCTGAGCCACGTAGATGTAGCCGTAGGACATGGCAATCTCGGACAGGGACTTCTTCTTGGTCTCCTTACCGGCAGCCGCGAACTGGGCAACCTGGCCGATGTTGGAAGCCTTGGAGGCCTGTCCGCCGGTGTTGGAGTAAACCTCGGTGTCGAAGACGAAGATGTTCACGTCCTTGTTCTGTGCCAGCACATGATCCACGCCGCCGAAGCCGATGTCGTAGGCCCAGCCGTCGCCGCCGAAGATCCAGACGGACTTCTTGCTGAGGTATTCCTTCTTGCTGAGAATGTCGGCGCCCAGCGTGCAGGCCTCGCAGGTGCAGCCGGGGATCACGGAAGCTTCCAGCTCGGTAACATAAGCCTTGGTGGCGGCCTTGTTGGCCTCACCGTCCTCCATGGTGTCCAGCCAAGCCTGGGCGGCAGCCTTCAGGTCGGCGTCGGTGTACTCCACGGCGATGAGCTTCCGGGTCTTCTCGGCCAGGGACTCCCGCAGGACAGCCTGAGCGGTGTACATGCCGAGGCCGTGCTCCGCGTTATCCTCGAACAGGGAGTTGGACCAGGCGGGGCCGTGGCCGTCCTTGTTCACGCAGTAGGGAGAAGTCGCCGCGGGACCGCCCCAGATGGAGGAGCAGCCGGTGGCATTGGAAATGTACATCCGGTCGCCGAAGAGCTGGGTGATGAGACGAGCGTAGCTGGTCTCGGCGCAGCCGGCGCAGGAGCCGGAGAACTCCAGCATGGGCTGACGGAACTGGCTGCCCTTGACGGTATTGTCCTGGAGCTCCTTCTTCTCGGAGACCTTGGAGACCATGTAGTTGAATACATCCTGCTGGGCCAGCTGGCTCTCCTGAGGAACCATGGTGATGGCGGAGGTGGGGCAGACGCCGACGCAGACGCCGCAGCCCATGCAGTCCAGAGGAGACACGGCCATGGTGTAGGAGTAGACGCCCTTGCCCTTGCCAGCCTTTACGGGCACGATCTTGGCGGCCTCGGGAGCCGCGGCGGCCTCGGCCTCGGTCAGAGCGAAGGGACGGATGGTAGCGTGGGGACACACATAAGCACAGTTGTTGCACTGGATACACTTGGTAGCGTCCCACTCGGGCACGGTGACGGCAACGCCCCGCTTCTCGTAGGCGGCGGCGCCCAGAGCGAACTGGCCGTCCACATAGGTCTCGAAAGCGGAAACAGGCAGGCTGTCGCCGTCCATCTTGTCCACGGGGGTCAGGATGTTCTTGACCAGCTCCACGGTGTCGGCGGGGCCTTCCAGAACGGCCTCGGCCTTCTTATCCTCGGCGTTGGCCCAGGCGGCGGGCACGTCCACCTTCACATAGGCGGTGGCACCGGCGTCGATGGCGTTCCAGTTCTTCTCCACCACGTCGCGGCCCTTCTTCAGATAGGAGTGCTCGGCGGCGTCCTTCATGTACTGAATGGCCTCGGACTCGGGCATGACCTTTGCCAGGGAGAAGAAAGCGGACTGCAGAATGGTGTTGGTACGCTTGCCCATGCCCACCTTGATGGCCAGGTCAATGGCGTTGATGGTATAGAGCTGAATGTTGTTCTGGGCGATGTAGCGCTTGGAGGCGGCGTCCAGATGGTGCTCCAGTTCAGCCAGATCCCACTGGCAGTTGATGAGGAACACGCCGCCGGGCTTCACGTCCTGAACGATCTTAAAGCCCTTGGTGATGTAGGAGGGGTTGTGGCAGGCCACGAAGTCGGCCTTGTTGATGTAGTAGGGGCTGCGGATGGGCTTGTCGCCGAAGCGCAGGTGGCTGATGGTGACGCCGCCGGTCTTCTTGGAGTCGTACTGGAA
>CAKTNP010000047.1 GCA_934589155.1 uncultured Oscillospiraceae bacterium | reverse complement strand
GCGTCCGAAATCCGTTGCAGCACAAGGGTTTTCGCCGTTTCCAAAACTGCCGCCACCGACCACAGCAGACACGAAAGTACCAAGTGCGAACAAGACTCGAAATCAGTTGACGGGCAACCGTCCGGGGGTTCGAATCCCCCCATCTCCGCCACGCCCGGCAGGTATCTTTTGATACCTGCCGTTTTTTCGTGCTCCAACAATTTCCTGCGTTTGGATTTTTGCCTCTGGGAGATCATCCTGTCTTATGCTATAATATCCCCATCCTGTAAAAGGCGGTGATCCTGTGGCGTATCTTCTCTGCTGTTTCACCCTGTGCTCCCTTGGAGCCCTGGCCCTGGGCGTTCTCACGCTTTTGTTTCCCCGGCGCTCGGAGAATGCCGCAGCAGAGACGCCTAGGGGGTTCCTGGCCTTCCTCCTTTTCCTGGATGCCATTTTGCTGATTATAACCCTGTTCACATGGCGGACCGAATATGATCCTTGGCTTCCGCTGCTCTTTTCGTTTCTGGCCCTTGTGGGCGGTATGCTGATCCTGGATGCCCGAAATGTCCGGATTATCTATGACGAGGACGGTTTTTCCCGGTATAACATCTGGGGCCGCTGCCGCCGGTACTCTTACGGGGATATTACCGCCATTTCCGGCTTCACGGGCCAGGACGTTATTCTGTGGATCGGCAAACGGGCAGCCCGGGTGGATTTCTCTTTCTCCGGAAAGGATGCCTTCCTCGCCCAGGCCCAGAAGCAGTACGCAGCCCGTCATAACGGCAGCGCCATTCCCAGAAAGCGCCCTAAGTGGGACGTTTTTAACGGAAATGGAAACGGATCCGGTTCCATTCTTATTCTCTATGGAGTCCTTGCCCTTTTGGCTATCGGCATGCTGGCCCTTGTGTTTTTCAGCGGCCGAACGGATGCCGACCCGCCTTTGGAATCTGCGGACGTGACCTTTTCCCGGTATGAGGTGCGGCGGGGGAATCTTATGCTCTACACGGAGTCCTCATCCGCTGTACGCTATGAGGTCTCCGCCTATCTGCGCCAACTGACGGATCCCAATTCCTTCCTGGACCGGTGCGATTCCGGAGTGCAGTTCCGGGTGCGGTACACAGTGTCGAAGAACGGGAAGACCTATGAATTGTGGAGCATTTCCGGCCGGGATGGCACCGCGTATCTGACCATCGTGGAACACCGTCAATATCTGCGGAGCAATATGCTGGTGCTCTGCCGTGTTTCCGGTTTCTTTGCGCTGATTATGGTCTTCCTCTTGGTCATGTCCATCCGCGTTGGCCGCCACCCGGAGCGCTACTCCCGCCGCTTCGTGTACCTTTTCTTCAAGCCTGGATATATCAATACGGAAAACTGCAAAAAATAGCCCCGCCGGCCCCATAACTCATAAATTTCATAGCTGCTCATAAATCGACCCATATCTTCCCCCTTCCCGGGTATCCGCTTTATAATAAGCGTGACCCATGGATAGGTGCCAACGGTGCGGATACAGAGAGCGACCCCTATATGACTTCGGCCCCGGGCGTGTGCCCGGGGCCGTTTTTGCCTGTTATTTTGCCTGCTTCACCCGGGACCATTCCGCCCGGTTCCGCCGCCAGTGCCCCAGTCCCTTGGCCGCCAGCCGCCACACCCAGTAAAAGGGCAGCAGCACCGGGCATCGGTAGATCAGGGGATGGATCTCCCGGATGGTCTCTCGGCCGGGGAACAGCCACCCCATGAGATACCGGAACTTCGTGGCCCCGGTAATGGGCCCCGGATCCTTCTGGGCCTCCTGGAGCCGGTTGCGCATGGCGTTGGCCGCCGTGCCGTAGGTGTTGGACCCCAGGCAGTAGTCCAGCGCCTCCCGCTCCGATCCCGTCAGATCCTCCAGCCGGGGCGCCTCGCCCCCGAACAGCTTCTCCGCCAGGCTCCGGCTCTTCCTGGCATAGGCCAGGATCCCCAGCCGTTCCAGCTCCCGGTCCACATAGGCCCGGTCCAGCCCCGTCATCCCGTGGTCCAGAATGTACTGGTCCCCCAGGGTCCGGACCCCGGTGCCCCCCAGATGATAGTGCTTGTAGGCGTGGGCCTCGAAGAATACGTAAAAATCTTCCGGGGAGAACCGCAGCTCGAACCGCCGCCCCTCCGCCGGCAATAGCCTCTCCCGGATCCCGCCGTAATATTCGGAGAACACCGGGTAGCAGCTTTGAAACAGCCTGTCGTGGATCTCAAAGTTGTACACGGGGGCCTTTATGTACACGTCGTGGATGTCCTCCCCGTAGGATTCCACCCGGTATCCCCGGGATACGAACAGCTCCCGGGCCGTCTCCCGCTTGGCGGGATCGATGAGCATGTCCACATCCGTCATTTCCCGGCTGCCGTATTTGGGGTATAGATTCTGGAGCAGGCTTCCCTTGAGGGCCACGTGCCAGATGCCCAGAGCCTCCATCCGGTCCGATACCGCCCGCCGCTCCGCGTCAAAGAGCATGGCCCGGCGGATGGCCTGGTTTCTCCGGTCCAGAAATTTCTGCCGGATCTTCGGCCCCGCCTGACGAAAGACCGCTGCCCCCTCCAGCGCCGTGCATACCAGGGCCGTCACCGAGTGACGCCGGGCCTGCCGGTACAGTTCTTCCGGGTCCAGCTCTTGCAGGAGCGCCTCCTCCGGCTGCCGGTCCTTGAGGCCGCAGCCCATCAGATAGAGCAGCCCTCGGCTGCTTTCCGTGTTCATCCCCATTTCTCCTTTTGCGGCAAGGGCAGCACCGCGTTTTTACGGTGCTGCCCTTGCAAATTTCCCCTTATTCCACCAGGGCGCCGATCTCCCGCAGATTCTCCAGCACCATGTCGATGTCCGATGCCATCTGCTCCCGGGGCCCGTCGTATTTTTGGACCATGGCCTCCAGGATCGCCTCCGGAGTGGTCTCCTCCTTCAGCCGGTCGATGATGAACGCGGCGGTGGCGTTGCTGCGGACCATGCCGGAGAAGCCGCCTCCGGCCTCCACCATGACCTGCTCGCCGTCCATTTCCTGGGTCACAAAGGTATCCTTCAGCTTCATGCCGCACTTCTCCCTTTTTCAGCGTAAAATCAATGGATCTCGATGGGGGCGCAGTCCTCGCCCTCAATGATCGGGAAAACGACCTCACAGGTCGATGTTGCCAGTACGTTCGTATTGCTGAGTTTCACAATTTCCAGCTCCGCGGGCAAATAGTCCATTGGTATTCGTCTCCTTTTCCGCAATCTATCCTGGGCGTCAGTTGTTCTGGCCCCAGCACAGACTAAATTCCGGGCACTCTATACACATCTCCACCGCCGGTTTTGCCCTCGTTTGGGTTAGAATTGCACCAGCCGGAAGAAAAGACACTATTCCCAAGAGCAAACTCAACGATCTCCAGTTCGGCTCCGATATACCGTTCCACGATCCTTGCTTGATTTATGCGGCCGCCGCGTTAGTCGGCCTCGTCCCACTCGGACCAACAAAGGTTCGAGGTACAACCGTCGATCACCGGTCCGCTGTCGATCTCGCCCTGCCCCGGAGAGATCACGCAATATTTGGAGAATCTTCCCGCATCCAGCGGCACAATATTAATGATTTTCATATCCGCTCTTTGATACTGTTTCAATGTTGTTTCCTCCTAATCAACAAAACTCCAACTCATTTTCCTCCTCCGCCGCCTGGTGCTTCCGCCAGGCCTCGAAGGTATTTTCCATGTCGTCCAGGGTCCGCTTCCGGATCTGCTCCCGGGTCTCCGGATAGCACCCGGAGAAGGGCTCGCACTTCTTCAGCCGCATGCAGTCGGGATAGTAAAAGCACCCTCCGCACTCCGGCCCCGGCTCCCGGTACTCCCGGAAGCTCCGGACCATCTCCTGGTCCGGCTCCTCCCGGTCCAGGTGCCCTACGAAATTGTCCTCGCTGTAATGGTCGCAGACCCCCAGTTCCCCACCGGGCAGGATGGTACGGCAGCTGCCGCTGTCCGCCATGCACTGGTTCAGCCGCAGCCGGTGGCTGAGGACGTGCTTCGCGGCAATGCCATAGGCCTTCATGGTCTCATACAGCCGGTCCTGCCGGGCCGACAGGGCCTTCCGGTCCTCCGCCGCCCGCAGGTGGGTCTTTCCCGCCGCAACTTCAAACAGCAGGTGGCTGTACACGCTGAAATTCCGGTATTCCCCGAACCGTTCGTGGAGCTCCTCCACCAGATCCCGGAGATCCTCCTGCCTTCCGGATTGTATAAATTCCCCCTTATTTTTTTTGTGCAGCATTATGCCGAATCCAAACGTTATCTGAATGAGATCGAAAGATTTCCCGCCCCGATTCCGGGGCGGCCCGGATCTTCCTGGATTTTCTTGCATTTCCGGGGGTCCGGGTGTATGATTAGTGCAAAATCGCAGCACAAAGGAGGATATTCTCAATGATTCAATTCCGCGACGGCTTTTATGCCGACGTTCGGACCGAGGACCGGTGCCGCACCACCATCTCCTATCAGAACGGCGTCCTCATGGACCTGCTGGTCCGGACGGAACAGCGTGCCTTTCTCCGGGTCTACGACGGCAAGCTCTGGTACTACGCCTCCGTAACGGACCTGGCCCATTTGCAGAAGACTCTGGACGGCCTTTACGATGCCGCCACCCCCAACCCCAACATTCTGGAGGACCCCATGGTCCGCCGGTTCGAGCGGAACCGGGATACGGTGCTGACCTTCGCCGACTGCTCCGTCCGGGACGTTCCCACGAAGGAGAAGCGGGACCTGCTCCTGTCCTATCTGCCCCTTTTGACCGAGGATCCCTGCGTCACCATGCCTTCGGCCCGGTATCTGGACCGCAATAGCCTCTTCCGCTTCCGGTCCAGCCTGGGGGCCGATATTACTTATGATTATCAGACCTGCGGCGTGGCCATGTCCTTCGACATGGCCGAGGGGGAGAAGAAGTTCTCCGACCACTGGCAGCAGGGCGCCACCCGCTTCTCCGAGATCCGGGGTCTGGAGGCGGAGATCCGCTCCGCCGTGGCGGAGGGAGCCAACTTCCTCCGGAACTCCGTCCCTGTGGAGCCTGGCAAGTATCCCGTGGTCCTGTCCCCGGAGGCCGCCGGCGTCTTCGCCCATGAGTCCTTCGGCCACAAGTCCGAGTCCGACTTCATGCTCTCCGACGAGACCATGCGGGAGGAGTGGCAGCTGGGCAAGACCGTAGGCTCCCCCATTTTGTCCATTGCCGAGTGGGGCGGGGTCCCCGGCTCCGGCTACGTGCCCTATGACGACGAGGGCACCAAGGCCCGGAAGAATTATCTCATCAAAAACGGCGTCCTGGCGGGCCGCCTCCACAGCGCCCAGACCGCCGCCGCCCTGGACGAGGGCCTCACCGGCAACGCCCGGGCCATCGACTGCACCTTTGAGCCCATCGTCCGTATGACTACCACCTATATCGAGGGCGGCGACATGGACTTCGACCGGCTCATCGCCCCCATTCAAAAGGGCTATTTCATCAAGACCATCCGCCACGGCAGCGGCATGAGCACCTTCACCATCGCCCCTTGTCTCGCCTATGAGATCGTGGACGGCAAGCTGGGCCGCCCGGCTCAGATCAGCGTCATCACCGGCTCCGTGTTTGAGACCCTGGGCCTCATCGACGGGCTGACCCGGGACGTGGAACTGCTGTCCTTCGTCACCGGCGGCTGCGGCAAGATGGAGCAGATGGGCCTGCCCGTGGGCTTCGGCGGCCCCTATGTCCGGGTGTCGTCCATGAATGTACAGTGAGGTGAGCACTATGGAAAAAGAATTTCTGAAAGAAACCACCCGCTCCGTGACCCTGAACGTCACCGGCGGCAGGATCGACAGCTTCCGGGAGCAGGAGGAGACCACCGGCACCGTCCGGGTCTATGAAAACGGCGTGGTGGGCATCGCCGGCTGTTTGGGGGAGCCCGACGAGGCGGCCCTCACCGCCCGGGCAAAGGACGCCCTGTCCCTGGGGATCCCTTACCCCTGCCGGCTGGAAGGAAACCTTCAGATGGAGGACCTTCATGAGGAGCAGATCCTGCCCATCCCTCGGTTCATTCCCACCATGCAGTCCTTCCTGGACCGGCTGGGGGAGAGCTGCCCCAAGTTCGCCTTCTCCAATAAGATCAGCCTAAACTATCAGAGGAACGAGTACCGCAATTCCCTGGGCCGGCATTTGGTCAGCTCCGGCTGGGAACTATCCATGGACCTGGCCGTCCAGAGCCGGGGCTCCGGAAACCTCTTCGATACCTTCCTGGGCTGGTCCGGGAAGAGCTTCGACCCCGATGCCATCCTGGCCGCCTTTGGGGAGCAGTATAACGCCTTTTACACCCCCGCCGACCTGGAGCCCGGCAAGTACCCGGTGATCCTGGGCACCTTGGACCTCTTCGGCACCTTCCTCCAGAGCTTTGTCGGCGAGACCTATGTGGCCGGTGCCTCCCTCCTCAGCGGCAAGCTGGGGCAGAAGGTCTTTTCCGAGAAACTGTCTCTTCGGAGTGATATGAACCCCGTTACCAACCCCGGCTGCTGCTTCTTTGACGCCGAGGGCACCGTGGCCCCGGACCTGCGCCCTGCCCTCATTGAAAAGGGTGTTTTGACGGGCCTGCTCACCACCAAAAAATCCGCGGATCAATACGGCCTGCCGGACCTGGGTACCGCCGTCAGCGCCTATGACAGCGTTCCCGGCCTGGGCTTCCACCGGTTCTATGTGGATCCCACGGCGGAGCATCTCCGGGACCTGGTCCCCGGCAAGGCCGTGTATGTGGTCCTGGCCTCCGGCGGCGACACCACCCCCGACGGTCACTTCGCCACCCCTGTGCAGATGTCCTACCTGATGGAAGGCGGCAAGCTGGTGGGCCGGCTGCCGGAACTGAACATCGGCGGCAATTTCTTCGACCTGCTGGGGGCCGACTTCCTGGGGGCCGTTCACAATGAGCCCATGACCGGCGACCTGCTCTGCGCCGTTGCCATGGACGTGACGAAATAACAAATGGGGCAGCATCCCCGCCGGGGATGCTGCCCCATTTCTTCTTTTTTGTACCTATATTATATCAAAGATCCCGGTTCATTACAAGACTGGTCCTTGCCTATAGTCCATGCTATAATTTCGGGTACCAATAGAAAGGAGCGATCTTATGGCATATTACCACTGTTCCCCAACGTCGGGGATCCGGATCCTGGAGCCCCGGCCCCCGGGCTGGTTTGACAAGTCCAAAGGCGTCTACATGGCGACGCTTTTGCCCACGGTCCTGTTTTATGGCGTTCAGAACTTCGAGTATGCCTACGGCTATACCAAGGACGGCCGCCTGTACTATGAGGAATATTTCCCCCATGCCCTGGAAATTCTCTACGGCGGCAAATCAGCCAGCCTTTACACCTGCGCTCCCGATTCCGCCGCCTCTACCCGGATTCCCTATGAAGCCGTGTCCGAAAAACCGGTGCGGGTTTTGTCGGAACAACGGATCCCGGACCTTTTGGAGGCACTTTTGGAGCAAGAAAAAAGGGGAAACGTGACGTTATTTCATTATGAGGA
>CAKTNP010000046.1 GCA_934589155.1 uncultured Oscillospiraceae bacterium | reverse complement strand
GTTGCAAAAGCATCAAAAAAAGCCGTAGCCTCTGAATGGAACATTTCAGAGGCTTCTCTACCGATATCCGTCAGCAGTCCCCGAAGCTCGTCATAGGGCATAGTGTACCGCTGGGACAGATACCGCAGGGAGGCACCCAACTCTCCGTCGGGCCCGCCGTACTGGCTGACGATCATGGCCGCCAGCCTAGGATTTGGATTGGCGATCTTCACGGGATATTGCAGCTTTTTCTGATAAATAAACATTTTTTGCCCCTCCTTACCGGTTTGCAGAATAGTCCCAGGGCCAGGGTTCCTCCAGCCACTGGTACCGGTCGCCGCTGCCTGGCTGCATATGGTTCATGGGGCCGAATTCCTTGACGTATTGAGCCTCGCCCTTCCGGTACAGTTCCTGATAGCTTCGGTATAGATCCAGGGCCTCCCGATCCTCCCGGTGGGTGTCCAGATACAGGGCCAGCTCCTGAATGGCAAAGGCCAGGGCCCGCAGTTCCGCCTCCGGCCCCGTCAGCTCCTGGGTGTTGACCATGCCCAGCAGGGGCAGGTCCAGCCCCGGAAACAGGGTCCCTCGGATCAAGCCTTTCGCCGCTTCATATTTCACCGGGTTTTCGTCCTGAAAGGGGACATAGGGATTGGCCAGGGGCGCCCGGGCGGGCAGGGTGCCCAGCCCCGTTTCCTGCCTGCATGCCGGGCAGGGCCGTGCCGCCTCCGGCTCCCGCCGGGGATCTGCCAAAAGATTCCGCTCTTTCAACTTTGGTTCCTCCTTGTAAGAATGTTGAGAACTGTCGTTCCGGGGTATCCTATGCCGCAAGGACGCCCGGGGTTCCGGGAATAGGCCGCCGAAGGAGGGCATAGGCTGTTTTTGAGGTGATCTTATGGCGTTTTTCAAAAAATATCTGCCCATTTACGCAATGACCCTGTCCTGCTTTTTCCTGGTGAGCCTGTTTGCAAGCCGGGCCGTGACTACGGTGGCGGAGGCGGAGCTGGCAAAGCCCGGCGTGACCCTGGTCATCGACCCGGGCCATGGGGGAGAGGACGGGGGTGCCGTCTCCTGCACCGGTCTGCCGGAAAGCGTCTTCAACCTGGAGATCAGTCTGAAGCTACGGGATCTTCTGTGCTTCATGGGCTATTCCACGAAAATGCTCCGGGAGGCAGACGTGTCTCTCCACGGTCCGGAGGCGGGCACTATCGCCCAAAAGAAGGTCTCGGACCTGAAAAACCGGGTGAAAGCAGTGAACAAAACGGAAAACGCCCTGCTTATCAGCATCCACCAGAACCAGTTTCCGGAGAGCAGGTACTCCGGCGCCCAGGTGTTCTACGCCCCCACAGAGGGCAGTCGGGATCTGGCGGAGATGACCCAGGCCCTTTTGATCTCCGCCTTAAATCCCAAGAGCTCCCGCCGGTGCAAGGCGGCAGGGGAGGTGTACCTCCTGAAAAACATCCGCTGCACCGGGATCCTGGTGGAGTGCGGCTTTTTGTCCAATCCCGTAGAGGAGGCCCGGCTCCGGGACGGGGATTATCAGCGCAGGCTGTGCTGCGTCCTGGCCTGCGCCCTGGATCAATTCTTGACACGGCGCCAGAATGTGGTATAATAAAACAAATGTTTATGCGTTTCGACGCTGTTGCAAAGGAAGGATCCTTATGGCAAAGACAAAAACTGTGTTTTTCTGCACCTCCTGCGGCAACGAGACCCCAAAGTGGCAGGGGAAGTGCCCTGCCTGCGGCGCCTGGAATACCCTGGTGGAGCAGGAGGTCCATGCCGCCCCGGCAGCCAAGACCCGTACCCGGAGCGCCTCCATCGGGATCTATAAGGAGCCTAAGCCCCTGGGCCAGGTGGACACCGACAGCGAGATCCGCTTCTCCACGGGCATGGGGGAGTTGGATCGAGTCCTGGGCGGGGGAGCGGTGGCCGGATCTCTGGTGCTGGTGGGCGGCGCCCCCGGCATCGGTAAATCCACGCTGCTGCTACAGATTTGCCAGAGCCTCTGCGCCGGCCGGACGGTTTTGTATATCTCCGGCGAGGAAAGCGAGCGCCAGCTGAAGCTCCGGGCCCAGCGCTTGGGGGTGGATTCTCCCAACCTTTTGGTGTATTCTGAGACCCACCTGGGGGCGGTGCTGCAGGCCGTGGAGCAGGTGAAGCCTGACGTACTCATCGCCGACTCCATCCAGACCTTGTATAACGAGGACAACGAGTCCTCGCCCGGCAGTATATCCCAGGTCAAAGACTGCACCATGGCCCTTATGCAGTTGTCCAAGGCTCAGGGCATCACCGTCTTTGTGGTGGGCCATATCAATAAGGAGGGCTCCATTGCGGGCCCCAAGGTTCTGGAGCACATGGTGGACTGCGTTCTCTATTTTGAGGGAGACCGGAACACCTCCTACCGGCTTCTGCGGGCCGCAAAGAACCGCTTTGGCTCCACCAACGAGATCGGCGTTTTTGAGATGGAGGACAAGGGCCTGACGGAGGTTCCCAACCCTTCGGAAATGCTCCTGGCAGGCCGCCCCTTGTCGGCCCCTGGCACCTGTGTAGCCTGCGCCATGGAGGGTACCCGCCCTGTTTTGGCGGAGGTCCAGGCCCTGGTGACCCGGACCACCTTTAATGTGCCCCGGCGGGCGGCGGTGGGCTTTGACTACAACCGGGCGGTGTTGCTGCTGGCGGTGCTGGAAAAGCGGGGCGGCATGAACCTAAGCTCCTGCGATGCTTATATGAACGTGATCGGCGGTCTGACCCTGGACGAGCCCGCAGCGGACCTGCCCGTGGTTCTGGCCGTGGCCTCCAGCTACCGGGATACGCCCATGCCCTCGGATCTGGCGGCTATCGGCGAGGTGGGCCTGACAGGGGAGATCCGCACCGTGAGCCATCTGGCCCAGCGCCTGTCGGAGATTGCCCGGCTGGGCTTTACCAAGTGTGTGATTCCCAAGAGCGGCACGGCGAATCTCCAGCCGCCCCCGGGCCTGGAGCTGATCCGGGTGCGGAACGTCCGGGAGGCCATCGAGATCTCCCTGTAACACCTGGAACGAAGGAGGCACGCCGATGGCCAGCAACGGCTTGTCCGAGGAAATCAGCCGGGATCTGCGGCACCGGGGCTTCCGGTATCTGGGCCCCGTGACGGTCTATTCCCATCTCCAGGCCTGCGGCATCATCAACGACCATGAGCCCGCATGCCGGAGGTATTCAGAGCTGGTGTCAGAGGAGGATCTGGTCTTTATTTAACCTCCGTTGGCGCTGAAAAATTAAGATATTAATTTTTGTGCGGGGACCTTGTACGTCTTTTGTTTTGGTGCTATATTTGTTTCAATTCAAGAAAGAAAGGACGACCCCATAATGAAATTTCAGAAAAAGTTAGCCCTGTCCATGGCCCTTGTCATGGTGGCTCTGCTAGCCGTGGGCTGTGGTGCTTCCAATACCGGCAGCACGCAGGGAACCAAGGCATCTGCCACGGAGCCCAGCACCGAGCCTATCGTCATCACGGAGCCTTCCACGACACCGGAGACCTCGGAGACGGTGGTTTCTGACGAGCTGGCGAAGACCTTTGCAGATTTTGCCATGGATGTTCCCGATACGCTGGGCTACGCCGTGGTGGACATCAGCGGTGACGGACAGCCGGAGCTGATCGTGAAGACCGGCACCTGCGAAGCCGACTCCAAATTCCTTTTTTACGCCTGGGAGCAGAATGCCGTAACGGAGATCGGAGACGTCTCCGGCAGTCATTCGGCCCTGGCCCTGGACGAAAACAACAATCTGATCGTGTATGGCGGCCAGATGGTCGACGAGTGGGCTTATGCTGTCAGCTATATAGACGGCAATTTTACGGTCAAGGAGCTGTATAACCGGCCCTATCCGGAGGACGGCCCCACGGAGTATGACAACACGCTGGACCTGACCTCCCGCCAGAATTAAACTACATGCAAGATACAACGGACCCACCGGTTTCCCGGTGGGTCCGTTTGTTATTCCTTGGGACTTTTGGAAAAATTCAGCTTGGAGATGGGGTTTGCCTCCGCTGCGATCTTCAGCTCCGTGCTTTCAATGTGGGTGTAGATCTGGGTGGTGTTCAGGTTTTCGTGGCCCAGGACCTCCTGGACAGTCTTCACATCCACGCCGCCGGAGAGCATCATGGTGGCGGCGGTGTGCCGCAGCTTGTGGGCGGAAAACTGGTCCGGGTCCAGTCCGGCGGCCAGCAGGTGCTTTTTTACCAGCCGGTGGACCGCCGTCACGCTGATCCGATTTTTGTCCCGGGATAAAAACAGGGCCTTGGGATCCGAGGCATCGTGGACCTGTTGCCGCTCCAGCAAATAGTCGTCCAGAGCCTCCCGGCAGGATTCGCCGAAGTACACCATACGCTCCTTGTTTCCTTTGCCAACTACCCGGAGCCGGTCCTCATAGATGTCCGTCAGGTTCAGCCCCACCAGCTCCGACCGGCGGATGCCGCAGTTCAGAAACACCGATAATATGGCATAATCCCGGGCGGCATTGACACCCTGGACCGATTGCAGGAGCTTCGCCGTCTGCTCCAGGGTCAGATAGCGGGGGAGGGACTTCCGGAGTTTGGGGAACTCCATATCCTGGACCGGGTTTTGGTCCAGCATTTTGGTCCGGACGGTCAGATATTTGAAAAAAGACTTGATGGCAGAGAGTTTTCTGGCCCGGGCCGCCGTACCGATCCCGATTTCCGGGATCCTGGTGTCGGGCCTGGCGATCCGGTCGCTGGACAGATAGGAGAGAAAATCATAAACGTCCGAGGTGGTGATACCCCGGAGGAAGTCCAGATCCACATCCTGAATGGAAATGGATTCCAGGTCCGTATCCAAAGGCATATCCTGCTTCATGAGCTTCATAAACCGCAGGAACATCCTAAGATCCAGGTAATATTCGGAAATGGTCCTGGGCGATTGGCCCTTGATGGTCTCGTGATAGGAGAGAAAGTCCCGCAGGACCGCCGGGCAGTCCGTATATCGCTGCATAAATAGCCTCCAAAGTTGTCGATTTTCAAGAAAACGACATATTTACAAACAAAAAAGCAATGAAATTGTTGGAATTAATCTGATATTAGAGCTTATAACTTAGATTATGGTATAACATAGCCGGATTTTGGCAGACCTCGCATACAGTATACATACGCAAAAACTGCCGATTCCCGTGGGCACAGATGGCCGCCTTATCGTCAGAAATTCCGCGGGCCGCTGTGACCAGATGCTCAGTCAAGCCCTGGACACAGCGTACACATTATATATAATAATTCTAAACACAGACGGCTACCAAGTCAACGCCGCAGATCAAGGTCCGGGAGCCAAACTTATGGACGCGATCCGTCCACGATATCAGCGCGGCATTTGTCATGGGTGCGGCAATGCGTTGACATATGATCCGTGATCGAAGCACGCAGAGTGAAATCTGCGGCACAACATAATTGTCCGTCTCATCACGAACGCAACAAAATCTTTATTTTGTTGCGTTCGCTGTTCGGTAAAAAAATATCCCTGGTCACCGACCAGCGAACGCATACCTTCGCCCGCGCGTGACGGGCTCCGACAAAATCATTGTTTTGTTTCGTTTGGGGCTCGCGCCTGCCCTCCCTTCCGACAAAATCTTACCAAAAACGGGCGCAAATGTCAAACTTTTTTTCTCCCGGGCTTTTTCCGCCGCCGCCGTGTCGATTTTAGCATCTGCATGTCGGCCAGCGCATAGATAAGAGTTACTTCCGCGCTGTCGTGATTCAGCGCCCGGCGGACCCTATCAATATCGCCGTACTTGCGCAGCAGGTCCACGGCATAGATTTTCCGCGCGCTGTGGGGCGCTACGTTCTGCGGGAGGCGGCATGCAGCCGCCGCCCGCTTTACGTCCTTCCATACCGCTTGACGGCTCCGGTGCTTCGTGGGGTCCTGGCCCGGGAAAACCCAGGTCTCCCCCGCAGCCGCCCGGAGGTCGGACAACAGCGGCTCCGCAAGACCTATCTGCCGCCGTTTCCCGGTTTTCTGCTCCGTGATCCAGAAATTGGGCTTCAACTGCTCCGGTCGCAGTTGGAGCGCGTCCGAAATGCGAAGCCCGGTTGCAAGCAATACCCGCATAACAAGACGGTTTTCCGGGGTCAAAAGATCCAGCACCCGGTCGACCTCACGCTGCAGGAGATAGTCTGTTTTCACGCGCCCACCCCTTCCAGGACCGCCCGCCAAATATGTGCAATTGTCTGGCCTACCGTGGGCACCTCGCCCGTATCAGACATTGCGCCAAAAACATTCTCTTGCGCCTCATAATCTGTACAGGCATTAAAGGCCCGACCGGTCGCCGTCCGAATGTTCCGCTCCACGCAAGCGGGGCGCACCCCCAGCAACTTCCCGAGTTCCGGATACAATTCCTTCGTAAATCGCATGCGCGGCTCATAGAGCCAAACGGCCTCGCGAAGGTACTCCGTACCCCGCAAAGCCTCGTTGTATCCCAGGCTCCGCAGAATCGCCGTCAGTTGTTTCTGCTGTGCCTCGTCTCCCGTCAATTTCCACTTAGACATGTTCGTTTTCCTCCATTTTCGTATGAATTACCAACAATTTCTTGCCCGGAATCTCCATCTCGCGGGCGTCCGGGTACGCCGCCCGTAATTCGTTGTATTCGAGGCTAACGTACTCCTTCGACGGCTCTGCGAGGCCGCCGCCGGAGTAGTACCAGCGGCCCATGGGCCGCTGGCCCTCTTGTTTACCGATGTACTTACACACATACGCCACCGCCCGCGCATAATCGCCATATAGCGGAATTGCCGTTGAAAATCCAAGCCGCCACTGCGGCAGATTATAAACAGGCTGCGGCTCTGCTGCGGGTCCCGTCTGCGTGTAGTGGCCGCTGGCCACCACCCGCAGACCGTCCCCGCGCATGAAGCCGTGAAAATGCAGCGCCCCGTCCTTGTGCCGTTCCGGCACAAGAATGTATTGAAGGCCGGCCCTTCGGGCCATGTTGTCGCACCAGGTATTCAGGGCCCGCATTATGACCTGCGGGTCATAACGATCTATCCGTGTCTGGTCCAAGGTCAGGGTCACGAAATAGTCGAACCGGTTCGACAGCGCCAGGCGGCGGAGCTTCGCCCGCGCCCGGCGCATGGACCGGAGCATATCATCTCCTTCCGCCTTTTTTCCAGCCTCCCGCCCCTGGCGGTCGGTCGGCCCCCATCGGTCGCTTCGCTCCCAGCCAGGGGGCCGAAAGCCTCCATCGCTTGACGCGATAATGTCAATGTCTCCGCCCGGGTACTGATAGAAAATTGCGGATTCGCCCGGGTCCTGTTTTCTCCATTCTGCCATCTGCCGCTTCGCGCCGCTCTGACGGAATAATGTCCTTATATCAAGTAAAGGAGCAGCCGCCCCCAGGACCGCGCCCGCGCCTCGCCGTCCCGCGAACTTCGTACGCGGGACGGCGGCCGCCGGGCGCTGTTGCCCAGCACATCGGGCCGAACGTCGAAGGTACCCCCGGGCCCGCCTTGTTCCCGGCGGGCCTCGCATGCTCTGCATGTTGGCGGTCGGGGCCCCGTCCCCCGCTTGCGCCGCGCGCCGCTCTGGGGCCGTCCCGCTTCGCGTGACGGCCCCCGCGGTGCTCCGGCGCTTCGGGGGGTCCCCGTCCGCCTGGCGGGGACCACCGTCAGCCGCGCCACCCTGCACAATCTGGATTTCATCCGCCAGCGGGACATCCGGGTGGGGGACACCGTCCTGGTCCGCAAGGCCGGGGACATCATTCCGGAGGTCCTGGGGGTGGACCACACCCTGCGGGAGCCGGGGGCC
>CAKTNP010000045.1 GCA_934589155.1 uncultured Oscillospiraceae bacterium | reverse complement strand
CGACCCTCAAGAACTCTCAGAAGCTTTCGTTTCCGTTGCTCTCTCGCGGACAGCTTGCATATGATACCACGCCTACCTCTACTTGTCAACCCCTTTTTTACAAAAATTTGCAGAATTTTTGCCGACATTCCTTTTATAATTTTTTGTTCGTCATTTTGCTGTGTTTTTCACCATTCAATTATATATTTCCAACAAAGCAATAGATTGTCGCTGTCAGTCCCGCCGCTACGCACAGTGCGGCCCTGCCCGTTCCCTTCCGCAGCCGTTCCCCTGCTTCCCCTGCAATGCACAGGATCAGCGTCGTATAGCAGAACCACCCCATGGTCATGATTCCAGAGACCAACGCCTCAAATCGTTCCGCCACGCCGAAAAACCGGATGCTTCGGACCAGGTTATAAAAAGCCCCATCCATGGCTGCCGCCCGGGCAGGCCCCATGACCCCGGCGCAGACCGCCGCCAGGAGCCCCGCCGCTAACGCTCCGCCGCCGATCCATCCCCAAGGGCGCAGGCTCTCTTCCTTTTGGAGCACGCTCAGCCCCAGAGGCACCAGCAATACCAGCAGGGACCAGGGCAAAGCCTCTGTGTCCGCCAGGCGTAGATTTTCAGCCTTAACGCCGGGCAAAGCACAAGCCAGAAGCATCCCATAGGCCAGCGCCGAAATACAGAATACCACCGCCCCATACCGGGTCCCGGCAGCGCTGCCCCGCAGGGCCGCCCAAGCGGCGAAAATCAGCAGGGCCCAGCCCTGGATCCCATCCGGCACCCCGGGCCAGCAGGCCCCGCTGTATCTCAAGGATAACAGCAGGGCCGGAACCGTGCCCAGCAGGACCGCTGCCGCCCACGCCCGGGGCAGCGGCCCCCCATATTTCCAGACCAACACCCACAAAAGCCCCGCTCCCACGCCGGCCTCCAACACCCACACCCAGGGCAGGGAACCGAAAAACTGGGCCGCCGGTGCCGTCAGGGCCGCCAGGGTCCAGGCCGCGAGCCCCCGGGCGTTTACCTGCTTTCCGAACATGGCGTTCCTCCTTTGGACTCCAAGGCAAAGGTCCCGTTCTCCACGGTCAGGGTCGGGAGCTCCGGATCCTTCCCTTCGGCCAGGGCAGAAAATGCGGCGCCCAGGTCGGAGCCCGGCTTATGGGCCCGGAGATAGGCCCCCACGCCGGGCAGATCCGTCTCGTCCTCCGCCAGGCACAGGGTGCAGCTGTCCCGCAGGAAATCCGCCCGCTCCAGCTCCGGCAGAAGGGCTAGGGCCGAGGGGCGAAGCAGGACGAAATTCGCCGTATCCAGGAACAGGCTGCCGGAGGCCCGGGCCTTCAGATCTGCCACCGCCGTCTCCAAATCTGTTCCCCGGCCCGTAAGGCCCAGGTCCGTTTCCACGGTCACGGTCTGGCCCTCCACAGAGAAGAGAGCCGTCTCCACCGGCAGGAGACTTCCCACGTCCCGGCTTTTATACGGCAGGGCAAACAGGAGCCCAGCGGCGGCCAGAAGCAGGGCGGGAGAAAGGATACGTTTCACAGGATCACCTTCTAATAAGAATGTAGAGTGGAATGGTGCGGATGTCCCGGGTGTGCAGTCAAAAGATAATTGTCCATTTCGATAGAACAGCGGAATACCGAATATTTATATAAGCTCCATTTGCTGTTTCTAAAATTTTAGGCGGAGGGGCGATTCTGTTTACGAAATCGCCCAAGAGTTGAGCCCGGAAATGTTCTTAGTTTCGGAGGGAGGGATTGTCAAGGGAGGGGCGTCTTTGTAAAAAGCCCCTCCCTTGACCACGTCTTTCCCCCATTTCTGCGTGATCAGAAATGGGGCCGCCGGAGGCTTGTTCCCCTTGCAAAACCTAAAATGCGCAGAAGGACGATGTGGGCATCGGCCACTACGGCGGGTTGCCTACCCTTCACCGCTGGTTTCGGCTGTCCCAGGGATGAAGCCGGGGATCCCGCTCCTTACTCGTCACCAGCCGTCCCCGCAGGAGATTCCGACGCCGCAGCTCCGCCAGAGGCGCCAGATAGGACACCCCCAAACACCGGAGTTCCGCCAGATGGACCAGCAAAGCCAAAAATCCGAAGGTCACCCCGAACAGCCCCCACAGGCTCCCCATGAGAGCCAAAGCCAGCCGCCACAGCCGCACCGCCTCGGAAAAATCCCGGCTGGGCAGGGCGAAGCCGCAGATCCCCGCCGCCGCAACAACAATGAGGGCCGCCGGAGACACCAGCTTGGCCTCCACCGCCGCCGTGCCCACCACGATGCCGCCGATGATGGACACGGTCTGGCCAATGGGTTGCGGCAGGTGGATCCCCGCCTCCTGCAAAAGCTCAAAGGAAAGAAGCAGGCCCAGCACCTCCACCGCCGTGGGAAAGGGCACGTTCTCCTTGCTCTCAATGATAGCCCGCAGCAGGGGCAGAGGGATCATTTCCTGGTGAAAGGCCGCCATGGCGGCGTACAGCCCCGGCAGGATCAGAGTCAGCCCCAGAGTCAGATAACGCAGAATCCGCAGAAAGGAGGCGGACAGATAGTCCGTGCCCCGGTCCTCGGGACTGGTCATAAGATAGCCCAGATCCGCCGGTGCCAGATAGCCCAGGGGCAGGCCGTCCACCAGCAGCCCCACCCGCCCCGCCAAGAGGCCCTGGGCGAATTTATCCGTCCGCTCGGTGTACTGCATAAGGGGAAAGGCGGTTTTCCGGGAGCCGGTCACATACTCCTCCACCGCCGCCGGGGACAGGAAGCCGTCAATGTCGATTTCGTCCAGCCGGGCCTTCATCCGCTCCACCAGCTCCGGGTCCGTGAGCCCTTCGATATAGGCCACGGTCACGTTGGTCAGGCTCCGCCGCCCTACCACCGTCTCGTGAAGCCGCAGGTCCGGAGTCCGCAGGTGTCGCCGCAGCAGGCTGGTGTTGGTCCGCACCGTCTCCGTAAAGGCGTCCTTGGGGCCCTTGACCGTGGCCTCCACCTCCGGCGGGCCGGGACTGCGCTTTTCCCCGGTTTTGATCTCAAAGGCCAGGGCCCCCGCCCCCGGAAACAGCACCACGCCGAAGCCGTTGACCAATTTCCGGGCCACGGTGTCCAGATCCTCACAGGGGTCTGCCACGGAGTTGTAGATCTCCCCGGCCAGGGCCGCCTCATACAGAGCCTGGGGGCTGTCCCCCTTGAGGTCCTGAGAAATGGGCTTCAGAATGTATTCCGACGCGTCGCCGCCGGAAACCAGACCGTCGATCATGTAAACATATAGGGTCACGTTCCCGCAGCGGAGCTCCCGGGCGTAAAAATCTCCCGCTCCCGCGAAAATGGCCCGGATATTCTCATCCGTCACCGGTCCCGGATAGTCCGGCACCGGCCGGGGCGTTGGCTGTTCCATATGCTCACCTCCCGGCTAGTGTGGCCAGGGTCCCGGCAGATTATTCCGCCGGGACTTGTTTCTTGCCGAGATGGCCGCTATAATACATATAAATAAAAATGTAGCTACAAACAAAGGAGCGTTTTTATGTCGGACGTGATCGCGGCCATTGCCACCGGCAATGTGGTCAGCGCCATTGGGATCCTGCGGCTGTCGGGCCCCGGCTGCGGAGCCGTTGCGGATCGGGTGTTCCGGCCCCTGAGCGGCCGCCCCCTGTCCCAGGCCCCGGACCGGAAGCTGGTGCTGGGGACCCTGACGGACAGCCGGGGCCGGGTGCTGGACCAGTGCCTTGGAGTCTGCACCCGGGGGCCCAACAGCTACACCGGAGAGGACACGGTGGAGCTGCAATGCCACGGCTCTCCCGCCGTGCTGGCCGGAGGGCTGGAGGCCCTGTATAAGGCCGGTGCCCGGCCCGCCCGCCGGGGAGAATTCACCAAACGGGCTTTTCTCAACGGCCGCATGGACCTGACCCAGGCCGAGGCGGTCATCGACCTCATCGAGGCCGAGACCCCGGAGGCCGCCGCCAACGCCGCGGGCCAGGTGGCCGGGCGGCTATTGCAGCAGGTGGACCCCATTTATGATCGTCTCACGGACCTGTGTAGCCACTTCCACGCAGTGCTGGACTATCCCGACGAGGACATCGACGACTTCCGGCTGGAAGAATACCGGAACGTCCTCACCGCCGCCCGAGACCGTCTCCGGACCATTTACAACTCCTTTGACCAAGGTAAGGTCCTGCGCCAAGGGGTCCGGGCCGCCATTCTGGGCCGGCCCAACGCAGGAAAATCCAGTCTGCTCAATGCCCTGGCGGGTTACGACCGGGTCATCGTCACGGACATTCCCGGCACCACCCGGGACGCCGTGGAGGAAACGGTCCGGGTGGGGAGCCTGTTGCTGCGGCTGACGGACACCGCCGGGATCCGGAAAACAGAGGACCCCATCGAGGCCCTGGGCGTGGCCCGTTCCCGGCAGGCAGCGGAGGCGGCGGAACTTAGCATCTTCGTCTGCGACGGCTCCCAGCCCCTGACCGCCGAGGACCGGGAGGCCATGGCGGCGGCCAAGGCCGCCCCCCGGGCCATAGCTGTGCTCAATAAGTCGGACCTGGGCGCCGTCGTGACTCCGGCGGACCTGCCCTTCGACCGGGTCTATCCCCTGTCCGCCAAGACAGGAATCGGGATCCCGGAGCTGAAGGCCGGGCTGGAAGCCCTCTTCGGCAGCGATACCCCCTGTGACGGCTCCGTCCTCACCAACCCCCGGCAGGCCGAAGCCATAAGCCGAGCCTGCGCCGCCCTGGACCGGACCATAGAGGGCCTGTCCGCCGGATTTACCCCCGATGCCCTGCTGACGGATGTGGAAGAGGCCATGGGGGCCATCGGCGAGGTCACGGGCCGCACCGTCCGGGAGGACATTACAAATCGGATCTTTGAGCGCTTCTGCGTCGGAAAATAGGAGGCAATTATGATCTATCTGGACAATTCCGCCACCACGAAGCCCTGTGCCGAGGCCGTGGCGGCTATGAAGGACGCCCTGGAGAACACCTGGGCCAACCCCAGCACCCTCTACGCCTTTGGCATGGAGGCGGCCCACAAGCTCAAGACCGCCCGGGAACAGGTGGCCCGGGCCCTGGGGGCAGAGCCCGACCGGGTGTTTTTCACCTCCGGCGGCACGGAGGCCGACAACTGGGCCGTGTTCTCCTCCTTAGAGCGCATGGGCAAACGAGGAAAACATATTATCACCACCGCCGTGGAGCATGACGCCATCCTCCGGCCCATGAAAAAGCTGGAAAGTCAGGGGTATGATGTCACCTATCTCCAGCCCGATCCCCTGGGCCGGGTCACGACGGAGGACCTGCGGCAGGCCCTGCGGCCCGACACGGTGTTCGTGTCCGTTATGATGGTGAACAACGAATCCGGCGCCGTCATGCCCATCGCCCAAATGGCCAAGCTGACCCACCGAGTCTGCCCTGACGCCATTTTCCACACCGACGCCGTTCAGGGTTTTTTGAAGGTCCCCTTCCAGGCCAAGACCCTTGGGGCGGATCTCATTTCCGTGTCCTCCCATAAGGTCCACGGACCCAAGGGCGTAGGCGCCCTGTACATCCGCCCCCGGCTGCCTCTGCCCCCCCTGCTGCTGGGCGGCGGCCAGGAGCGGCAGTACCGCAGCGGCACCGAGGGAACCCCGGCGATTTTCGGCTTCGGCGCCGCCTGTCAGGCCGTAGGGGCCACCTTCAAGGAGGACACCGCCCGGGAGCGGCAGCTGTTGGAGCTGGCCATGGAATGTCTCGGTGCCATAGAGGGGGTCCGGATCAACGGCGCCCACGAGGCTCCCCACATTCTCTCCCTGTCCATTCCCGGGGTCCCCTCCCAGCACACCCTGAACCTATTGCAGGACGAGGGGATCTGCGTGTCCGCCGGGTCTGCCTGTGCCAAGGGCCACCGGAGCCACGTCCTCGTGGCCATGGGCCTGCCGGAGGAGGTCATCGACAGTTCCTTCCGGGTGTCCCTGTGCCGGGACACCGCCGAGGCCGACATTCTGGCCCTGGCGGAGGGGGTAAAGGCCGTCATCGCCCGCATGAAAAAGTGAGCTTCAGCCGGAGGTCCGCGGACCTCCGGTCGTTTTGTTTTCGGCCCTGTGGATTGTTGTGGTTTCTTTCCAGGTTGTTGTTGGGTTTTGAACTTTTTTGTTGAGTTTTCTCCGGTAATTCTTAAAAATTATTAAGAACTCGGATATTCCATTGACTTTTTAGTGGTATCCGGATAAAGTGTGATTAGGAGGAGTTCCGGGCCGGACCCGGATGGAGGCCCGCCGGAATCCTCGGTAGGAATTGGCCCCGAAAGACAGAAAGGAGAATAGCCATGCAACGATGCAAACGACTCGTTTCCCTGCTTTTGGTCCTGTGCCTCGCCCTGTCGCTGACCGCAATGGGAGCCTCCGCCCTGGAGGCCGCCCCCACCGAAGAACTGGATGAACTGGAAAAACTTGCCACAGATTACGTCACCGCCTACATTGAAAACATCTACCTGGACGGCGGCAACGACCTGTCCAAGGCCACCGTTGCCGAGCTGGCCGCGGACGCCGCCGTGGAATCCTCCCTGTCCCTGCCCATGGAACAGCAGGTCCTTGTGGGCCGGGAGCTCACCACCCTCTCTAAGCTCTGTGACAACATCACCTTCCTGGACGAAACCGCACAGTATTACGGCTATCTGCAAACCGCCCAGGGCAGCAAAGTAGAGAATTTTTCCCTGAGTACGACCACCGTTGAACGCAAAATTGACGGTACTTACGGATATGTTCATCTGTACGCCCTGGCCGAGTACCAATATCCGGAACTGGACGAACCGTCCGCCGCCGGTGACCATTATGTCGTTGAATTCCTGAAAACCAATGCCGGCTGGACCATCGTAAACATGACGGTGGAATTTCTGGAAGCCTACGGCGTTGAGCCGGAAACCTTTGACCTGCAGGCCTCCATTCAGGCCGCGGACGAGGCCTTCCGACAGCCGGTCGTCACCGTCTCGGACCCCGTAGAGACTCAGACCGTAACCTCTTCTGCGTATTACTATAATAAAGCTGCCGCAGTTGCTTATTCCATGGTCTATACAACCTCCAGGGATAACATCGGTGTATATGATTTTCCTGAATTTTGCAACCAAAATTTCACATATTATACCGACGATATCAATAATGATTGCGGGGTCAATTGCCAAAATTATGTTTCCCAATGTCTTTGGGCCGGTTTTGGCGGAAGCAATATTTCCACAAAGATCAAACGCAATATAGCCCCTATGGACGATAGCGGCAGCCTCAAATGGTATTGGGACACTGGCGGCTCCTCTTCCAGCTGGACCGCTGTTGATACATTTTTAGATTACGCAGATGCGTCTAATTCCGTGACCGGAGAAACCGGTCTCCGCTCTTCTATAGAATATGTTGCAGGCGGCAGCAACTTTACAATCTCCGCAAGTAGTCTCGTCGGTTCCGTCCTTGCCTTGTATATGGACGGCGACGATTCTCCCGATCACGCCATTCTCGTTGTCACCGCAGACAGCACAGAACGCCCCGACGTTTACTTCAACGGCAACTCTCCCATGCGGAAAAGCAAACGACTTGGCGACGAATTTCTTGACACCCCTCTGAAAGTCATTGTCCCTCTGAGCATGGACGTGATTGGCGATCACACCCACACCTATACCAACCGCGGAAACTGGACCGGTGTGGTATGCAATACCTGCGGATATAACAAGACCCGGATCAGGATCAACCCGCCCTATCGGGGCTGCTTCCCCAAGGGCACGACCTGCGACATTACCGGCAGCGTGGGCTTTACCTGCTATCGTATCGCCGTCGGCATCACCGATCCCAGCGGAAATACCAGTTGGTCCCAGTACACGAATACCAGCAGTGTTTCCCGCAGCTACACCTTCTCCCAGGCCGGACTTTACAACATTCGGATAGCGGTGCGGAACATGCCGGAGAGTTACGGTTCGGAATCCGATTCCATATCCCTGGATTTCACATTGCGCACTTATTGATCGTGCTGTTAAAGGAGTGATCATGATGAAACGTATTTCCCTGCTTCTGGCCGCCGTCCTGCTTCTGTCCCTGCTGACGGGCTGCGGCGACAGCGGCGCCCCCCGGGAATCCACCGTTGGGACCACCGCTCCCGTGCCCACGGACCCGCTCCCGACGCTCCCGCCGGAGACTACCG
>CAKTNP010000044.1 GCA_934589155.1 uncultured Oscillospiraceae bacterium | reverse complement strand
GACCCCCGAGGAGCGGCTTCTGCGGGCCATCTTCGGCGAGAAGGCCAGAGAAGTCCGTGACACCTCCCTGAAGGTGCCTCACGGCGAGAGCGGCATTGTGGTAGACGTGAAGATCTTCACCCGGGAGGCTGGCGACGAGCTGAGCCCCGGCGTCAATAAAGTGGTCCGGGTCTACATTGCCCAGAAGCGTAAGATCTCCGTGGGCGATAAGATGGCCGGCCGTCACGGCAACAAGGGCGTTGTGTCCCGCGTCCTGCCCGAGGAGGATATGCCCTTCCTGCCCGACGGCACCCCTCTGGATATCGTGCTGAACCCCCTGGGCGTGCCTTCCCGTATGAACATCGGTCAGGTGCTGGAGGTCCATCTGGGCTACGCCGCCAAGGCCCTTGGCTGGAAGGTAGCCACCCCCATCTTTGACGGCGCCAACGAAAAGGACATTGCCGAGACCCTGAAGCTGGCGGGCCTGCGGGAGGACGGCAAGACCGTTCTGTACGACGGCCGCACCGGCGAACCCTTCGACAACCTGGTCACCGTCGGCTACCCCTACTTCCTGAAACTCCACCACCTGGTGGATGATAAGATCCACGCCCGGTCCACCGGTCCCTACTCCTTGGTCACGCAGCAGCCTCTGGGCGGCAAGGCCCAGTTCGGCGGCCAGCGCTTCGGCGAAATGGAGGTCTGGGCCCTGGAGGCTTACGGCGCTGCCTATACCCTGCAGGAGATCCTGACCGTGAAGTCCGATGATACCATCGGCCGTGTGAAGACCTACGAAGCCATCGTCAAGGGCAACAATGTGCCCGAGCCTGGCGTGCCCGAATCCTTCAAGGTCCTGGTGAAGGAGCTCCAGTCCCTGTGCCTGGACATCCGCGTCATGGACGAAAACGGCAACGAGATCGAGCTGAAGGAGGACGAGGACGACGACGAGATCGTCTACTCCAGCGACGACTCTGCCTATGTCACCGACGAGAATGAGGTCCTGGATTCCGGCTATAATGTGGATCCCGATGGTCCTGAGGATATTATGGATGTGCTCAGCGACCTGGCGGACGATGCAATGAAAGAGGAGGAGTGATACAAATGGCAAACGCAACTTTCGATGCAATTAAAATTGGTATTGCTTCCCCGGAAATGATCCGTGAGTGGTCCCACGGCGAGGTCAAGAAGCCGGAGACCATTAACTACCGTACTTTGAAGCCTGAGCGGGACGGCCTGTTCTGCGAGCGGATCTTCGGACCCACCAAGGACTGGGAGTGCCACTGCGGCAAGTACAAGAAGATCCGTTATAAGGGCAAGGTCTGCGACCGCTGCGGCGTGGAGGTCACCCGGGCCAAGGTCCGCCGGGAGCGCATGGGCCACATTGAGCTGGCCGCTCCCTGCAGCCACATTTGGTACTTCAAGGGCATCCCCTCCCGGATGGGCCTGCTGCTGGACATCAGCCCCAAGGTTCTGGAGAAGGTCCTGTACTTTGCCGCCTATATCGTGACGGATCCCGGCGATACGCCCCTGTCCCAGAACCAGATCCTTTCCGAGAAGGAATACCGGGACATGCGGGAAAAGTATGAGGATGATTTCCGGGCAGCCATGGGCGCCGAGGCCGTGAAGGAGCTGCTGGAGAAGATCGACCTGGATCAGCTCTCCGCCCAGCTCCGCAACGAGCTGAAGGACGCCTCCGCCCAGAAGAAGCTCCGCCTCATCAAGCGGATCGAGGTGGTGGAAGCTTTCCGCCAGTCCGGCAATAAGCCCAGCTGGATGATCATGGACGTGCTGCCCGTGATCCCGCCGGAGCTGCGGCCCATGGTCCAGCTGGACGGCGGCCGGTTCGCCACCTCCGACCTGAACGATCTGTACCGCCGGGTCATCAACCGGAACAACCGCCTGAAGCGGCTGATCCAGCTGAACGCCCCCGACATCATCATCCGCAACGAAAAGCGTATGCTCCAGGAGGCTGTGGACGCCCTGGTGGACAACGGCCGCCGCGGCCGTGCCGTCACCGGCGCCAACAACCGGGCGCTGAAGTCCCTGAGCGACATGCTCAAGGGCAAGCAGGGCCGGTTCCGCCAGAACCTGCTGGGCAAGCGTGTTGACTACTCCGGCCGTTCCGTTATCGTGGTCGGCCCCGAGCTGAAGCTGTACCAGTGCGGCCTGCCTAAGGAAATGGCCATTGAGCTGTTCCGGCCCTTCGTCATGAAGAAGCTGGTGGAGGACGGCCTGGCCAACAACATCAAGTCCGCCAAGAAGATGATCGACAAGGGCAAGCTGGAAGTTTGGGATGCCCTGGACGACATCATCAAGGACCGCCCCGTCATGCTGAACCGTGCGCCTACCCTGCACCGTCTGGGCATTCAGGCCTTTGAGCCGGTGCTGGTGGAGGGCCGTGCCATCAAGCTGCACCCCCTGTGCTGCACCGCCTTCAACGCCGACTTCGACGGCGACCAGATGGCCGTTCACGTGCCTCTGGGTCCCGAGGCCCAGGCCGAGGCCAGAATGCTGATGCTGTCCGCCAACAACCTGCTGCGGCCCCAGGACGGCAAGCCCGTTACCGTTCCTACCCAGGATATGATCCTCGGTTCCTACTACCTGACCTATGTCCGCCTGGGCAAGGCCGAAAAGGGCGCCGAGAACGTGTTCGTGGCCGATGCCGGCGACACCGACCTGCCCGCCGGTCAGATTGTGGACGCCGACGAGTTCCTGGCCGCCAATAAGGCCGCCAAGGCCCAGGGCAAGAAGGAAGCCACCTTCCGCCCCCTGCACAACTACTCCAGCGTGGAGGAAGCCATCATGGCCTACTCCGACGGCGACATCGGCCTCCACGCCCCCATCCTGGTGCGCTACACCAAGCAGATCGATGGCGTGAAGCAGTCCCGGATCATCAACGCCACCGTAGGCCGCCTGATCTTCAACGAGCCCATCCCTCAGAACCTGGGCTTTGTGGACCGCTCCGACCCCGCCAACGCCTTCGAGCTGGAGATCAGCTTCCTGGTGGGCAAGAAGCAGCTGGGCAAGATCATTGACAAGTGCATCACCGTCAACGGCTTTACCATTGCCACGGAGATGCTGGATAAGGTCAAGGCCCTGGGCTACAAGTACTCCACCAAGGGCGCCATTTCCGTGTCCATTGCCGATATGGTGGTGCCTGACAGCAAGCCCGGCATGATCCATGACGCCGAGCAGCAGGTGCTGAAGATCGAGCAGTACTACCGCAAGGGCTTTATCACCAACGACGAGCGTTACCGCCTGGTGGTGGAGCAGTGGGAAAAGACCACCAAGGACGTCACCGACGCCCTGCAGAGCAACCTGGACGTCTACAACCCCATCTACATGATGTCCGACTCCGGCGCTCGTGGTTCCATGGCTCAGATCCGTCAGCTGGCCGGCATGCGCGGCCTGATGGCCGATACCAGCGGCCGTACCATTGAGATCCCCGTTAAGGCAAACTTCCGTGAGGGCCTGTCCGTCCTGGAGTACTTCATCTCCTCCAGAGGCGCCCGTAAGGGCCTGACCGATACGGCTCTGCGTACCGCCGACTCCGGTTACCTGACCCGCCGAATGGTGGACGTGTCTCAGGATGTGATCATTCGGGAGCATGACTGCCATACCACCCACGGCATTTGGGTGGGCGAAGTGGTGGAGAAGGGCCGTGTTATCGATTCCTTCGGCAACCGGATCCGCGGCCGCTATCCCGTGGAGGATGTGGTAGATCCCGTCACCGGCGAGCTGCTGCACTCCAAGATGGAGCTGATGCAGCCCAGCGACGCCGAGAAGTTCGAGGCTCACGGCATCCACAAGATCTATATCCGCACCGTCCTGGGCTGCCGCGCCCGGAACGGCGTCTGCGCCCGGTGCTACGGCATGAACCTAGCCACCTCTGAGGAAGTGAACCTGGGCGAAGCCGTCGGCATCATCGCCGCCCAGTCCATCGGTGAGCCCGGTACGCAGCTGACCATGCGTACCTTCCACTCCGGCGGCGTTGCCGGCGACGACATCACCCAGGGTTTGCCCCGTGTTGAGGAGCTGTTTGAGGCCCGCCGTCCCAAGAAGATGGCCCAGATCTCCGAGATCACCGGTACCGTCCACTTTGAGGATGCCCACCGCACCGCCTTGCGTGTGATTACCATCACCGCCGACGACGGCGAGGTAAAGCAGTACCAGGTGCCCTATTCCATGGGCCTGAAGGTGGAAAACGGCGGCCACGTGGAAAAGGGCCAGCCCATCACCGACGGCGCCCTGTATCCCCAGGACGTGCTGCGGATCTCCGGTGTGGAGGCTGTCCAGGAGTACCTGGTCCAGGGCGTCCAGGCCGTGTACCGTCAGCAGGGCGTTGACATCAACGATAAGCATATCGAGGTCATCATCCGTCAGATGATGCGGAAGGTCCGGGTGGAGGATCCCGGCGACAGTGACCTGCTCACCGGCACCGTCATCGACAACACCGAGTTCGAGGACGCCAATGCCAAGGTCCAGGCACGGATCGACGCGGGAGAGCCCGACCTGAAACTGGCCACCTCCAGCCTGGTGCTGCTGGGCATCACCAAGGCTTCTCTGGCCACCGAGTCCTTCCTGTCCGCCGCCTCCTTCCAGGAGACCACCAAGGTCCTGACCGATGCCGCCATTAAGGGCAAGGTGGACCACCTGATCGGCCTGAAGGAGAACGTCATCATCGGCAAGCTGATCCCCGCCGGCTCCGGCCTTATGGCCTACCGGGACTTCAAGTGGGACAAGGTCCCCGAGCCCCGGGTCCCCGAGACCGTGGGCGAGTGATTTTCCCCCAATCTGACCAAGCGCGCACCCGCCGGGCCCTCCGGCGGGTGCGCTGTGTCTTTCCAAATGACGGATGGTTGTCCGCCCTCCAGAGACAAAAAGCCAAGGAGAAGCGGAGCCTCGAAAATTTAGTGAAAATACAGAAAGATTCCTGTAAATTTTGTTGACTTTTTCAAAATAATGGGTATAATATCAATCTGTATGGACGTTTATTGCCTGGAGACGGATAAAATGTTGGAGAAACTGAAAACCGGTCGCAAGGTCGTCGGCGTCAAGCAGCTGAGAAAAGCCCTGGAGGAGGGCACCGTGGAGTGTGCTTTCCTGGCCCAGGACGCTGATCCTGATCTGACCGAACCCCTGGAACGGCTCTGCCGGGAAAAAGGGGCTCCCTGCCAATGGATCCCCACCATGGAGGAACTTGGCCGGGCCTGCGCCATCGATGTGGGCGCCTCCGCCGCCGGTCTGTGTGCCGACGGGGAAAAGAACTGATCCTTACGGGCTCTGCCCGAGGATATATACCGCCTATGGCGAGTTTCAAAGAAAGGAGATCACCTAATGCCTACTTTTAACCAGCTCGTGAGAAAAGGAAGAGAACAGGCCACCTACAAGTCCACCGCTCCTGCTCTGCAGAAGAATCTGAACACCCTTCAGAACCGGACCGGCGACCTGGCTTCCCCCCAGAAGAGAGGCGTCTGCACTGCTGTGCGTACCACCACCCCCAAGAAGCCTAACTCCGCCCTGCGTAAGATCGCCCGTGTGCGTCTGACCAACGGCTACGAAGTTTCCGCTTATATTCCCGGTGTGGGCCACAACCTGCAGGAGCACTCTGTGGTGCTGATCCGCGGCGGCCGTGTCAAGGACCTGCCTGGCGTTCGTTACCACATCATCCGCGGCACCCTCGATACCCAGGGCGTTGCAAACCGGAAGCAGTCTCGTTCCAAGTACGGTGCAAAGCGGCCTAAGGCTGCCAAGAAGAAGTAATTCTTCGCCGACCCATTGACTGCGTCCCACGCCTTACTGCAAGGCAAAAAGCCTTGCCATGACGTTTTTATATATGTAAAAACTTCTGGCAAGCACCAACGAAAGAACACTTTCGAAGTACCTATGAAATCATTTTTATGTGAAGGAGGGAAGCGAAGTGCCCAGAAGAGGTAATGTTCCGAAGAGGGAAGTTCTCCCCGATCCTATTTACAATTCCACTCTGGTTACGAAGCTCGTAAACAGCATCATGCTGGACGGCAAGAAGGGCGTGGCCCAGAAGGTCGTCTATGGTGCCTTCGACATCGTCGAGGAAAAGACAGGCAAGAACGGCCTGGAGGTTTTCCAGCAGGCGATGGAGAATATCATGCCCGCCGTTGAGGTGAAATCCCGTCGTGTGGGCGGCGCCACTTATCAGGTGCCTATTGAGGTTCGGCCTGTCCGGCGTCAGACCCTGGGTCTGCGTTGGCTGACCACTTACAGCCGCAATCGCGCCGAGAAAACCATGAAGGAGCGGCTGGCCGCTGAGATCATGGACGCATACAACAACACCGGCTCCGCTGTGAAGAAGCGCGAGGATACCCACAAGATGGCAGAGGCCAACAAGGCGTTCTCCCATTTCCGTTGGTAATGAAGGAGCTGCTATATGCCTAGACAGTATTCTCTCGAAAATACCCGTAACATCGGCATCATGGCCCACATCGATGCCGGCAAGACCACCACGACGGAGCGTATCCTGTTCTACACCGGCCGGAACTACAAGATCGGTGAGACCCATGACGGCTCCGCCACCATGGACTGGATGGCCCAGGAGCAGGAGCGTGGCATCACCATCACCTCCGCTGCTACCACCTGTTTCTGGAAGGGTCGCCGGATCAACATCATCGATACCCCGGGCCATGTGGACTTCACCGTGGAGGTGGAGCGCAGCCTGCGTGTGCTGGACGGCTCTGTGACCGTTCTGTGCGCCAAGGGCGGCGTTGAGCCCCAGACCGAGACCGTCTGGCGTCAGGCCGACGAGTACAAGGTCCCCCGTATGGTGTACGTCAACAAGATGGACATCATGGGCGCCAACTTCTACCACGTCCTGCAGATGATGCACGACCGGCTGAAGTGCAACGCCGTTCCCATCCAGCTGCCCATCGGTTCCGAGGCTGACTTCAAGGGCGTTATCGACCTGCTGAAGATGAAGGCCTTCGTGTTCTACGATGAGCTGGGCAAGGATATGCGCGAGGAGGAGATCCCCGCCGACATGGTGGATCTGGCCAATGAGTACCGTGAGAAGCTCATGGACGCCGTCTCCGACGTGGACGACGAGATCATGGAAATGGTCCTCATGGAAGAAGAGGTCCCCATCGAAAAGATCAAGGCCGCCATCCGGAAGGCCACCATCGACAACACCATGGTTCCTGTGACCTGCGGTTCTTCCTACAAGAACAAGGGTGTGCAGGAAATGCTGGATGCCGTTGTGGACTATATGCCTTCTCCCTTGGATAAAAAGGGCGTCAAGGGCATCAACCCCGACACCGAGGAAGAGGACTTCCGTCCCGCTTCCGACGATGCACCCTTCTCCGCTCTGGCCTTTAAGATCGCTACCGATCCCTTTGTGGGCAAGCTGTGCTACTTCCGTGTGTACTCCGGTACCCTGGAGAAGGGCACTACGGTCCTGAACTCCACGAAGAAGACCCGTGAGCGCCTGGGCCGTATCCTGCAGATGCACGCCAACCACAGAGAGGACATCGACAAGGTCTACTCCGGCGACATCGCCGCCGCCGTGGGCGTGAAGAACACCACCACCGGCGACACCTTCTGTGATGAGGATCACCCCATCATCCTGGAGTCCATGGTCTTCCCCGAGCCCGTTATCCGGGTCGCCATCGAGCCCAAGACCAAGGCCGGTCAGGAGAAGATGGGCATCGCCCTGGCCAAGCTGGCCGAGGAGGATCCCACCTTCCGGACCTACACCGATGAAGAGACGGGCCAGACCATTATCGCCGGCATGGGCGAGCTCCACCTGGAGATCATTGTGGATCGTCTGCTCCGGGAGTTCAAGGTGGAGGCCAATGTTGGCGCTCCCCAGGTCGCCTATAAGGAGACCATCCGCAAGTCCGTTACTCAGGACACCAAGTATGCCCGCCAGTCCGGCGGTAAGGGCCAGTATGGTCACGTTAAGATCATCGTGGAGCCCAATGAGTCCGGCAAGGGCTACGAGTTCATCAACAACGTGGTTGGCGGCGCCATCCCCAAGGAGTATATCCCTGCTGTTGACGCCGGTATCCAGGGTGCCATGCAGGCCGGTGTGCTTGCTGGCTTCCCCGTTGTGGATGTGAAGGTCACCCTGTTCGACGGCTCTTACCACGAGGTCGACTCCTCTGAAATGGCCTTTAAGATCGCCGGTTCCATGGCTTTCAAGGAGGCCTGCCGGAAGGCGCAGCCCGTGATCCTGGAGCCCATCATGCGTGTGAACGTCATCGTTCCCGATGAGTATATGGGCACCGTCATCGGCGACATTTCTTCCCGCCGGGGCAACATCGAGGGCCAGGAGAACGACAACGGCACCGCCCGGATCCGCGCTTTCGTGCCTCTGGCCGAGATGTTCGGCTACGCCACCGATCTGCGGAGCGGCACCCAGGGCCGTGGTCAGTACACCATGGAGCCCAGCCATTATACGGAGCTGCCTAAGAGCAAGGCTGAAGAGATCATCGCCAAGCGGACTCGCGGATAAATTTCTCTTGTTTTTCTCTGCGTTTTGTAGTATGATAGGCGCAGATGGCAAAAAAGCGAAATTCTTTTCATCATTCCATTCAACAACAAATTACAGGAGGATTTTCAAATGGCTAAGCAGAAATTTGAAAGAAACAAGCCTCACGTTAACATCGGCACCATCGGCCATGTTGACCACGGCAAGACCACTCTGACCGCCGCGATCACCAAGTATCTGGCTCTGAAGGGCCAGGCTGCCTTCGAGGACTATGCTTCCATCGATAAGGCTCCCGAGGAGAAGGCTCGTGGTATCACGATCAACACCGCTCACGTGGAGTACGAGACCGACAACCGGCACTACGCTCACGTTGACTGCCCGGGCCACGCCGACTATATCAAGAACATGATCACCGGTGCTGCTCAGATGGACGGCGCTAT
>CAKTNP010000043.1 GCA_934589155.1 uncultured Oscillospiraceae bacterium | reverse complement strand
AGCTATCTGACTTCTCTAACAGAAATCAGATAGCTCTTTATTCTTGGATAATCTTAAAATGTTGTCATTTTGTTGTTACGGGGCAATTCTCGGGCGCAAAAGTCCAGCATTTTCAAGGCTTTGGGGACCTTTCGGGGATTACTCCCACTCAATCGTTGCGGGGGGCTTCGACGTAATATCGTAAACGATACGGTTAATATGTCCCACCTCGTTGACGATCCGGACGGAGGCCCGGTCCAGCACGTCATAGGGGATCCGGGTCCAGTCGGCGGTCATAAAGTCGGAGGTGGTGACACTCCGCAGGGCCAGGGTGTACTCATAGGTCCGGCCGTCACCCATGACGCCCACGGACTTGGAATTGGTCAGCACCGCAAAGTACTGGCTGCACATCTTGTCGCAGCCGGACTTGGCGATCTCCTCCCGGAAAATGAAGTCCGCGTCCCGCAGGGTGTCCAGCTTCTCCCGGGTCACGCTGCCCAAAATCCGAATGGCAAGACCGGGACCGGGGAAGGGCTGGCGGGAGACCAGATATTCGGGCAGACCCAGCTCCCGACCTAGCTGCCGGACCTCGTCCTTGAACAGCAGCTGCAGGGGCTCCAGTACCGCCTGGAAGCTGTCGATGACCTCCTGGGGCAGGAGCCGGTTGTGGTGGCTCTTGATGGTGTCGGCGTCGCCCTTGCCGGACTCGATGACGTCCGGGTAAATGGTGCCCTGGGCGAAGAAATCCTTCTTGGTGATGCCGAACTTCTTGGCCTCGTCCAGGAACACATAGCCGAATTCGGTGCCGATGATCCGACGCTTCTCCTGGGGATCGGACACGTCCTTCAGCTTATCCAGGAACCGCTGGGAGGCGTCCACCCGGACAAAGTTGATGTCCCACTTCTTAAAGGCGGCCTCCACCTCGTCGCCCTCGTTCTTTCGCATACAGCCGTGGTCCACGAACACGCAGGTCAGTCGATTGCCGATGGCCTCCGCCAGCAGAGCGGCCAGCACGGAGGAATCTACACCGCCGGACAGGGCCAGCAGCACCCGGCCCTCGGAGCCGATGGTCTCCCGCAGGGAGGCAATGGTCCGCTTGGAGAAATCCCCCATGGTCCAGTCGCCGGTGCAGCCGCAGACCAGATACAGGAAATTCCGCAGCATGTCGGCGCCGTGCTCCGTGTGATTGACCTCGGGATGGAACTGGACGCCGTAGAACTTCCGGCCCTCATTGGCAATGGCCACATTGGGGCAGGCCTCGGTATGGCCCACCAGCTGGAACCCGGCGGGGACCTTGGCCATATAGTCGCCGTGGCTCATCCAGCTGATGCCCTCCGCGGGCAGGCCCTGGAAGAGCTTGCAGGAGGTGTCATAGAAGGTCTCGGTCTTACCGTATTCCCGGGCGGTGTCCGCCTGGGCTGCCGTGACCTCACCGCCCAGGGCCTGAGCCATGAGCTGACAGCCGTAGCAAATGCCCAGGATAGGCACACCCAGCTCGAACACGGCGGGATCCACATGGGGGGCCTTCTCGTCATAGACGCTGTTGGGACCGCCGGTGAAGATAATGCCCGTGGGTTCATAGGCCCGGATCTCGGCCAGGGTCATGGTGAAGGGATGCACCTCGCAGTACACATTGCACTCCCGGACCCGCCGGGCAATGAGCTGGTTGTACTGACCACCGAAATCCAGGATCAGAATCTTTTCTTTGTGTTCCATTTCTTGTTTCCTTATCCATTTATTATTTCACAGCGGAGTTTCCGCTGAAAAACGCTATTTTTGAGACAGCTTCTGCTCGAACCGGTCCTTCTCCGTGTGAGAGGGGGTGGAGGTGGGATACTCTCCCGTAAAGCAGGCGGTGCAGATCCCCGGCATGTGGTCCGTCAGACGGCACAGCTGCTCCGGCTGCACATAGCCCACGCTGTCGGCGCCGATGAGGGCGGCGATCTCCTCCGGGGTGTGGTGATTGGCCACCAGATTTTCGGGGCTGTCCACGTCCACACCGTAGAAGCAGGCGTGGCGGAAGGGGGGCGCAGCCACCCGCATATGGACCTCCCGGGCGCCGGCCTGCCGCAACAGGGCAATGGTCTGGCGGCTGGTGGTGCCTCGGACGATGGAATCGTCCACCAGGACGATCCGCTTGCCGGCCACCACGCTGGAAATGGGGTTCAGCTTGATCTTGACGGTGTTGGTCCGGTCGGCCTGGTTGGGGGCGATGAAACTGCGGCCCACGTACTTGTTTTTCACAAAACCGATGCCGTAGGGGATCCCGGAGGCCCGGGAATAGCCCAGGGCGGCGTCCAGACCGGAATCCGGGGCGCCGATAACCAGGTCCGCCTCCACGGGGTAGGTCTCTGCCAGAAATTCGCCGGTCTTCTGCCGGGCCAGGTGCACGGAACTGCCGTCAATGACGGAGTCGGGCCTGGCAAAATAAATATACTCGAATACGCACAGGGACCCGGGGGCAGGGGAGACGGGAGCTTTTACGGTGCGCAGACCGTTTTCGTCAATGACGATGACCTCACCGGGGCCGATGTCCCGAACGAAGTTGGCGCCCACGGCGTCCAGGGCGCAGCTCTCCGAGGCTACCACATAGCTGCCATCGGGCCGAAGACCGTAGCACAGGGGCCGGAATCCCAGGGGATCCCGGACGGCAATGAGCTTTTGGGGAGACATGAGCACCAGGGAATAGGCTCCCTCCAGGGCGGGCATGGCCCGGACCACGGCCTCTTCAATGCTGGGGGCGGTGAGCCTGGCTCGGGTGATGAGATAGGCGATGGTCTCCGTATCGCTGGTGGTATGGAAAATGGCCCCCTTCAGCTCCAGATCCTGGCGCAGCTCAAAGGCGTTGGTCAGGTTGCCGTTGTGGGCTAAAGCCAAATGGCCCTTGATGTGGTTGACCTCAATGGGCTGACAATTGGCCCGGGAATTGCCGCCGGTGGTGCCGTAGCGCACATGGCCCACGGCCATATTGCCCTGGGGCAGGGCAGACAGGGCGGCAGGGGAGAACACCTCGTTCACTAGTCCCAGGTCCTTCCGGGAGGAAAAGACGCCGTCGGAGTTGACCACGATACCGGCGCCCTCCTGGCCCCGGTGCTGCAGGGCAAACAGGCCGTAATATACGGTCTTGGCAATGTCATAGCGCTTGGGACTGTATACGCCAAAGACGCCGCATTCCTCATGCAGTTGCTCCATATTATTATACTCCCTTTCCCTAAAATTGTAAAGCAAAACCCATTTCCAAATAAAAACTCCCCGGGAAGCCCCGGGGAGGAATGGAGCTTTTACATCAGGCTTTTTTCAGGCTGGCCTCGATCAGACCCAGGAACAGGGGATGGGGCCGGTTGGGCCGGCTCTTGAATTCCGGATGGAACTGAACGCCGATGTAAAAATCATTTTGGGGGATCTCCACGGTCTCTACAATGTAGGAGTCCGGAGACAGACCGCTGAGGGACAGACCGGCGGCGGCCAGTTCATCCCGGAACACGTTGCTGAACTCGTATCTGTGGCGATGTCGCTCGGAGATCATGGGCACGCCGTAGCATTCGTAGAGCTTGCTGCCGGGCTGGACGGCGCAGGGATAGGCCCCCAGCCGCAGGGTACCGCCCATGTCGATGCCCGCGTGCTGATCCGGCAGGAAGTCAATGACCTTATGGGCGGAGGTCTCGTCGAACTCCCGGGAGTTGGCGTCGGTCATGCCGCAGACATTCCGGGCGAATTCGATGACCGCGGTCTGCATACCCAGGCAGATGCCAAGATAGGGCACATTGTGGGTGCGGCAGTACTCCGCCGTAAAGATCTTGCCCTCAATGCCCCGGTTGCCGAAGCCGCCGGGCACCACGATGCCCTGGCAGTCCTTCAGAATTTCAGCCGCATTTTCCCGGGTGATCCGCTCGGAATCGATCCACTGAATGTGGACCCGGGCCCCATGGACATAGCCCGCGTGGCGCAGGGCCTCGGCCACGGAGAGATAGGCGTCGTGGAGGGCCACATACTTGCCTACAATGCCGACGGTCACGTCCTTGTCCCGGGCGTGGATCTTCCGGAGCATTTCGTTCCATTCCGTCAGGTCAGGCTCCGGCACGTCCAGGTGCAGCTCCCGGCAGACGATGGAGGAGAAGTTCCGCTCCTCCAGCATGATTGGGGCCTCATACAGCTCCGGCACCGTGCGGTTTTCAATGACGCAGTCGGGCTTCACGTTGCAGAACAGGGAGATCTTCCGGAAGATGGATTCCTCCAGGGGCTTATCGCACCGCAAGACGATGATGTTGGGGGCAATCCCCATGCCCTGGAGCTCCTTGACGGAGTGCTGGGTGGGCTTGGACTTGTGCTCGTCGCTGCCGGAGAGGTAGGGCACCAGGGTCACGTGGATAAACAGGGCGTTCTCCCGGCCCACCTCCAGGCCCACCTGCCGGATGGCCTCCAGGAAGGGCTGGCTTTCAATGTCGCCGGTGGTGCCGCCGATCTCCGTGATGACCACGTCGGCGTCGGTCTTTTCGCCCACCTGATAGATGAACTTTTTGATTTCCCCGGTAATATGGGGGATCACCTGGACGGTCTGGCCCAGATACTCGCCCCGGCGCTCTTTGTTCAGGACGTTCCAGTAGACCTTGCCGGTGGTGAGGTTGGAGAACTTGTTCAGATCCTCGTCAATGAACCGCTCATAGTGGCCCAGGTCCAGGTCCGTCTCGGCGCCGTCCTCGGTGACGTAGACCTCGCCGTGCTGATAGGGGCTCATGGTGCCGGGATCCACGTTGATATAGGGGTCCAGCTTCTGGGCCGCCACCTTCAGCCCCCTGCACTTCAGAAGACGGCCCAGGGACGCGGCGGTAATTCCCTTGCCCAGGCCGGAGACAACGCCGCCGGTCACAAAAATGTACTTTGTCATAATGATCTCCCTTTCCTTCATTCCCCGCGGAGGATCTCCTCCGCAATCTCTTTTCGTCTGACGCAGCGGTCCATGGCCGCCTTTTCAATGTATCGATGGGCCTCCGGCTCCGACATCTGCCGGTTTTCGATGAGGAACCATTTGGCCTTGTTCACAATGCGGATTTCTTCCATCCGATCCCGCAGGTCCAGGGTCTCCCGCTGGGCGGCCAGGAGCTTGTTCCGCAGGGCGGTCAGCATTTTGGCCGCCGTGTAGATCATCTGCCGGGTGGTGGGCTTCGGCAGGGTCACGATGCCTTTTTCCTCCGCCCGGGCGCTGGCCTGATCAAAAAGCTCCGCCCGGACCAGCAGCAGGATCCCCAGGGAGGCGTGCTGGCTGGCTATGTCCATGGCCAGCTGGACCCCGGACTCCCGGCCCAGGGGATCGTCAATGACCAATAGGTCAAAGCCGGCGTTCAGCAGCATCCGCTTGGCCTCTCCCGGCGATGCCGTAGAGAGCAGGGGCTGGAACTGGGCAGGGGGGAGACAGGCCCGGAGGACCTCCGGAAATTTGGGGGACGCGGTGACGATCAGGACCCGCTGGGGACTGCCTCGGGTGGTCATTCCGCATCGCTCCTTTCTTTGCCCTCAGATCCGGCAATAGGTATCGAAATAGGTCTCCGGCAGATGTTTCCGGAGAAAAACGCTGTCCTTGGCGGCCGCCTGGGCCTCCTCCAGGCTGGCGGGCAGAGGCTCCAGCCGGTCCGTCAGTTCCTTGGGGGCGGTGTAGACGTTAAAGTCCGCAGGTCCCGGCAGGGAAAGACCCCGGTCGATGCCGTCCAGCCCTGCGTAAATGAGCAGGGCAAAGACCAGATAGGGGTTGGCCTGGGGATCCGGGGACCGGAGCTCCATACGGCGGCTGCGGCCCTTAACGGCGGGGATCCGCACCAGCTGGGACCGGTTTTCCGGGGCCCAGCTGACGTATTTGGGGGCTTTCTGCCCCCCCAGCCGGGCATAGGATTCCCGGCATGGATTCAGAAACAGGGTCATTTCCCGGATATGGCCCAGGATCCCGGCCAGAAAAGCCTCGGACCGGTCCCGGCCGTCCTTGGCGGTCAGGGAAATGTTGACGTGCATGCCGCTGCCCGGAGCCTCCGGCAGGGGCTTGGGCATGAAGCTGGCCCAGGCGCCGTTGAGCATGGCCAGGGTCTTTACCACCCACTTGAAGGTGGAGGTGTTGTCCGCCGCCGCCAGGGGAGCGCTGTACCGAAAATCGATCTCGTTCTGGCCCGGCCCCTCCTCATGGTGGGATGCCTCCGGGGTGATGCCCATTTCCAGCAGCGTGAAGCAGACCTCCCGGCGGATGTCCTCCCCTCGGTCCTCCGGAGAGATGCCCATATAGCCCGCACGGTCAAAGGGCTCCCGGGTAGGCTCCCCGGCCTCGTCGGTCTTGAATAAATAAAATTCCATCTCCGGGCCGAAATTGACGGCATAGCCCCGGCTGTCGGCATAGGACACGGCCTCCTTCAGGATCCTCCGGGGATCCGGGGCGAAGGGGCTGCCGTTTCTGTCGCAGATGTCGCAGTACATCCGGACCACGCGGCCGGTGCTGGGACGCCAGGGCAGAATGGAGATGGTGGAAGGGTCGGGGTGTAAAAACAGATCGGAATGGGCTTCGTCGCCGTAGCCCGGCACGGCGGAGGCGTCGAAGGAGACGCCGTCCTGAAAGGCCCGCTCCAGCTCCGCCGGCATGATGGAAATATTCTTCTGCTGCCCGAACACGTCAAAGTAGGCAAGACGGATGAACTTCACGTCCTCCTGCTCCACAAAGTCCAGGACCTCCCGATAGGAATACATAGGACCGGCCTCCTTTAGAAGTATCAAAAAAAGAAACGGCATCCGCGAAACAGGGATACTGCCCCCACGTCACAGACACCATTGCCCATTCAAACAACACTATTCACTTTACTTAGACAGTTTACCGCATCGCCGGGACCTTGTCAAGAAATTTCCCCTTGGCAGGACAACAGAAAAATGCCCCCAAGATCGGGGGCATTTTTTGCAGTTTTTTAGATACCGGTCATGGCCTGGAGCACGTCCACTTCCACCTGCTGGATGCTCTTGTGCATGGCCAGGCCCTCTTCGATGTCCACATCCGTCACGTCGCCGTGCTGTGTGCAGACGATCCGATTGGTCTGACCCTGAGCCAGGAGCTGAACGGCCTCATAGCCCATCTTGGTGGCGTTGACCCGGTCCCGGGCAGTGGGCGAGCCGCCCCGCTGAATGTGGCCCAACACCGTGACCCGGGGATCCAGGTCGATCTCGGCTTTGATCCGGGCGGCGATGTCGGCGGCGCTGCCGGCGCCCTCGGCCACTACGATCATGTAGTGGGTAAAGCCGTTGAACCGGGCCTGACGGATCTTCTCGATGACGTCCCGGTCAAAGTCGATGGGCTCCTCGGGAACAAGCACCGCGGTGGCGCCTACGGCCAGGCCCACGTACATGGCCAGGTAACCGGCGTTGCGGCCCATGACCTCCACCACGGAGCAGCGCTCATGGGACTGCATGGTGTCCCGGAGCTTATCGATGCACTCGATGGCGGTATTGGCGGCGGTGTCAAAACCTACGCAGTAGTTGGTGCAGCTGATGTCGTTGTCGATGGTGCCGGGAATGCCTACCACGGAAATGCCGTACCGGGACAGGGCCTGAGCCCCCCGGAAGGTTCCGTCGCCGCCGATGGCGATAATGCCGTCGAGGCCCAGGAACTTACAGGTGCTGACGGCCTTCCGCTGGCCTTCCTCCGTCATAAATTCGGTGCTGCGGGCGGTATAAAGGATGGTGCCGCCCCGATTGATGATATGGGCCACGCTCTTCTCGTCCAGCTTTACGATGTCGCCGTTGATGAGGCCGTTATAGCCTCGGCGGATACCGTAGCACTCAATGCCGAGATAAATGGCGGTCCGAACCACGGCCCGGACACAGGCGTTCATGCCGGGGGCGTCGCCGCCGCTGGTCAAGACTCCGATGCGCTTCACACTCATATTAGAACCCTCCGGTTTCTCTTGATAAAGGTGACGGTGTCACCCAAGTTCACTTTAGACGGGTTTATCATAATCGATTTTCATGGTGTTGTAAAGTAAAAATTCCGCACGTTCCGGGAGCTTTTTCACAATATTGGGAATTTGGTTGAAAATGAGCGGCAATTTCAAAAAAATTAAGAATTTAATTCTTGCAAATCGCATTGAAATCCACGGTCCACCATGCTATGATACAAAAAAAGAAGGAAGGAGGAGTCTGCCGTGAAACGTATCGTGCCTTTGCTGCTGGCTGCTGTCATACTACTGAGCGGTTGCGGTTCCGCCGGGTCTACTGCTGCGGGGGATCTGGATATGGATAAAATCGCTGCCGCTGCCGCGCCGAAGCTGGGCGTTTCCAACGCTGTGGAAGGCACCGGCGTCTACCCCCAGTGGGACGAGGGTAACGACATACTGGAAGCGGCTTCTCTGGAACCCTCCTACGGTGCGGATTTTGTGTTTATGACCGTGACCCAGCAGCAGTCCTCCGCAAAGACATCCTCCGGCACTACGGCTTTCACCCGCCAGTATGACGAGGTGGCGGTGGAGTCCCGGCGGTATCCGGACCAAGCCCAGCGAATCTCCGACCAACTGGGGGTCTATCTTCGGCGGCGGCAGGAGCAGGCAGACCGGCAGGAGGACGAAGCATTAGAGGCCTGCCAGAATGCCGACGACGCCGGGGAGACGTTTTACAGCTGGAGCAGCTTCTGCGACGTGACGGCCCAGCGGATTGATGATGCCTATGTCTCCGTGGTAGCCTATAACAGCGTGTATCTGGGCGGTGCTCATTCCGACAGCGACCAGGCTGCCATGAATTTCGACCTGGCCTCCGGAAGTCTCATGTCCCTGTCCAGCATTTTTAAGACGAAATATAAGGAGCAAATTCTGGATAAGCTCCTGCATGAGCTGTCGGAGCTGGAATCCTCCTTTATGCTGTTCAACGGCTATGAGACCACCGTCCGGGAAAAGTTCGAGCAGATGCCCGCGGACATGACCCAGAACTGGTATCTGACGGATCGGGGCGTAGTGTTTTTCTATAACCCCTATGAGATCTCCCCCTATGCCTCCGGCGTGGTGTCTGTGGAGCTGAGCTATGCGGAGCTGGTGGGATACCTGCGGGACGATTTCGTCTGGCCCTCCCGGGATCAGAAGGAGGAAAACGCCCTCCTGGTCGTAACTCAGACCGACGGCATAAAGCGGGGCGACTATGACCGTGTCGTTACCCTGGACCTGGGTTCCGGGTCGGAGCTGACCATAACGGCGGAAGGGGAGATTCGGAACCTCCGGGTGGAGCTGGTGCAGCTGGCCGGGGACAACGTGGTGTCTTCAAACCTGCTGCTGGCGGCCAACCGCTTTACGGACCAGGAGGCCCTGCGCTTGGAGCTGCCTGGGGATGGTGCCTCCGGGACGAGCACGGCGGGTCTCCGACTGCGCTATGACATCGCCTACCGGGAGACCATTACACAGGTCTACTCTATTGGCCCCGATGGCGTAACACTGGTGGAGCAGGCCAATAACAATTGAGCCAAATCTAAAAACCGGCCGATCATACCCGTAAAAAGGGCCAGCCGCAAAAATGCGGCTGGCCCTTTTTGGCTTATCCCCGGTCGAAGGCCGGGTTCATGTAATACACGTTCTTCTGGTCCATCTTTTCCCGGAGCAGCTGGCAGGCTTCCCCAAACCGCTGGAAGTGGACGATCTCCCGCTCCCGCAGGAATTGGATCACATCGTTTACGTCCGGGTCGTCGGACAGCCGCAGGATGTTGTCGTAGGTGACCCGGGCCTTTTGCTCAGCGGCCAGATCCTCCACCAGATCCGCCATGGGGTCGCCCTTACAAGCCATAGACGCGGCGGTCCAAGGAAAACCGGAGGCGGCGGCAGGATAGACGCCCAGAGTGTGGTCCGTGAAATAGGGCTCCAGGGCGGTTCCCTTTACCTGGTCAGCATCCAGATTCCGGGTCAGCTGGTGGACGATAGCTCCCACCATTTCCAGGTGCCCCAGCTCCTCTGTGCCCAGAGAAGCATCGGAAATGTTCCACAGCGCAAATTCAGCTCAAAATCCTGCGTTTCGTGGGCTTTGGGTACATAGCTTAAAGACCTCGGAC
>CAKTNP010000042.1 GCA_934589155.1 uncultured Oscillospiraceae bacterium | reverse complement strand
CCTGCCGGTTATGGAAAAGCAGGAGCAGCGCTGAAAGAATCAGCACCGCCCCTGCCGCCGCAAGCACAAGGCCTGCCGTTTTCTTACGCATGACGCTTTTTCCGCAGGGTCATGGCGCAGCCAGCGATCAGCAGCACAAGACCCAACCCGCCCAGCACATAGATGGGCCAGTTCAGCTGGCCGGTATAAATCAGTGCATCGGTGTTGGTCACGACCACCACCCCGTCCCGGACGGAATAAGAGGGCACATAATTGTGGGGCACATTGGTCTCCCGCACCTGCCAGTTCCCGTCGTCCCGCAGACCGGTCCAGGTGTAGGTCCAGCCGTTTTTCTCGTTCAGGGCAACGGTCTCCACGGCGTCGCTGCCGTTATAGAGGGTAACGGTCACCTGGTCCGGATGTTCCTTTTTCTTGCTGTTCCACTCCTTGCGGACCGTCACCTCCGTCTTGCCGGAGGGCTCCGTTCCCCCGCCCTTCCGGGTGTTGGTGATGGTAGTCACGTTGCCCTCCAGGGCGTAGCTGACCTCATATCCCTCCGGTACCTGGGCCTCCTCCGCCGTCCAGGCGTGACCCTCGGCCAGGCCGTCAAAGGTGTAGGTCCACTGGTTCTCGGCGGAGAGCTCCTCCGTTCCGGCGATCTCCCCGTCCCGCAGCAGATTCACCGTCACCTTGTCCTGCTTGTGGGCCTCGTTGCCGTCGGACCAGACCTTCCGAACCGTCAGCTGGCTTTCCGTGAAGCCCTCTCCATGAAACACCCAGTCGATCTCGCCCAGCCGCCCGGCAAATTCGTTGCCCAACTCCTTGGGCATGGACAGGCCCACCTGGATCTCCCCGGACTCTCCCCGGCGGAAGGTCCCCAGGCTGACCGGAGTCTCCAGCCCGGCGTTGGCCGGCCCTTCATAAACAAGGTTCCCGCCTACCCGAATTTCCAGCGTAAGCTCCGCCAGAAATGCGTTGGCGCTTTCCTCCGTCTCTCCCGCCTCCGTCAAAGCCGGGGACAGGGGATTTCCCTCCGGGTCGTGGGCCACGGCCCGAAGATACAGGTTTACATAATCGCAGTCCTTCGCTTCATTCCGGAAGGCAATGACCTCCGTCCGGCTGTCGCCGGGCATCATGTCCTTAAAATTCTGGAACAAGTCCGTGTCGGTGTATTCGCTGCCGGGGGTGAATTCAAATCCGTCCTCCAACCCCCGAAAGGTCACCGCAGGCTCCGCCGCCCGGACAGGCAGCAGCCACCCGGCCGCCATGATCGCCGCCAGGCACACCGCCAGCAGCAGGCGGCCCCAGCGCTTATTCCCCGTCGATCGGATCGTTCTCATAGCTGCTGCCTCCTTGGATGATCAATGCGCCGTCGTCGCCCACCGTGGCCTCGTCCCAGGCGTCGTTCACAGCCTGAGCAGGCTCCGCCTGCACGGCCTCCGCCAGGATCTCCACGGACAGGGCGTATTTTCCGTTCTCCGGCCCCGTGACCCCGGCGGCCTGCCGTAGGCCGTCGATCAGCACCGGCGTCTCCGCTCCCGGTGCCACGGGATACTTGTAGTAAAGATAGGCGCCGATGTCGTTTTTGGACACGATCCAGTCGTTGGACAGGGCCAGGTTGATCTGAAAATCCCTGTTTTCCACAGGCTTGTTCACAAACACGTTCCCGTCCTTGTCCTTCCAGTTGTATACCAGCAGCACCCGGATATATGCGTCGGTGTTGCCCGTATTCTGGATGCGCACATTCCGCTTGGCGTAGAAGCTGTTCTCCTTTTCAAAGGATTCCAGCACCCGGCAGCTTACCTTGCCGTAGGTGAATTCGTTCTGCACGGCCTCGGTCCGGGTATGGAGCAGCCCCAGGGTCGCCCCCACGCCCAGCCCCGCCAGCAGCACCAGAGCCAGTGCCAGGATCAAGGGGCGAGAGTGGATGCGATACCGGCCGTTGCTGTGTCTGTATCTGTCAGCCATTTTGATTGCTCCCTTCTTCTCCCTCCGGTCCCAGCTTCTCACCGCTTAGCCACCGGTTGTCTGCCCAGCTGCTGCCGTTCAGCCAGCGCCAGCGGCTTCCGTCGCCTTCCTCGGCCCGCTCATTGGTAAAGGTCACCGTCTTGGGCTCATTCAGATTCACATTCACGGTGATCTCCATGGGCGTGTACCGCCAGCTCCAGCTTGTGACCTCCGTCACCTGATAGCTGCCCGTGGGCATGCTGTTGATGGTAGTGCTGCCGCTGCCGTGGACCGTCACCGTCAGATCCACCTTGCCCCTGGTGTAGCCGTCCATCCCCTGGACCCGGTACACAAAGGTCTGGTTCTCGTCGATGGTCTCCCAGCCCTCCTTCCGGATGGTCAGGGTCGTCAGCACCATACGGTAGCTGTTTTTCACCGTACAGGATCCGGTGCCGGCCCCGTCCGTTTGCATGACGCCGCTGGCTCCGTCCTCCGCTGCGGGCGTGTAGGTGGTCTCCTGCTCATACACATGAGCGCCTCCGTTGGCGGTGTCGGAGTTCCTCGTATCCTCCACCACCCGATAGCTGTAATTCAGCTTCGGAGCGAAATCCTTGGTGGGGTCCTCTGCGTCCTTAAACACAGCCACGGCGGTCTTCTGGGCGTATTCGTCCAGATCGATGGTCACGGAGGCCGTGGCCACCACCTGTTCACCGTCATAGAGCCGGAAGCTGGCGGTGTATCCGTCGGGCCCGCCAATCGCGGCCTTTTCCTCATCGCTCAGGTCGTCCCAGCCTTCGATCTCCACGATCTTCCGCACGGACGCCGTGCCGGTGGTGTAGTACAGCCGCAGCACGTTTCGGCATCCCTCATATTCGGCGTCCATGGTCTTTCTGGCCTTGATGCTCAGGGTCACGCCCCCGTAATTCACGCCGTTGATGGTGGAGCTTGTCAGGACCGCATTCTCCAGGGCCTTGTCTCCGCTGTGAGCCGGCGTAATGATGCTGTCCAGATCCGCATTGGAGGTCTGGGTCAGATTCTTTTGCAATTTGCCGTTGAGATAATACTCAATGACATACCGCTGGACCTCGTTGAAGTGGATCCCGTCGATCAGGTTGCCGGTGGTGCTGCCGCTGGCGGAGGCAAAGAAGAACCGGGTGGCATACTGACCGTCCGGCACCGTATAGCTGCCGGAGTGATCCTGCCAGTAATTGGGGTTGCCCTCGAATTTCCACATGGTGTAGGTTCCGCCGTTATAGCTCACGCTGACCCCGTCGGCCTGGAAGCTTTTGACCAAGGCGTTGATCTGGGTCTGATTGGTCACGTTCTGGGCGTCCTTGGTGGAGGCAATGACCAGATACATCACGTTAGTACCGGTGCCCTTGCGGCTCCGGTGTCCGAAGGACCAGGACAGCGTAGCCCCGGGGGCCGTCAGCACGTCCTGGTACAGGGTGCCCACCTTCTCCGCGTTCAGCTCCGCAAACTGAGTGCCGTCGTTGGCCTTGTCTCCGTCGATCAGATAGGGATTTCCTTTCGTGTCGTTGCCCAGCTCCACGTCCATTCCCAGATAGGTGCCGCTGCCCGGGGCCGTAGACCGCCAGAACAGCTGCCTGGTGCCGTTGGCAAAGGCATAGCTGGATCCTGTGGGGATCTTCGGGTATTCAAAGCTGCCGTTCAGCACGTCCTCGCCGTATTCCACCCGGTGAGTAGCGGTGCCCAATACGTTTCCGTCCTTGTCATAGGCCGTGCAGGTATAGAGCTTCAAGCACAGGATGTCGTTTCCTTCGGAATCCTGTTCCTGGGCGATGCCGCCGGCGTCAATGGCCACGTTGATGCTGCCGTCCTCCAGCACCGCGTCGTCGTCAATGGTGCTCTTGCCTCGGTGGCCTTCGGAAGAATCGCCGCCCTGGTTATAGGTATGGTAAAATTCCTTGGTCCACACATAGTGATCCGGCACGGCGTTGGATGCCGCATCCCGCCAAACCGGCTTTAGCGTGCCGTTTTCCGGGATATGGTTCTCAATGGCCAGGCCGTTTTGCTTCGCCGTAACGGCCAGCTTGATCTCTACCGTGCCGGAAGCCACAGTCCCGCTGGGATGCCACCAGTCGCTGCCGTTGTAGCAGTAGTAGTCCACTGCCAGCGTCACCACGCCCGGCCGCAGAGCGTCCAGGGACAGCCAGGGATACTGATAGCTGTTTTTGTTGTCCGATGTGGAACCCTCGTCCTGGAAATAGATGGATGTCGAATAAGCCCGAACGGTATCGTCATTATCCTTCACGGTCCAGGTGTACCGATGATACTTGTAATCTGCCGCGTTGTCGTCCTGGAAAAAGAACACCTGGCTCTGTTCTTCCTCGATCTCGTAATAGACCGTTTCGGTTCCGTCGGTCCGAATCTCGACGGAGCCCGCGTCTCCCGCCTTCTTGCCGACGGCCGCCACCGCATAGATGGAAAAGCCCGTGGCCCCGAAGCTGATCTCCTGGGTTCCCTTCTCCCGGGGTACATACTGCACCGGCTCGGCATAATAGCTGCCGTCCTCCCGCTCTACCATATGGTAGACCACCAGGAATGCAGCGTCCTCGTCGATTTGACTCTCGGGCACCGTCAGCGTCACGGGGACGGTCTCGCCCTCTGCGGGCTCCAACGACCTGCCGCTTTCATCCAGGAAGCTGATATCCGCCGCCAGCACGTTCAGGGCCCCCACGGCGTCGCCGTCCAGGGCCGTATTCACGGCGGATTCCACGCTTTCCTGCTCCGTCTCGGAAACGGCCTCCACCACGCAGTCCGCCCCGCTCAGGGCCTCGCTGTTCTCCGGCTCCGTGTTTACCCCCAGCACCTGGAGCATATTCCACTGGGCCGTCAGGGTATCGTCATCCGTGACTTCATAGTCGGCTCCCGCCCCATAGGTTTCCCCGCTCTTGGCAGACCGCCACCCCGTAAAGGTCCGATCTTCCTTTTCCGGTGCCCCCGGCAGGGTAATGATCTCCCCCGGAGCCGCAGTGACGCTGCGGTCCTCTCCTCGGGCCGTCAGGATCCCGCCGTCCAGGTCAAAGGAAACGGTGTATCTCTCATCCGTGGAAACCGGCTTTTGCTCCATGGGCGCCTCCGGCTGTTCGGATGCTGCGGTCCCGGTCTCCGGTACCGTTGTTTCCGGTACCGTGCTTTCGGTCCCCGCCGTGGTTTTCGGCGCCGTGGTGTCCACGGTCTCCACCGCCCGGCTCGCCAGTGTGCCGGGAATGCAGGCGGTGATCACCAGAATTGCGCTGAGCGCCAGCACCAATATTCTCTGCAAATGCTTCATCTTAGACCACCCCTTCCGCGCCCGGCCAACCGGCTACATCACGCACGGTCCCCCCGTCGGGGATCGGGTTGTTGGCGGTCTGTACCGCTTCGGCCTCGATTTTGATGTAGGCGGTGCAGTTCTGGTACTCATTTCCCATGTCGGGATCGAACCGGACCTCCCGGAACAGGACCTGGGTCTCCTTCTCCGCCGGAACGGCCTCGCCGTAATAATAGTACCCGTCTCCCCCGTCGAACCAGGGGCCCTCTACGGTGAATCCCACCACACCGGTGTCCAAAGGCAGCCCCTCGCCGTCCTTCACCTCAATGCTCACCCGCACCCGGATCCAGGCGTCGCTTCTTCCGGTGTTCCGGATGCTCACGATTTTGGACACCGTGGACCCGGGCATCACGCCGGTGATTCCCTCCTCCGGGAACGCCTTCAGCTCCGTGCCGTCCAGCATGGTCTCCACCACGGCAATGTTCACGCTGCCCGATGTGATCACGTTGTGGGCCGTGTCCTCCGCACTAAAAAAGGCGGAGCTGCCCATGGCGGCAATGGCGAGAATGATGGTAAATATGGAAATTAGAAGTATTTTACGCTTCTTCATACATACAGCTCCTCTCGTGGACTGGAATGGCCATAGCCATAGGAGGGCGCCCGGCCTGCCGGGCACTCTCCTATGGCTGCTCCCTCTCGGGAGCAGCCACAGCTTGGAAAGCGGTCTTATTTGTCGAAAGCGGCGAAGGCGGCGGTAGCGTCCGCAAAGCCCTCAGCCTGGATGGCGTCGGCCTCCACCAGAACGTTGAAGGTCATGGTCTTGGCACCGCTGTCGGTCTCGATCATTTTGATGGCACCGGCCTCAACAGCCTTCTGGATGTCGTCGCTGGTGGCATCCTTGTTCAGTCCGATGAAGTTCCAGACGTTCCACTCGGTCATAGCGCCGGCAGCCAGAGGCTTGGTGCGGGTGAAGGTGTAAACGTCATACTTCATGCCGTCCTTCTCAACGTTCCTTTCAATCGCAGGGGCATTGTTCCAGCCGTTGCCCTTGGCATCGATGAACTCGCCGCTGATAAAGGAGGTGGAGCACCACTGGTTGGTGATCACGCCGCCGTCCTTCACGTCAACGAAGTCGTTGTTGGCTTTGGAGGGGACCATCACGCGGATGCGGATGTAAGCGTCGTTCGCGCCGGTGTTGACGACATACGGGCACTTGGCAACGCCGCGGCCGGGAACCATGTTCTCGCCCCTCACGGCCAGGTAGTCGGTCGCATAGGTCTCGGCGTCTGCCTTGATCTCGTCATTGGTGAACATGGTGTGGCCCGTGGTGACATACTGCATGCCGTCATCGGCGGTCACCTTATGGGTGGGATCGGGGATGGAGGTATCGCCGGAGTTGTCGTTGCCTTCGCGGTGGAACTGGGACTCGATCAGGTCGATTTTTACGTTACCCACGGTAAAGGTGTTGGTCTTGGCGTCCTTGTCGGTGAAGTAGGCCAGAGACGCCCCCACCACGGCCACGGCGGCCAGTGCCAGGCACAGGCAGATGGCTACGATTTTCTTCTTCATAGTGAATTTTTCCTTCCTTTCATATGTTCTGTGCTTGCCTTTGGTTTTATCTGAAAAATCGGGGACTCCGGCGGGGTCCTCCGGATTCCGGATCACTCACTCCGGAATCCCCGATTCCCGGATCAACGGATTTTTACTGCTGCGCATCGAAGGCCGCAAAAGCCTCGGTGGCATTGGCAAAGCCCTCGGCCTGGATGGCGTCGGCCTGCACCAGCACGTTAAAGCTCATGGTGCCATCGTCAGCCACGGTGATCACGCCGTTCTCAATCGCCTTCTGGATATTCTCCTCGGATGCGGACTCGGAGATACCCACGAAGTTCCACACGTTCCACTCGGTCATCTCGCCGGGCTTCAGGGGCTCAATGCGGGTGTAAGTATAAACATCATACACCAGGTTGGTTTCCTGGTCGGTGTAGCCGTTCAGAGTAACAACGGGCCAGTACTTCCCATTCTCGCCCTGCTGGAACTCGCCGCTGCTCGTTGCGGAGGAGCAGAACTGAGAATTAATAATACCGCCGTTGTCCACGTCGCCGTCATGGGGAATCATCACGCGGATCCGGATATAGGCGTCGTTGCTGCCCTCGTTGATCACATAGGGGCACTTGGCAGCGTTCCGGCCGGGAACCATGTTCTTGCCCCGGGTGCCGAGATAATCGGTGTACTTCTCGGCGTTTTGCTGGATCTCCTCATCGGTGAACATGGTGTGGCCCGTGGTGACATACTTCATGTTGTCATCAGCCGTCACCTTATGGGTGGGGTCAAGGATGGAGGTATCGCCGGAGTTGTCGTTGCCCTCCCGGTGATAGGTGGACTCGATCAGCTTGATGTCCACGTTGCCCACGGTAAAGGTGTTGGTCTTGGCGTCCTTGTCGGTGAAGTAGGCCAGAGATGCCCCCACCACAGCCACCGCCGCCAGCGCCAGGCACAGGCAGATGGCTAAGATCTTCTTTTTCATGATGAATTCGCCCTTTCTTTCGTATGTTTTGTGACTGCTTTTGTGTCTATCTCAAAAATCGGGGACTCCGGCGGGGCCCTCCGGGTTCCGGATCGCTCGCTCCGGGATCCCCGATTTCCGGATCAATGGGATTTTACTTCTGCGCGTCAAAGGCCGCGAAAGCCTCGGTGGCGTTGGCGAAGCCCTCCGCCTGGATGGCGTCCGCCTGCACCAGAACGTTGACGGTCATGGTGCCATCCTCCGATACCAGGATCGCGCCTTTATTGATAGCCTTCTGGATATTCGCACTGGTAGCCTCATCCGCAATACCGATGTAGTTCCAGACATTCCATTCGGTCATCTCACCGGGCTTCAGCGGCTCGTTGCGGATGAAGGTGTAAACATCGTACTTTACGCCGTTCTCATCCACATAGCCCCTGCCGCTGGCATCAATAAACGGATTGTACGTCGTTTTGTCATTGTGCATAAACTCGCCGCTGGTGATGGCGGTGGTGCAGAACTGGCTCTTGATCACGCCGCCGCTGCGAGCCTGCCAGTAATCGCGGTTCGCATCGGAGGGGATCATCACGCGGATGCGGATGTAAGCGTCATTCGCGCCGGTGTTGATGACATAGGGAGACTTGGCAATGTTCTTGCCGGGTACCATGTTTTTGCCCCGCTCACCGATGTAGGTGGGGTAATTCGCAGCATCCGCCTTGATCTCTTCATCTGTGAAAATCGTAGCACCGTCGGAGACATACTTCATTCCGCTTGCGGTCTGGGTCGGAGCCGGAATAGAGGTATCGCCGGAGCCGCCGGATCCCTGACGGTGGTATCTGGACTCGATCAGATCGATCTTGACATTTCCCACAGTAAACGTATTCGTTGCGGACTTCGTGTCGGTGAAGTAAGCCAGAGAGGCCCCCACCACAGCCACCGCCGCCAGCACCAGGCACAGGCAGATGGCTAAGATTTTCTTCTTCATAGTAAATTCACCCTTCCCATGTATGACTCATGGTTTTCATGTTTTTCTGTCTTTGCGGTGAAATGCGGGGTTTACTTGTTGCCCATGGCAATCTCCCATGCCTCGGCAGCGTCTTTGACGCCTTCCTTCTGCACCGCGTAGACAGTGAAGATCAGCTTCGGCTTGGCGCTTACGGTGTCCAGCTCGCCCTTGGTCAGGTTCTTGCTGACGGTGACCTTGTTCCCCTCCAGGATCTGGAAGGTTTGGTTCTCCGTGCTCTTGTCGACCTCGCGGTAGTACACGCCGTTCTCCAGCTTGGTCCAGCCGTTTGCCAGCTTGTAATCTACCTTTCGGGTCGTGCCGTCCTGCTCCGTGAACCTGGGCCAATCCTCCTCGTCCACCTTCACGAACAGATAGCAGTCCTCGCTGTCCGCCTCGACCAGTGCCTTGGGATTCTTAGCAATGTCCACGCCGGGAACGATGTGATAGGTCCCGGTGGTCTCATACAGGGACACCTTGATATTGCCCACCGTAAAGGTGTTCGCAATGGTGCCGCCCTTGGCCACCAGCCAGGCCACCGTACCGCCCACCGCGCAGCCGATCAAAAGGACCACGGCCACCAGCACCGCCAGGGCCTTGCCGCTCATACTGCGCTTCATGCAAATCCCCTCCTTTCTCAACATAGTTATGGTTAATCTCCAAACCGGATTTTCCGGCAGAAATTACTCGGTTTTCTCCGGCTCCTCACCGGTCCCGGACTTTTCCTTCTTCCGCTCCGGGAACAGGTCCGGCAGGAACACCAACAGCAGTAAAACGGCCCCTGCGCTGATGGCCACATACAGGCCCGGCGGATGCTGGATGTAGTTGGCCACGTACCCAAGATAGGGAATGGTGAACACCGGCTCGCCGATCACGTTGTTCTCATGGACCATTGCCCCGTCCACATTTTCGTTGGCGTCGCCCTTGGTCTGAAAGCGCAGGACGTTGGGGTCCTCCTCGTCGGGGACCACCGCCGTCACCCGGTGGGTGGCGATGGTGTCCTCGCTCACCAGAAATGTGATCACGTCCCCAGCCTCTATGTCCTCCGCTGCGGTTTTTTTCACATAAATGAGGGAGCCCACATGATAGGTGGGTTCCATGGAGCCGGACAGCACGGTGTACACCTGCAGTCCGAACAGCCGGGCCCCTACCAGCAGCACCGCCAGCAGCACCACCGCCGCCACCAGCACCGTACTCACCACATTCCAGATTTTTTTGAATTTCATGGTCCCATCCTCCGAATCTGTCATGGGTCTCGGTCTGGAAGTAAGCGTCCCTGACCGTCGAAACACCGCTGACCGGGTGCCCTTTT
>CAKTNP010000041.1 GCA_934589155.1 uncultured Oscillospiraceae bacterium | reverse complement strand
ACTCCGACCTGCGTCTTGCCATGACCGGCACCATCCGTCAGTTCTTCAACGAGCATCCCGACAAGTTCGACCCGCGTGAGTACCTGAAGCCCGCCCGTGCCAACATCAAGGAGCTGGTCCGCCACAAGCTGGTGGACGTCCTGGGCTGCGCCGGCAAGGCCTAAGTTCTGTCCCTTTCCCGCGGGAGGTACCCCTCCCGCGGGTTTTTTGTTTGCATTGGGACGAAAAGGGAGTATAATAAGAAAAAAACACACCGGGAGGTAACTACTATGTCCGATTGCCTGTTCTGTAAAATCGCCGCCGGGGAGATCCCCTCCAAGAAGGTCTATGAGGACGATCAGGTCCTGGCCTTTTACGACATCAACCCCATGGCCAAGGTCCACGTGCTGGTGATCCCCAAGGTCCACATCGACTCCGTGGCCGCCGTCACCGAGGAAAACGCGGACGTGGTGGCCCATATCTTCACCGTGATCCCCAAGATCGCCCGGGAGTTAGGGCTCACGGAGGGCGGTTTCCGGGTGGTCAGCAACTGCGGCGAATACGCAGGGCAAAGCGTGAAGCACCTGCACTTCCACATTCTGGGAGGAGAGCAGCTGTCCCTGGAAATGTGCTGAGAGAAAGAATAAAACCGGCCCCCGGATATGCGTCCGGGGGCCGGTTTTGCGTATGGGGCAAGCGGGGGCCGATGTGGGCATCGGCCCTTACGGGGCGGGAGCGGGTCAGAGCGTCAGCTCCATTTCGATCTCATCCTCGAAGTCGTGGAAATTCCGGCGAAAGCCGGATCTTTCATAAAATTTTCGGGCGGCGTCGTTGCCCTCCACATAGCGCAGAATGACCCGGGGGAATTTCCCCTCCCGGCGGAGGCCTTCCAGGATCAGAGCCAGGGCTGCCGTGCCGTATCCCCGGCCCTGATACCGGGCGTCAATGAAAAGATCGTCCAGGATATAGGCGTTTTCCTGGCCGCAGTCCCGCCACAGGGCCATGCCCACGCCGGTTTTGCCCTCCACCAGGAACACGGCGTGGGACCGGTCCGCCCGGTAGGCATAGGCCCTTGCCAGAAGCAGGACCCGGTGGGCCACAAATTCCTTCTGCTCCGGCGCAACGGCCAGCGCCAATTGTCCGGGGTCACGCCGACCAGACGAAGCATGATAATTCCTCCTTTTTATAAAAACACCGGGACTCCGGCGGAGTCCCGGTGTAAGTCAGCCTTCTCGGGCCTTTTGCAGCCGCACGTCGTTGCCCACAAAGGCCAGGCGGCGGTAGCTGCCCATGAGCCGGGAGGCGATCTGGGGGGAGTAGCGCCGCTCCAGATCCTCGGAGTTCAGGTTAGTGGAAATAATGGTGGGCAGGCTGCCCATGAGCCGGTCGTTGATGAGGGTGTACAGGGCGGAGACCGTGAACTGGTTCACCATTTCCGTGCCCAGATCGTCAATGATCAAAAGGTCGCAGGCGGAGTACCGGGCGGCCTCCCGCCGGGGCTCCTCCTCGTTGGGACGGAACCGGGCGATCTCCAGATTCTGGAACAGGTGGGGGGCCGAAGCATAGACCACGCTGTGGCCGCTGTCGGCCACGGCCCGGGCGATGCAGCCGGACAGGAAGGTCTTTCCCAGCCCCGTGTCTCCGGAAAACAGCAGGTTTCCGGACTGGCGGCTGAAGCTCTGGGCATACCGGCGGCAGACGGCCAGGGTGTTGGTCATGATCACCCGGGGGCTGACACCCAGCCGGGGGTCCGTGTCGGCGGAGTAATAGGTCAGGCGGAACCCGTCGAAGGTCTCCCGCCCGGCACCTACCAGGGCGGTGAGCTCTTTCTTCTGCTCCTGGCGGCAAAGCTCCATGAGGCACTCGCACATCTGGCTGCCCACATAGCCGGTGCCGCCGCAGATGGGGCAGATGGGGCTGTCGTCCAGATAGCCCTCCTCCAGGTCGCTGCTCTCCAAGAGCCAGGCCCGTTCCTTTTGCAGCTCCTGGTTTTTGGCCCGGAGGGCGGCGATCTTCTGGGCTCGGTCCTCGGCGCCGCCGAAGGTCTCCCGGGCCACCTGGGCCATGGTCACCCGCAGCTCCCGGTCAATGTCCCGGAGCCGGGGATAGCGATTATACGCCGCCTGCAGGTGGGCCTCGTTTTCGGCGGCCCGCTGGCTTCTGGCCTGCTCCAGCCGGGCTCTGGCCCGGGCGACGATCTCAGAACTGTACGGCATAACGTCTCCTTATCTTCCCGCCGACTCCCGCAGCAGCCGGTCGATGGCTTCCTTCTCCGCTTGGTCCAGCTCCCGCTTCTGGGGCTTCTGGGGGTTCTGCTTTCGGTCTCCGGTGCGGACGGCCTGACCCGTGTGGAGGCCCTGGCTGTGCCAGCTCTGGAGGATCTTGTTCATATAGGGCCACTTGAGCCCGCCGGTGTTGACGCAGGTCTTTTCATAGGCCAGGGCCAGGGCCTCCTGGTCAAAGCCCATGTCCAGCCAGGCGGCGGCGTATTTTTCCTCGCCGGGGGTCAGGCTCCGGTCGTAGATCTGCAAAGTTCTTTTGATCTGGGCGATGCCGTCGGCCCGGAGACTGTCCTCCCGGACGACGGCAACGGCGGCGTCCAGATTGTCCGCACCCTTGTCGGCCCAGGCGTAGGCCTCCTGCTCGATCATTCGCATGGAGGGGTTGCGGTTATTGCCCCGGCGGCGGTTTTTCTCCTTGCAGTGGGAAATGAGCAGGGACACCACTTCAGGCGGCAGTCCCAGATACCGGAGGATCCCCAAAAGGATCTTCAGCTCCTCCACATTCAGCATCCGGCCCAGGTTCCGCTGGACCTCTCCCCGCAGAGCGATAAAATCCCGGTCGTGGGACTGGGCGTCCAGCACGTCCTGCTCGGAGTACCGGGGGCGGCTGTCCTCCCGCAGGATCCGCTCCGTTTCCTCCTGCCAGAGCCCCAGTTGGGAAAGGGCGGCCTTGGCGGCGCAGAGCCGGGCCTCCGGCAGGGCCAGGGCCTCTCCGGCGCTGTCCATGGGGTTGCCGCATTTCAGATACAGCAGCAGCAGGGCCGCGTCTCCGTTCCGATAGCCCAGGAGCTTCTGCAGCTCCGTCCGGGACAGCTTCAATTCGTTCACCGTGATCTCCAAGACCCTTCGCCCTCCTGCTTTTTCTTGCGTGTTTGTTATTATAGCACACGCATTGTGTGGGGGCAAGCGGCGAAAGGGGACCGGGGACTGGAAAAATCCGGAGCCCTTACCGCTCCAACCGACCCAGCAGGGCCAGGACCGCCATCCGGTTTTCCCGGACCCGGCGGGCCAGAGCCTGAAATTCGGAGCCGCCGGCGGCCTCCAGCGCGGTCAGCAGGGCTGTTTCCTCCCGATACCGGCGGCCCAGGGCGGGGATCGGGCCCTCCCGGGGCTCCGGCGGCACCGGAGGGAGCTTTGGGGCCCTGCCCCATTGCAGCCGGTACAGAGCGGCGAGCACGTAAAATTGCTCCTCTTTCTCCCGGGCCAGGCGGCGCAGCCCTTCGCCCATGCCGCTCCGCTGCCCTTGGCTCAGGGAAAAATAGGCCCGGGCGGCCCGGCGGGTGCCGGACAGCAGAAGCTCCCAGGGGATCTCGCCGCCGGTGCCGCCCAGGACTCGCTGCCAGACCGGGGCCGTCAGGGCCTTATTATAAGGATCCATGGTCATTCCTCCTCCCGCCAGCCTATGCAAAGGGGGCGGGTTTGGACAAAAAGAAGGCGGCGCTTCTGCGCCGCCTTTTGGAGATTTATTCCGTTTCCTCCGGCGTTTCCGGAAGGATCTGGCCGCCGGGCCGCCGCCGGGCCTGGGGCTTTTTCATCCGGGGCAGAGCCCCCAGCATCCACAGGATCACGCCTAGGCTGAAGGGCAGGGCCTCCATGCCGTCGGCCAGGGACAAAAGGGAGAAGAAGATGGCCGCCAGACAGAAGAACAGGCTCCGCCGCCGGGCCCCTTGACCTAGGGAAAAGCCCGTCGTGTGGAAGGCTGCCAACATGGCCATGACGTTGGACAGCAGGGCAGAGGCGTAATCCTCGATCACCGGGTCTGTGCTCCAGTGCCGGAACCGGCAGATCAGCCGCACAATCAGGAACAGGCAGCCTCCCAGAGGAAAGAGAAAGGCGCAGGGCCTGCCCTCCAGCCGGGACAGCCCCAGCCAGATCAGAACGGGGACCATGAACAGGGAAAGCATGGCCGTCAGACGGGTGAAAACGTCGCTTTCGCCCCCCAGATTCAGGATTCCGTAGGCCAGAAAGCAGGGGACTGCCAGGAACAAAAGGATCCCCGCGGCAGTGGAGGGCCGGTAGTTTCGGCGGAACCGGCAGTCGCTGCCCATGCCCCGGCAGAGGAAGAAAAGCCCCGCCAGGACCCCGACGGACAGGGCCACCAGGGCGCCGTGGAGCAGACAGCCCCGGTGCAGGAGCCCCTGGGCGTCGAAGCAGTGGGCGTTCAGATACAGCCGGAGGAGCAGACACAGAAGGCCGCCCCCCAGGGTCAGGGCTCCGGGGACCGTCCCTTCGTATTGCTGCTCCCGCAGGGCCTTTTGAGGCTCCGGCGCCGTGTTTTGATCCATGATCCAGTCCGCCTTTCGGAAAAGTGTGGGTTCGCCGGGTCTCCGGCGTTTTTTCTCATTATACCACAGCGGACCGGCGATGGAAACGCCGGATTTTCAAATTCCGGGGGAATTTTTGCAAAGAGCCGGGGACAGAGAGGCAAAAATCCCGGTTTTGGCAAAATAACCCCCAGTTTTTTTAAAAATAATACTTGCAAAACGGGAATAGTAGTGATATACTGAACTTAATCTAACGTAGGGTTTACGAAAGAGAGGGGCGTGCCCCTCTCTTTCTTGTTGAGAAAGGCAGATGCGTATGAAGATCACCGATCAGGTCGAGGCATTTTCCCGCCCCGTGGTGGAGGAGTTGGGCTGTTCCCTGTGGGACGTGGAGTACGTCCGGGAGGGCGGCGAGTGGTTTCTCCGGCTCTATATCGACAAAGAGGGCGGCGTGGACATCGACGACTGCGAGAAGGTCTCCCGGGCCGTGGACCCCATTCTGGACGAGAAGGATCCCATCCCCGACAGTTACCATTTCGAGGTCTGCTCCGCGGGCCTGGAGCGGGTCCTGAAGCGGCCCCGGGATTTTGAACAGTTCATGGGCTCCCCGGTGCTGGTGAAGCTCTATACCCCCAAGGGCGGCCGGAAGGAATTCCCGGGTACCCTCACAGGCTATGAGGACGGAAGGGTCACGCTGACCATGGGGAACGAAACACTTATCTTTGAAAAATCGGAGGTCGCCATGGTGCGCCTTCGGGTGGAATTCTGACAGGAGGAAAGAGAAATGGCGAGAACGTCCAAAGCCAAAAAGGCCCAGGAGGCCGCGGTCCCCATGAATGTGGAGATCTTTGAGGCCCTGCGGCAGCTGGAAAAAGAGCGGGGCATCCCCGTGGATTACATGGTGGACCGGATCAAGCAGGCTCTGGTCAACGCCTACCGGAAGGACCGGGAGGACGGCAATAAAGAGGCCGCCGCCGAGAACGTGGTGGTGGAGCTGACCGAGTCCGCCATGAGCATGGTCCAGCGGAAAGTGGTCGTGGAGGAAGTGGAGGAGCCTACGGAGGAGATCGCCGTGGACGCCGCCCGGAAGTACGACCCCAACGCCAGAGTGGGCGATACCATCAGCATTCCCATCAATATCGAGGGCTTCGGCCGGATCGCTGCCCAGACCGCCAAGCAGGTCATTATCCAGGGCATTCGTGAGGCCGAGCGGGGAGCCATGGCCGACAGCTATTCTTCCCGGGTCCAGGAGATCTTCACCGGCACCGTGGTTCGGATCCTGCCGGAGACCGGCGATATGATCGTCCGGGTGGGCCAGGGCAATGAACGGTCCGACGCCATTCTCCGGGCCAGCGAGCAGATCCCCGGGGAGAGCTACCGGGAGGGCGACCTGATCCGGGTCTACGTCATCGACGTGCGCCGGAGCCAGAGAGGCCCCCAGATCCTGGTGTCCCGGACCCATCCCAATCTGGTCCGCCGGCTGTTTGAGCTGGAGGTACCGGAGATCGCCGACGGCCAAGTGGAGGTCCGCAACATTGCCCGGGAGCCCGGCTCCCGGACCAAGATCGCCGTCCGGGCCATGGAGGAGAACATCGATCCCGTGGGCGCCTGCGTAGGTCCCCGGGGCGGCCGTGTGGGCGCCGTGGTCCAGGAGCTCCACGGCGAGCGTATGGACATCGTGGTCTGGAGCGAGGATCCCTGCCAGTATGTGGCGGCGGCTCTGTCCCCGGCCCAGGTCCTGTCCGTGAACCTGATCCCCGGTCAGAAGGCCTGCCGGGTCATCGTACCCGACGACCAGCTGTCCCTGGCCATTGGCAAGGAGGGCCAGAATGCCCGCCTGGCAGCCCGGCTCACGGGATATAAGATCGACATCAAGCCCGCCTCTCAGGCGGAGCCCGAGGAGTCCCAGGAGGCTTCCGAGGAGACCGCGGAATAATTCCGTACATTGACAGACGTAAGGAGGCGAGGCTCCATGCAGAAAAAAATCCCCATGCGCCAGTGCATGGGCTGCCGGGAACGGAAGCCCAAAAAGGAACTGGTCCGCGTGGTCAGAAGCCCGGAGGGCTCGGTGTCCGTGGATCTGCGGGGCAAGGCCCCGGGCCGGGGTGCTTACATCTGCCCGGATCCGGAGTGCCTGAAAAAGGCCGTAAGATCCCGGGCCCTGGAGCGGAACCTGGAGGTGGAGATCCCCGAGGCGGTGCTGCACCGCTTAGAGGAGGAATTGGAGGCGCCCTGTGAATAAAGCCCTGAATCTTCTGTCCCTGGCCCGAAAGGGCGGCAGGATCGAAGTGGGAGAGGAGCCCATGTGCGCCGCTGCCCGGGCCGGCCATGCCAGACTGGTGGTGGTGGCCCAGGACGCCACGGATCACACCCTGCGCCGGGCGAAAAGCGCGGTGGCCGGTACGGGTCAGCAGGTGGTGCGTCTCCCCTTTTCCAAGGATGAGCTGGGCGGAGCCCTGGGCCGGACGGCGGTGGCCGTGGCGGCTCTGACGGATCCGGCTTTGGCCCTGGCTTTTTTGAAGGCACTGGATCAGCCGGAGCAGTATGAGACGGCCCTGGCGGATCTGGAGACCCGGACCCAGCGAGTGCGGAAGCACCAGCTGGAGGAGAAGGCCCACAAGGCCAACCTCCGCCGGGGCAAATGCGGTAAGAAGTAACGTGGAGGTGGAATTATATGAGTTTAATCAAGTATCGAGTTCGTGAGGTGGCCAGCGACTTCGGCATGGCCCCCAAGGAGATTGCGGAGATCATCTCCAAATACTTTGAAAAGCCCAAGAGCAACACCCAGGTCCTGACGGACGAGGAGCTGAACGTGGTTTTTGACCACATCACCCAGACCCATCAGATCGATTCTTTGGAGCAGGTTTTTGCCGTGGCGCCTAAGGCCGAGGCAAAGCCCGTCCCTGCCCCCGTGCAGGAGGAGAAGCCGGTGCAGACTGCGGCCAAGGAAGAAAAGACCGCTGCCCAGGCTGCCACTGCCCAGGCTGCCGCTCCCGCCCAGGAGCAGAAGCCCAAGGAGCCGGAGCGGAAGCGGGAGCGCCGGGTGGTGGACACCAGCGCCGTCAGCGTGAACTCCGAGCGGTTTGACGACCGGGTGGACGTGCTGATCTCCGAGCGGGCCCAGAATTATTCCGGCGGCAAGCAGAAGATCGGCAACAAGAACAAGCAGAACAAGCAGAAGGGCAAGTTCCAGAGCACCAAGAGCCGGAACGAGGAAAAGGAAAAAATGCGCCGGCTCCAGCTGGAGGCCATCAAGAAGACCCCGCTGACGGTGAAGATCCCCGAGGAGATCACCGTGGCGGAGCTGGCCTCCATGATGAAGAAGACTGCCGGGGCGGTGATCACCACCCTGATGAAGAACGGCATTATGGCCTCCATCAACCAGACCATCGACTTTGACACGGCGGAGTTCGTGGCCACGGAAATGGGCTGCAAGGTGGAAAAGGAAGTCACCGTTACCATTGAGGAGCAGATCATCGACGACCACGAGGATACCGCCGAGGAGCTCCAGCCCAGAAGTCCCGTGGTGGTGGTCATGGGTCACGTGGATCATGGCAAGACCAGTCTGCTGGACGCCGTCCGGAAGACCAACGTGGCCTCCGGCGAGGCCGGCGGCATCACCCAGCACATTGGCGCCTACACCGTGAAGGCTGCGGGTCAGGACATCACCTTCCTGGATACCCCGGGCCATGCCGCCTTTACTTCCATGCGGGCCAGAGGCGCCATGTGCACCGACATTGCCATTCTGGTGGTGGCTGCGGACGACGGCATCATGCCCCAGACCGTGGAGGCCATCAACCACGCCAAGGCCGCCAAGATCCCCATTATCGTGGCCATCAACAAGATGGATAAGCACGGCGCCAACCCGGACCGGATCAAGCAGCAGCTCACAGAGTACGACTTGATCCCCGAGGAATGGGGCGGCGAAACCGTGATCTGCCCCATCTCCGCCAAGACCGGCCAGGGCATTGACGAGCTTCTCGAAATGGTCCTGCTGACTGCCGAGGTGCTGGAGCTGAAGGCCAACCCCAACCGGCGGGCCAAGGGCACCGTCATCGAGGCCCGGCTGGACAAGACCCGGGGCCCCATCGCCACCCTGCTGGTCCAGAACGGCACCCTGCACCAGGGCGACACCCTGATCGCCGGTACCGCCGTGGGCCGTGTCCGTGTCATGACCAACGACAAGGGCCGCACCGTGAAGGACGCCGGTCCTTCCATCCCCGTGGAGATCACGGGCCTGGCCGATGTGCCCACCCCCGGCGACGAGTTCAACGTGGTCTCCGATGAGCGCATGGCCCGGGAGCTGGTGGAGCAGCGCCGTCAGGCCGAGAAGGACGCCGCCGCCAAGCTGAACTCCAAGGTCACTCTGGACAACCTCTTTGCCAAGATGCAGGAGGGCGAAATGAAGGAGCTGGACCTGATCGTCAAGGCCGATGTGCAGGGCTCCGCCGAGGCCGTGAAGGCCAGCCTGGAGAAGATCTCCAACGAGGAGGTCCGGGTGAAGGTGATCCACGCAGGCGTGGGCGCCGTCAACGAGTCCGATATTCTGCTGGCCTCTACCGCCGGCGCCATTGTGGTAGGCTTCAATGTCCGGGCCGACGCCGCCGCCCAGGCCAGCGCCCAGCGGGCCAAGGTGGACATGCGGTTCTACCGGGTCATCTATGATGCCATCGACGAGATCGAGTCCGCCATGAAGGGTATGCTGGCGCCCAAGTTCCGGGAGGCCGTCATCGGCCACGCCGAGGTCCGCCAGACCTATAAGGTTTCCGCCATCGGCACCATTGCCGGCTGCTATGTGAAGGACGGCGTGATCCGCCGGGACGCCCAGCTCCGGGTCCTCCGGGACAACATCGTGATCCACGAGGGCGCCGTGGGCTCCCTCCAGCGGTTCAAGGACTCCGTGAAGGAAGTGGCCGCAGGCTATGAGTGCGGCATGTCCGTGGAGAAGTTCAACGACATCAAAGAGGGCGACATCTTTGAGTGCTTCGTCATGGAGGAGATCAAGCAGTAACAAAAGGGGCGGAATCTTTCCGCCCCTTTTTGCCAAAATGGAGGAGTTTCTATGAAAACTTCCGCAAAAGAATACCTGACTCCCGGCCACAAGCGGTTGGAGATCGGGGCCTGGGTGCTGGTTGCTGTGACCCTGGTCTTGGCCCTTTACGGCGGCTGTACTGTGAAGGGGACCTTCCCCACCCACTATGGGATGGACGGCCAGGCCAACCGGTATGGCTCTGCTTGGATCTTACTATGGAATCCGCTGTTGGGGGCAGTGATACTGGGCGTTTTGTCGCTGGTGGCCCATAGGGTCAGTCCGGAGAACTGGAATCTGCCCTTCGCGCTGAAAGAAGAGAACAAGGTCCCGGTGTTCCGGGATATGCTGGCCATGCTCTTCCTTTTAGAGGGGGAGACCGCCGCCATGTTCCTGGCGGCCACGGCCCTGGCGCTGCTGCGGAACGGGACGGCCACACTGGCCCTCACCCTTCTTTTCCTGGCGGCTGTGACCTGGACCCTGATCCATTGGTGCAGGAAAGCGTCCCGGGACAACCGGGCAGAGGGGTAAACAGGGCGACATCAGCCCCTGCGGGGATAGAAATCCCAAGAGTGCAGCCAAATGCTGAGAATAGCTTCCAATAGAATAATGACGCTTCGTATCGCAAATAGCTTCCGTTGCTGTCTTTGAAATCTTAAGCGGAGGGGCGATTCTGTTTACGAGATCGCCCAAGAGCCCAGCCGGAAGTCTTCCCGGGTTTCGGAGGGAGGGATTGTTAAGGGAGGGGCGTCTTTGTAAAAAGCCCCTCCCTTAACTG
>CAKTNP010000040.1 GCA_934589155.1 uncultured Oscillospiraceae bacterium | reverse complement strand
GTCTCCCACCTTGCCTACAAAGGCGCAGGATTTGTCCAGCTTCCGCAGCATGGCCAGCACATTGCAGGGTGCGCCGCCGGGGCAGGCTTCAAACAGGCCGTTGCCCTGGGCGCTTTTTCCGCTGCCGGTAAAATCGATCAGCAGTTCTCCCAGCGCCACCACGTCAAAACTTTCGTTCATTTGCCCATCTCCTTATTTTTATTCAGCTTTTCCGAGCCATTCCCCGGCAGGGCCCCGCGCCCCATTTTGCAACCCTGGAATCACCAGTTCTGAAAATGCCGGGTGCGTCTGCACCGGAGCATCCGCGTAACGGGTGAAGGCATAGAGTTCCAGGGTCAGGCCGTCCCGGGTGACCATACAGCAGTCTACCGGCCCGTCTGGCGTCTCATTTTTCACCGGAGCAAAGTCCTGCCGGAACCCCAATGCTTCGTAAAAGCGGAGACTCCCGGCAAGCTCCGGCACCTGGATGCCCACATGCCCCAGGCCCCACACCGGACGCTCCGCTTTGGGCGCACTGCCCGGATGTTTCTCCGTCACCTCTATCACAACGCCAAATTCGGTAAGAATGTTGAAATATCGAAGCCCCGTCCCATAAACCTTTTGGCTCAGCCGGGGGCCGCCGTCCGGGGCCGTCTGCAGGCGCAGCCCCTGCGCCCGGCATTGGGCCAGCGCCCCGTTTATGTCGTCGGCCTCCAGGGCAATGTGCCGCAGACCGCAGAGCATATCGTCGGGCCCGTTGGGGTCCAGGGCACCGTCCCAGGGGACGAACCCGATCTCAAAGTCCCCTGACCGCACAGCGGTCTCCCGGCCTTCCACACCCTCGCACCACAGATGCCGCCGCAGAAAGGACGCCGCCTGCTCCGGATGGGGCGTCCGGATCCGGGCCGCCCCGATTCGATTCCAGTTTTCCATTGAAAGCGCTCTCCTTCCTGGCTCATCCGTGGTAGGCCACGCTGCCGTCGGGCTCTCTTGTGAAATGGCTGAACCACTCGTTCCAGGTCAGCTCCGCCATCTCCGGGGTGTAGGTATGGGGGCAGCCGCGGATCACGGTATAGCGTACCACCGGCATATGGCTGCCGTCGTACAGCGACAGGGTGCGGTAAATGCCGTTGTCATACCAGCCGCCGGAGGATACCGCGCCGTTGCTCCCGGCATAGGCCTCGATGGTCCTGCGGGCCATGGAACCCTCCCGGGGCTCCGGGTCGGCGACGTCATATTCGCCCATCATAAACCACACGGGGCAGACGAGCTTCTTCGTGGGAAGCTCCACCTGATCCTCCCGCCAGCCCAGCAGCGCGCCGGTGGGGCCGAAAGCGGCAAAGGTTTCCGGCATCTGCCGCAGAAGGGCCTGGGTCATCTGGCCGCCGTTGGAGTGCCCCGCGGCGTAAATGCGCTTGGGGTCGATGGCGTACTCCGCCTGCACGTCTGCCAGGAGGCGGCGGAAATAGGTCAGCTCGTCCTTCGGTTCTACGTCCAAGGTCTTCAGGGCCCAATGGGGCACCGGGAACCGGGCCATACCGTCGTTGTGGGGGTAGGCGCTGGCATAGACCACGAAGAAGCCCCGCGCTTCCGCCACCCGGTGCCACTCGCTGGTCTTTTCAAAGTACTCCGCGTTGCAGGACATTCCGTGAATGGCCAGCACCAGGGGATACTGCTTTCCGTCCCCCGGCCGATAGCAGGAGGGCACGTAAACATCGTAAAACCGGGGCAGGCCGTTGACCTCCAGCGCCACCCGGCGCAGCCCCATCTGGGCGCTGCTCTCCTTATAGCGCAGGTGGTTGCTGCCGGAGCCGCCCCAGCGGGACCAGCGCAGCACGAAGCGCACCATGGCCTCATTCCGTTCTTCCCGGGAAAGGTCTGCCTCCCCGGTCCCGTACCACACCTCCGCAATGGGCTGGTCGTTGACGAACCAGGCCCCTACCGGAGACCTTTGGGGGTAGACCTCGCCGTAGGCGTTGCGGCACTCCGCAGGGCCGTCCCAGCCCATGAGCTGCCGGAGATAGGCTTTCAGAGCGCCTCCGCAGCCCGTCCGGTCCGTCACAAAGGCGGGCATGGGAATGTCCGTCTTCTTCCGGGTGGGCACGCCGTCGGCGGGGAGGGCGCGCAGGGTGTCCAGCAGGTCCGGGTCTACATCGCAGTCGCCGTCCACGGCAAAGGCCGGGAAGGCCGCGCTGTAGGTCAGGGCAAAGGCGGCTGCCACAGCCGCGGCATCCCCCAGCCCCAGGGGGTAAAAATAGGACTCGCATACGTCCACCGTCAGTCTTCCGGAGAACTCCCGGCTGACCACGCCCCAGGCGAAGTCAAAGTCCGCCTCCAGGCTCTCCTTCTTCCAGCCCGCCGGACCGCTTTCCAGCAGGAACACCGCGGTGTGATATTTCTCCGCCAGGGCCTGCCAGTTCTCGAAGGCGGCAAAGTCCGCCGCCCGGACCCCGGAGGGCAGAAACAGCACCAGTCCCGCCCCCTTGCTGATCATGCCGTCGGGGACGTAGACGCCGTAGTGCCGCGTCCCCGTCTCCATCGCCAGCTCCTTCCGGTGCAGCCCCAGGTTGCACTGAAAATAGGGATTCCGATTCAGCTTTTCCTCGGGGATCAGCGGGAACTTGTCCCGCTTCTGATGCCCGGCCAGCGCCTTGGCAAAGGCCTCCTGCTTGGGCAGCCGGGGCATCAGTAGGGAGCGGTTGTTCTTGGGGTCGAAATGATCGCTATTATACTTCGTCATGGATCTCACCCAATCTGCAGCAGGCGACAAAGTGGCCGGGCTTCACCTCTTCCAGCTTCTGGGGCTGGCGGCACGCCTCGGTGGCGTAGGCGCAGCGGTCGGCAAACCGGCAGCCGGGAGGGGGATCGATGGGCGACGTAATTTCGCCGTTGAGCACGATCCGCTTTCTGGGGTGCAGAATATCCGTAGAGGGAATGGCGGAGAGCAGCGCCTTGGTATAGGGGTGCAGCGGCTCCTCAAACAGCTCCTTGGTGGGGCTGGTCTCCACCAGCTGGCCCAGATACATCACGGAGATGTTGTGGGAAATATGCCGCACCACCGACATATTGTGGGTAATAAACATATAGGCCAGCCCCTGCTCCTCCTGCAGGTCCATCAGAAGATTCAATATCTGCGCCTGAATGGACACGTCCAGCGCGGAGACCGGCTCGTCGCAGACGATAAACTTGGGATTCAGCGCCAGCGCCCGGGCAATGCCCACTCTCTGGCGGCGGCCGCCGTCCAACTCGTGGGGATAGCTCATCTTGATCCGGCGGGCAATGCCCACCATATCCATGAGCCGCTCTGTCTCCGCGTCTACGTTGCTCTTATTGCACCGGCCGCTGATCAGCAGGGGCTCCCGGATGGTGTCCTCCACCGTCATACGGGGGTTCAGGGAGGAATAAGGGTCCTGGAAAATGATCTGGATGTCGCTGCGCAGACGCTTCAGCTCTTCCTTTGTGGGATTGGTGATGTCCTTGCCGTTGAAGAGCACCTGGCCGTCGGTGGCCTTTTGCAGATGGATAATGGTTCTGCCCAGGGTGGACTTGCCGCAGCCGGACTCACCCACGACACCCATAGTCTGCCCCGCGTCAATGGACATGGTGACATCGTCCACCGCGTGTACGGCGCCCTTGGGGCCGTAGAAATACTTTTTCAGATTTTTAACTTCCAGCAGTGCCATGGTCAGCTCTCCTTTCCTACCTTGTTCCAATATCTGCAGCTGCACAGGTGGTTGGGCCGCACCTCTGCCAGGGGGCTCTTCTCCTGCCGGCATTCCTCCGTGGCGTAGGGGCAGCGGGGATTGAAGCAGCAGCCCTTGGGCAGGTCTGTGGGATCGGGGGGCAGGCCCTCGATGTTCGCCAGACGGCGGGTATCCACGGACAGATCCGGGATGGCCCCGAACAGGCCCACGGTATAGGGGTGGCAGGGATGCAGGAAGATCTCCTCCTTGGTGCCGTACTCCAGCACCTCACCGGCATAAATCACCGCCACGTCGTCGCACATTCTGCCCACCACGCCCAGGTCATGGGTAATGAGGATCATGGCCGTATTGTACTTGTTTTTCAACTCCTCCATCATATCCAGCACCTGGGCCTGAATGGTGACGTCCAGGGCGGTGGTGGGCTCGTCAGCCAGCAGCAGATGGGGGTTGCAGGCCAGCGCCATGGCGATGACCACGCGCTGCTTCATGCCGCCGGAGAACTGGTGGGGATACTCGCCGTAGCGCTCCTTAGGGATGCCGACCATGGCCAGCATATCCTCCGCCAGCTGCCGGGCGGTCTCGCCCTGCAGGGTCTGGTGCTTGCGGATGACCTCGGCGATCTGCTCGCCGACGGTCATAATGGGGTTCAGCGCGGTCATGGGGTCCTGGAATACCATCGTCACCTGGCCGCCGCGAACCTTACGCATGGCCCGTTCGCTGAGCTCCAGCAGATTCTGGCCGTCCAGCATCACCTTGCCATCGGCGATCCTGGCCTGGGCATCCGGGAGGATCCGCAGGATGGTTTTCGCGATGGTGGTTTTGCCGGCACCGGTCTCGCCCACCAGGCCCAGGGTCTTGCCCCGCTCCAGGTCAAAGCTGACGCCGTTGACCGCGTGGACGGTCTTGCCGCCGGAAACATATTCTACCCGAAGATCCTCCACCCTCAGGAAAGCGTTTTGATTGTTCATATCGGTTCCCCCTTAGTCCTTCAGTTTGGGGTCCAGCGCGTCCCGCAGGCCGTCGCCGATCATATTCAGGCTCAGCACAGACAGGGCGATGAAGATGCCCGGGAAGATCAGCATATACGGGTAGTCGCGCAGGAAGCCTCTGGCGTTGGAAAGCATGCTGCCCCATTCCGGGATGGAGGCGGGCACGCCCAGGCCGATGTAGCTCAGGGCAGCCAGCTCCAGGATCATCTTGGCAATGCCCATAGTGGCAGAGACGATCAGGGGCGACCAGCTGTTGGGGATCACATACCGCAGGATCCTCCGGGGCGTGCTGCAGCCGATGGCCTCCGCCGCCTCCAGATACTGGTTTTCACGGGTCTGCATCACCGTGCCCCGGAGCAGCCGAACGTTAGAGGGAATGGTGCCCACGGAGATGGCGATAATGGTCTTATCAATGCCCACGCCCAGGGCGGCGGAGATGATAATGGTCAGAAGAATGGAGGGGATCGCCTGGATGATGTCCAGCGCGCGCATGACCAGGGTATCATAGGTGCCGCCGAAGTAACCGGCGGTCGCGCCCAGGAACAGGCCGATCACGGTGGAGAAGGCCACGGCGGCAATGCTGATGCTCAGAGAATACCGGCCGCCGTAGAAGACACGGGTGAAGATGTCCCGGCCCAGGTCGTCCGTGCCGAACCAATGGGCGGCGGAGGGGGCCTGGTGCAGGGCGGTCACGTCCATTTTGCTGTAGTCATAGGGGGATACCAGGGGCACGATGATGATGGACAGCACCAGCACCACAAAAATGGCCAGGCCGATCATCGCGTTGGTGTTCCGGCTCATGCGCTTGGCAAGCACAAGGAATCGATTTTCTTTTTTCTCCATGGTCACACCTGCTCTTTCGCCGCTTTGGCCGGTTTCTTTTTGCCCGTGTTCACATAGCGGGACTTGATGCGCGGATCGTTAAAGGCGTAGCACAGGTCTACCAGCAGCATAATGACCGCGAAGACCACGGCCAGCATCACCACGCAGCCCCGGACGATGGGATAATCTCTCTGGTTAATGGCGTTGATCATATACTGACCGATGCCAGGGAAGGAAAACACGTTCTCAATAACCACGCTACCGCCGAAGATCACGGCCAGGTTGTTGCCGGCCAGGGTGATGATGGGGTTCATGGCGTTGGGCAGGGCGTGCTTGAAAATGACCTCCCGCTGGGACAGGCCCTTGGCCCGGGCCGTTACCACATAGTCGCTGCGGATGACCTCCAGCATGCTGGAACGGGACTGCCGGGCCTGGGTGGCCAGGCCGCCGAAGCACAGCGACACCGTGGGCAGCACATAGTATTCCCAGCCGCCGATGCCGCTGGCTGGGAACCAGCGCAGCTTCAGGGAGAACAGCAGCACCATGAGCATGGCCAGCCAGAAGGTGGGGATGGAGACGCCCAGCAGGGCGATGATCATGCTGATCCGGTCGCCCCAGCCGTTCTGGTGTACGGCGGCGGTGACGCCCAGAGGAATGCCGATGCCGAAGGCCAGCACCATGGAGGCAATGCCCAAAGCCAGGGTTCTGGGCAGGCGGCAGGCGATCTCGGTGGACACCGGCGCACCGGTGAGGTAGGAAGTTCCCAAGTCAAAGCGGATGAAGGTATTATACAGAAACTCGCCCAACTGCACGATATAGGGCCGGTTCAGGCCCAGCTGCTCCCGCATTTCGGCCAGTTCATATTCCGTTGCGGTACTGCCCAGCATGATCTGGGCCGGATCGCCCGGAACCATATATAGAATTGTGAAAATGAGCGTTGCTACCAGCAGGATCACGGGGATCATCTGCAGCAGACGCTTGGTAATAAATCGAAACATATCATTCCTCCGGGAGGGCCGGAACGGCCGGTTTTCGGTTTGTTGCTACTTATACACAGTTCACAGGAAAGGCGGCAATACTGCCGCCTTTTTGGAAATATCGCGATCAGTTCCAGACGTAGGTGCAGGCGCCGGGTACCAGGTTTCCTCTGTAGTCGTAGACGGCTTCAGTGACCTTTGCGTTGCTGGTGATGCCGTAGAGTTCCTTGTGGAACAGGCCGTAGTGATAAGCTTCCTCGGTCATGTACTGCTTGGCAGCGTCGATGTCAGCAGGATCCTGAGAGACCTGTGCGGTATGGATCAGATCGTCCAGCTTGTCGTCACGGACCATGGCCATGTTGTGCTTTTCATAACGGGTGGAATCCAGCTGGTTCCAGGTTCTGGTGATGTAGCCCCAGCCGCCGTTGTAGGAGATGTTGATGTCGAACTTGGTGGGGTCGGTCTGGTAGGTGTTCCACAGGGCCTGGTCGAAGGAGGTGATCTCCGCGTTGATGCCAACCTCTGCCAGGTACAGCTTCACGACCTGGGCGATCTTCACACGGGTCTCGTCGTTGTCGCAGAGAATGGTCAGGTTCAGGCTGCCCTCAGCCACGCCGGCATCCGCCAGCAGCTCCTTGGCCTTGTCCACAGTGTAGTTGTAGTAGTCCTCGGTCTTCCACTTCTCCTGGAAGCCGATGTTGATGTCGCTGCCGTAGCAGTAGACCTTTTCGCCATGGCCCTCGGCGACTGCCTGGATCAGGCCGTCCTGGTCGATGGCGTAGAGCACTGCCTGGGCGATGCGCAGATCGTGCAGGGGGCTCTCCTCGGAGCGGTTGACCCAGATCTGCTGGAAGAACGCGTCACGCTCGGAATCCACGGTGAAGTTGGCCGCGTCCGCGCCGCCCTCCATGAAGCGGGAGGCGTTGGTGTAGTTCAGGGTGTTGTTCATATCGTAGGAGCCGGTCTCCAGGCCGATGGCGACCTGGGAAGCCTCGGAGACGAAGTAGAAGACGATCTCATCGGCGTTCTGCTTCTGGTAGCTGCCGCAGAGCTCCGGCTTCTGCCAGTAGTTCTCGTTCTTGGCCAGGGTCAGGGAGGTGCCGGTGGACCAATCCTTCACGTAATAGGGGCCGGTGGCGACGGGGTTGGTACGCATGCAGTCGCCGCTTTCCTCATAGGCCTTCTGGGAAACCACCAGGACCTTGGCCATGGCGTCCTCAAATTCGCCCGCGGAGTCCCGCTTCCAGGTGAAGCGGACGGAATAGTCGCCGGTCTTCTCGATGGCGTCCATGCCGCCGGTCAGGGCGCTGTGCTGGTTGCCCTTGCCGTTGGCCAGGCACTCGTTGTAGGAGAAGATGATGTCGTCGGCGGTCAGGTGGTTGCCGGCGGTATCGGTGATGTAGTCGTAGATCTCCACGTCGTACACGGCCTTGCCGTCCTTGGACAGCTCCTCGTTCTTGGACCAATCCTTCGCCAGGATCCCCTTGAACTGGCCGTCGCTGTCGATGTAGGCCAGGGTCTCATAGGTGAAGGTCAGGGTGATCCAGCGGCCGCTGGAAGAGCCCTCGTCGTAGGTGCCGAGGGAGGCGGGGTCAGAGGTGGTAGCCACCTTGATGACCTTGTTCTGTACCTCAGAGGCAGCGGCGGTAGCGCTGGGGGCCGGGGTGGCAGAGCCGGAGCCGCCGGCGGAGGAACTGCCTGCGCCGCAGGCCGTCATCGACAGCGCGGAGGCGGCGATCAGCACGCCTGCAAGAATGTTTTTGAATTTCATGTTTTTCTCCCCTTCTGTTTTGATTTTATTTTCCTGTCCGATAAAACGTTTGCGTAAACGTTTTTCTTGATTGAATAATAACATTACTTGCGGCAAATTTCAACTGTTCATATTTCATAAGTTTTTCGTTCAAAAATTGTGCATAAACCACATATCTTTTTTGAAGGAAACCTGATATTATATAAGTAACACGGTAATGATTTGTAGTTAACAAAATTTTTGTTCATTTAACCGTTTAACGGAGTGCCTATGAAAAACGTCAGCATCAGAGATGTGGCCGCCAGAGCCGGGGTATCCATTGCTACAGTGAGCCACGTGATCAACGGGACCCGGAACGTCAATGAGCCGACTCGGCTGTCTGTGGAAAGAGCCATTGAGGAGCTGCACTATGTACCGGATTCCACCGCCCGCAGCTTCAAAACCGGCAAGCGCAATTTGGTTGCCTTTGTAGTGCCGGATATATCCAACGCCTTTTTCTCCACCATGATCGAAGAGGTGGAGGATGTTTTGGCCCAGGAGGGATACCGGCTTCTGGTTCTGAACACCCGGGAGGATCCCCAGCGAGAGCTGGATAGCCTGAATGTGCTCACCAGCGGACTGGTGGACGGACTGATCATCGCTTCCGCCATGGCGGACGGCCAGAAACTCTCCGCCGCCATTCCCAAGGGCTTCCCCGTGGTACTCATCGACCGGCAGCTGCCCGGTGCACCCTACGACGCGGTGTACGTCTCCAGCTATAGTGCCATGCGCATGGGCATTGACTACCTGATCCGCAAGGGACACCAGAAAATCGGCTTTCTCACGGGCATTCACAGCATTTCCACCACCTCCGACCGGCGCAAGGGCTACCAGGACGCCATGGATGCCGCGGGACTCAGCACCGAACACCTGATCCGTGCGGGCACCTCCTCCACCAAGCTGCAAGCGGAGAATCTGGACGCACTGCTGGAGCTGGGCTGCACTGCCCTGGCCATCTCCAACAATGTGCTCACCGTGGAGGCCCGGATCCTTCTGGGCAAACGGGGGCTCAGCGTACCGAAGGACATGGAGCTGCTGGGCTTTCTGGACAGCGACCACGCCCAGTACGGACTGCAAAAGCTGAGCCTTATCAGCCAGCCCACCGCCGAGCTGGGCCGCACCGCCGGAAAGCTGCTGCTCTCCCGGATGCACAGCCCGGAAGCGCCGCTGCAAAACGTGATCCTGCAGGCAGCCTTTATGCCTGTGGAACAGAACAAACTGATATTTTAGAGAAAACGGAGTCCGAAACCCTTTATGGATAACTTCATTTTTGCCGTCAATGCCACCATTCCCCTGTTTTTGATCATCACTCTGGGGTTCTTCCTGCAAAAGGTCCATCTGTTCAACGATACCTTCAACAAAGTGGCCAATGAGTTTGTGTTCAGCTGCGCGCTGCCTGTCAGCCTGTTCCGATCCATTGCGGACATGAATTTTTACAGCGACTTTGATCCGCTGTTCTGCCTGTTCTGCTTTGCCTCCACCAGTGCCATGTTTCTGATTCCCTGGGCTGTCAGCAGCCGGTGCATAAAGGACAAGCGGCAGGTAGGCGCTTTCGCCCAGGCTTCTGCCCGCTCCAGCGCCGCCATTCTGGGCGTAGCCATGGCAGAGAATATCTACGGCAGCGCGGGGCTTGTGCCCATTATGATCATGTCCGCCGTGCCCTTTTTCAACATCTATTCCGTACTGATCCTCAGTTTCTCCCCCCAGGTGGACGAGCAGGGCCGTCTGATGCCCGCGGTCAAGGGCGGCAGCGCCGTGAAGCAAGCCTGCCTGAACGTGCTGAAAAATCCCATCATTCTGGGCATTCTGGCAGGGGTTCCCTTCGCGCTGCTGCGGCTCTCCGTACCCACGGTGATTGACAGCGCCCTCAAGTCCGTCGGCTCCATCGCATCGCCCTTGGCCCTGCTGGTGATCGGCGCATCCTTCTCCGGGGCAGAAGCCATGACCCGCTGGAAAAGCGCTGTGGCCGCCTCCTTCCTCAAGCTTCTGCTGATCCCCGCCATCTTCCTGCCTCTGGCTGCCGCCCTGGGCTTCCGGGACAGCGCCTTGATCGCCGTGCTGATCATGTCCGGCTCCCCCACCACCGTGGCCTCCTTCGTCATGGCAAAAAAAATGCACGCCGACAGCGTACTTACCTCCAACACGGTGATCCTTTCCACCGTTTTTTCCGCCCTGACCATCACCCTGTGGGTCTATGTACTGCGGAGCTTTGGCCTGGTGTGATCCCATCAACGTGCGGACCTCCACCAGGCAATCACAAAGTCCCGGTCTTCCGGCAGGGGACGCTGTGCCATTATCCCCTACGCACAAACCGGGAAATTGCAAAGTTTCACCTATAAATGCCAATCATTTGACACAGGAAATCCGGCTTTTACTTCGACCGCCGCGCCTGGTTCTTATCCCGAGCTGGTTTTTCCAACAGGCCACCGGCCTGTTGGATTTGGATGGGTTTGAATCCGCCTTTCGGCAACAAAAAAGACACCGCCAAAAGGCGATGTCTTTTTTGTTGGTGGGGGACAGTCGTTTACATCCGAACAAAACACATATTCAATTTCGTCCAGGGTCACGGTTTCCGCATGATCCCGGAAATTGTAGGTGAAAAC
>CAKTNP010000039.1 GCA_934589155.1 uncultured Oscillospiraceae bacterium | reverse complement strand
GAACATGACCATCTGGAAGGGCACCACCATAGAGAACACGCAGAGATAATAGACGATCCGGCACAGGAGGCTCCCCACCCGGGAAATATACCATGCGGCCATGGAAGTACACAGCAGGATCAGGGCAGAGGAAACGATGGTGATAAACAAGCTGTAGCCAGCGGATCTCAGGAAGGGATAGTTGCCAAAGGTTAGGCCCTTTTCATAATTCTTCAGACCCGCGAAGGAGTTGCTGCTGGGCGGTGCGAAGGTCTCGGTATTGATATAGGCGTTGTCCTTGAAGGAGTTCATGAGGACCAGGAAGATAGGCAGCAGGTACACCACCGCCAGCAGCGCGAACACCACGGTGAGGATCCGCTTGTGGAGCCGCTCCTGGGTCAGAGTGGCAGAGGACTTTTTCATTACTGCTGCACCTCCTTTTTCCGGGTAGCCATGAGCTGGATCACGCCGATGGCCGCCACCAGTACGAAGAACAGAACGGCCTTGGCCTGGCCAACGCCACGGGTCTTGACGGTATTGGAATTGACGATGTTCAGAGCCAGCATTTCCGTGGTGTGGATCACGCCCTGGAAGGGGCGGCCCTCGGTCAGTGCCAGGTTCTGATCATAGAGCTTGAAGGAGTTTGTCAGGGTCAGGAAGGTGCAGATGGTGATGGAGGGCATGACGTTGGGAATGGTGATCTTCCATAGGGTAGTCCAGGCAGAAGCGCCGTCGATTTTGGCAGCCTCCAGCATATCCTCCGGCACGGCCTGAAGCCCTGCGATGTATATGATCATCATATAGCCGATCTGCTGCCAGGCCACCAGTATGACCAAGCCCCAGAAGCCCAGCTTGGTATCCAGAAGAATGGAGGTACCGTACCGGGACAGGATGCCGTCAAAGATCATGGACCAAATATAGCCCAGGACGATGCCGCCGATGAGGTTGGGCATAAAGAACACGGTACGGAACAGGTTGGAGCCCTTAATGCCCCGGGTTAGTGCATAGGCCACGGCAAAGGCCAGCACGTTGACAACCAACAGGGATACCAGAGCATACAGAGCCGTAAAGCAGAAGGAATAGCGGAAGCTGGAATCCTGGAAGGCCTTGATGTAATTGGTCAGGCCAGTGAAATCCCACTTGCTGGTGGTTTTGAAATTGCAGAAGGACAGAAACAGACCTTTCGCAAAGGGATACAGGAAGCCGATGCAGAAGGCGGCAAAGGTGGGCAGCAGGAACAGAGCGAAGCACCTCTGGATAGGCCTGCGGATCAGGCGGGAGTTCAGGGCCGCTCGGTCCGGCTTTCTACGGTGGGACTTCATAAGCAATTCTCCTTTACGCTAATTTTCAATCTCCAAAGCACCGCAGGCTGTCTCCCTGCAGGCGGCAGTCTCCGGGTCCTGGGAGATTTCTCCTATTTATGACGCAGGGGGCGGGCAGGTGCCCGCCCCCGCTTGGGAATTCTAAAATCAGCCCATGTCCTTTGCATACATGGTGGCCCAGCCGTCCACGAAGGCAGTCTCCACAGCGGACCATTCACCGGTACCGGCAGAGTACTGGGTCAGAGCATCAACCACGCCGGCACGCCAGTCATCCACGGCAGGCGTCCAGTTAAAGGCCCAGGTGACCACGTAGTTACCCTTGGCGGTGTACTCATTGGCCTGTGCGAAGAACACGTTCTCGGGCTCCTTGGCGCTCTTGAAGGGAGCAGGGCCGAACTGCTGTGCCAGCATAGTGGTGCCCTCCTCGGAGGTCACGACCCAGTACAGGAAGTCCAGAGTGGCCTGAATGTCATCCTCGCTGGCCTCGGCATTCACGGCCCAGCAGTTCTCGGTACCGGCGCAGAGTCCGGCCTTCTCCTCGCCGTCCACACCGCAGTAGATGGGGATCATGGCCAGGTCGTCGGGGTTCATACCGAAGCCGTCGGTGGTATTGGTGAGCTTGTCATACTCCCAAGAGCCGTTCTGATAGAACACAGCCTGGCCCTGACCAAACTCAGCCTCAGCCTGGTCGCCGGTGGCGGTAGCGAGGGCTGCGCCGGTGGTAGCGGAATCGGTGATGTACAGATCCCAGATCTTCTTGTAGTTGTCCAGGTAGGTACCCTTAATGGTGGCGGGCTTGGCGGTCACGTTATCATCCCGGAATTCGTAGAACAGGGGCATGTTGGCCAGGTGGCCGGAGAAACGCCAGGAAGAGGAGCCGTCCAGACCGGCGGAGGTGAAGGCATCGAATCCCAACTCGGAAGCGCGGGCGTGAATATCGTCAGCCACGGCCTTCAGAGTGTCAAAGTTGGTGATCTCGTCCAGAGAGTGACCGGCCTTCTCCAGCAGGGCCTTGTTGACAATGATGCCGAAGGCCTCATAGCAATAGCCGATGGAAAGGACCTCTCCATTCTCGCCGTGGAGGTTGAAGGAATCGGTGGTCATCTCGTTGTACACATCGGTGCCCCGCAGGTCCATGCAGTAGTCGCCCCAGGAATCGATGGCGCCCTGGTTGCCGCACTGGAACAGGGTGGGAGCAGCGCTCTTGTCCATCTCAGCGGTCAGGGTATCATCATAGGTGCCGGAAGCGGCGGTGACCACGGTAACGGGCACGCCGGTGAGCGCGGTGTAGGTCTTGGCCAGCTCCTGCCAGGCAGCGTCGGCCTCGGGCTTGAAGTTCAGGTAGTACACGGAGCCCTTGGCTTCGGTCTTGGCGGGCTCGGTCTCGCCGCCCTCGGTGGTCTTGGTGGTGTCGCTGGACTTGGGGGTGGTTTCCGTCGGGGTCTTGCTGCCGGAGCATGCGGCCAGGCCCAGAACCATCACCACAGCCAGAAGCAGTGCAATGATCTTCTTCATGATATTTCCTCCTAAATCAATTTGGATTTGGAAACGTTTCCAATTCCTTATGTCCATACTATACACCCTCCATTTATCATTTGCAACACTTTTTGTGCAAATAAATCAGTTTCCACGTTTCCAACAAATAAACGTTCCCAAAATTGTGCAGAACAACAACTTCAGATTGCACGCGTGAAGCCTTTGTATGGATACAATGGCGGTTTTTACTCTGAATTTTCGCATTTGAAACGATTCCACGGCGCAAAAGAAAGCAGAAGGACCCCGCCGGCCACCCGGCGGGGTCCTTGGTTTTTAATCGGCGTACTGGCTGCCTACGGTGCCGCCCAGGACCTCCGTCACATACAGAGCCACAATATCCCGGGTCAGCAAACCATTTTTATTGCTGACTTCCACGTAATTCTCCCCGGTCTGCTTGATTTGGCCGAAGATGTAATAGGTGTCGCTGCCGTTCATGAGAAAGTTGTCCGCGATCACGGCGTAGGCGGCGTTCTCGTCAAAGGGCTGGCCTCCCACGGAGGTGATGGTCACCCGGTTCACGGAATTGGCCTTGAAAAAGTCGCCGTACTCCTCCCCCATGTCATAGGCAAGGCTCTCATCCACGGTGTACTCCAGGCCGGACACCTGGGCCCAGCCCGGGCAGGGGCTCGTCTGCGTGGCGGCCTCCAGGGTCTCCAGCAGCTCCGCTCCCGTCATGTACTCGATGCCGACGCCCAAGGGGGAGAAGGGCAGGGCCCACAGCAGATCTCGCTCCGTCACATCTCCCGGATAGATGAAGTTGTCGCAGTTGCCGCCGTTCTGAATGGCCACCAGGGGCACGTCCTTCCGGTCCTCCACATAGGTCTCGCCGTACCACTTCAGTGCGTCGGTCACCAGGGAGCCCAGATTGGTCTGGCCGCTGCGGCTGTCCCGGTCGGCGCCGTCCAGGGTCACCTGGGACCGGAAGGCCACGGGAGAGGTCTCCGCAGAGCTTACCAGAGCGGCCACGGTCTCGTCGCTGCCGGACAGATCCATGGTTTCCTGGGTGATGGCCCGGGTGTCGTTGTCGATCACATAAGCCCCCACCACAACTTCGCCGTCGGCGGGAGCCTCGATCACAATGTCACCGGTGCCGCCGCCCAGAGCCACCAGCACGTCGCACTCCGGCTGAACCGCCTCCCGAAGAACATAGTTCTGCAAAAAGCCGTCCTGCAGATAGTCCGCCAGGTCCTCCGGCACGCTGGACACAAAACCTACCTTCAGGCCGTCGCCCAGCACTGTATTTTCCTCGAAATCATTGTATTTGACTTCGTAGTCGACGACGACATCCCGGTTCTCCTCCAGATTGGAGCAGATCACGGTGAAGGCAGCGGGTGCCTTGGCCTCCCGGGTGGCCATGACCTTTTCCTCGGCCCGGGGAGAGTTCTTCTGGTACTCCAGCTCGTCGGTCCCCCGGTACAGCTCCGCCTGGGTGTAGTACTTCGTCAGATTGCCATGGTACATAACGCCGGTGGTGGCGGGACCGTACACGAACTCATACACGCCCATGCCGGCCACGTCGTAGCCTGCGGCCTCCATCAGGTTGTAAATCGTCAGGCCCCGGTCGGAGTTGGCCAGGGCGGTGCCCTGCATATAGTTGCCCGCGTCCACCAGGTACACCGTGGCCCCCTTGGCCTCATACCGGGCCTTGGCGGCGGCGATCTGGGGGTACAACTCCCCGTTGCCCCGGACATTGCCGGTGTAGAGGATGACGGTGCTGTTGGCGTAATCGATCTCCGCCGCCTGGGTCTCCGTGGGGGCAGCCGTGGTCTCCGGCGCCGTGGTACCGGTGGGAGTCTTGCTGCCGCAGCCGGCCAGCAGAGTCAGCGTCAAGACCAGCACCAGCAAAACGGAAATTGTCTTTTTCATTGGTCCTTCCCTTCCTTGGTGTGAGATTTGGTGCTATTATACCGACCCCCCAGAGGCTATGCAAGCCCCTGGGGGGGATTCAAAATTTACGTCATTCCGAAAAAAGAAGGGTCTCGGACACCCCCAGCTCCACCCCGGCGGCATCCAGATCCACTCCCGCAAAGAGCTCCGGATAGCACAGGGCCGCCAGCCGGAGCCTGCCATAGAGCTGCTCCTCCGGGCTGCCCTCCAGCGCCGCCATAGACATTACTACCACGGTCTTGCCCGGAAACCGTTGCTCCAGGCTTGATTTTACCGCCTGGGCCGAGGCCATATCCTCGATAAGCTTCACGATCAGATCCGGCTTTTTCCCCAGGATCCAGTCGTCGGACACCGAGGGCTCCTCCTGCTTCTCCCCAATGTTTCCCACCCCGGCGTCGGTGAGCAGACCGCACTGCGCCAGGGTGGCCCCGGGAGTCTCCAACTCCAGATAGGCGGAGACCTCCTGACAGGTATAGAGCCGTTCCTTGGCGTTTTTCAGGACGAAGGTCCAGTAATCCAGCGGGCTGTACTCCCACTGGGCATAGAGGGTCTGGTCCTCCCCCGTCGTCACCGAATCTGCGGCCAGCACCTGGATCCCGCCCTCCGGCTCCGTGAACCAGCCGAGGAACCGGTAGCCGCTGCGGAGGGGCTCCGGCAGCTGGCCGTAGAGCTCCCCGGGATAGATTTTCTTCTCCGCGGAGTAGGGCGAGATCCGACCGCCGTTGGGGTCGAAGGTCAGTGTAAACTCCCGGGTCTCGCTCCAATGGGCGTAGATGGTGTGATCCGTGTCCGTCAGGACCAGGGACACCTCGTTTAGGGGCTCGCCGCCCTCCGGCTCCCGGAACCAGCCCCGGAAGGTCCACCCCTCCCGGCTGGGGACGGGCAGCACGCCATAGACCTCGCCGGTCCTGACCCGAAGGGTTGTCACATCACAGTCTCCCCCCATGGGGTCCAGGGTCACCGTCAGGGCATTCCCCGGCTCCGGAGCCTCCGGCCCCCGGGGCACCGTCTCTCCGCCCCGGGCCGGAACGGTCTCATCCACCACGCTTCCCTGGGGATCCCGTTTCTGTTGGATCTGCTCCGGGTCCGGCTCCAGGTCCGGGTCCCGGATCTGCTGTCCGGTGCCCTGAACGGGACCCGGCTCCGGCTGGGACACGGTCTCCCGGATCCGGTCCTGCCCATCGGGGTCCAGCCGTCTGCGGCAGGCCGGCAGCAGAGTCAGCGCCGCCAGAAGCAGCAGTAACGCAATTCCTTTTCTCCTCATTGGGTCTCCTTACAAACACAAGCGGTAGCGGATCCGCAGCCGCTGCCGCCGGTCCGTCCGCTGCCAAACCGCCTTTGCGGTGGTCTCCATATAGTCCCGGAGGATCTGCCGCTGGTCCTCCCCCATTTTGTGGCCGCTGAAGGCCGCCTCCTGCCAGATGCCGTAGATCTCCTCCGGCACCGGCTCCGGCGTAGGCTCCAGGGCCCGCCAGCGCATGGCGTACAGATACATGGCCCGAATGGCCCGGGCCGGATCCTCCGCCCGGAGGTCCGCCCGGTTTGCCTCCGCCCGCTTGGCCGCCCGATCCCGGATCACCGCCGGGACGAAGAGCACCAGCAGGGTCAGCGCCGCCAGAACCCAGAACAGCACATTGACAAGTCGTCTCTGAACGCCGTGGTCCGGCTGTTCCTGCTCCACCCGATCAGGGGGCAGATGCTCCGGCTCCGGTACCTGGGACGGGATCGGGATCCGCTCCACTGCGGCGGACCGAAGGGCCAGCCCGTCTCGCAGGGTCTCGTCCAATCGGGAGACCGCCGGTATGGGCTCCGGCGCCAGGTTCAGGCAGGCCATGGTCACCAGAGTCACCAATAGCCCCGCAAGCACCCCCCAGCCCAGCCGTCCCTTTGGGGACAGAACCGTCAAAAGGCCGCAGAGCAATACCGCCGCCAGGATCCAGGGCCCCGGCGTCACTCCGAAATAGGCCATGGCACCGGCCCATAGCCCGCAGAGGGCCAAAAGTACCCCATTTCCCCACCGGCGGCACAGCCAACCCAGGGCCAGGGCGCAGAAAAGCACCGTCTCCCCGCCCCCGGTGCCCCGGGTCACAAAATAGTCGTACGCATAGGCCTGGACGGCCTCACTTCTTGCAAACAGCCGGTTGGCAAGGCCCGCTGCCCCGTCCAGGACGGATCCGGCCCGCAGGACCAGCCAGAAGGCCAACGCTGCCGGGAGCCCGTATTCCACAGTCTTTTTCCGACTTCGGGGCAGCAGTACCGGCAGGACCCCGGCCAAAGCCGGGAGCAGCAGCTCCCGGGCCCCCAGGGTCTCCAGGATCATGGCCGCTGCCGCCGCCAGGAACAGGGCGGACAGCACATAGTCCGCGCCCCGGCTCCGGCGATTTTCCTTCATTTCCATTTTCATACCTCGATCCGCCCCAGCTCCGCGGCATACCGGTCCTCGTCAAAGGTCAGCACAAAGCTGCCGTCGGGCTGCAGTCCCTCCGCCAGTCCCACCCTTCTGGGCAGGATCCGGCGGAGCCCGGTCAAAGCTCCAGGCTCCGCCGCCGGACTCTCCGCTCCGCTCCCTACCAGGATCACATGGGCATAGCCCCCCGGCAGACGGAAGCCCCAGTCCGGCAGCTCCAGAGGCGGCAGCTCCATCAGGTCCCCCAGCATCCGGGCAAGGCTCTCCTCCCCGGTGATCTCATATTCCGCCGGGGCCTGGGGGGCCTCCGTGGCCCAAAAGACCTTATGAGCGATCCCCGCCCGGAGGAGCCCGGCGGACAGGGAGGCAAAAATCTCCGCGGCCCCGTCCGCCTCCCGAGGCGACGCCCAAGGTCTGCGGTCCAGGACCAGGGCCGTATCCGGGCTCCCGGGCTCCCCGAACTGCCGGACCAGGAGAGTATCCGTTTTCTCCGACAGCTTCCAATGGATCCGCCGGATAGGGTCTCCGGGGACGTACTCCCGCAGATCCAGCCACAGGCCGGGATCACTGCCGGGCCGGACCGGCGTTTCCGTCTCCCGCTCCGCCCCGGCGGAGCCCGCCGCCAGGGAAACGGCGCAGTCGAACAGGGTCGGGGCCACCGTCATCGCCCCCCGGACCTCCGCCGGGACAGGCCGGGCAAAAAGCCCCAGGGGGTCCATCACGCAAAGCTCCTTCACGGATACCTCCACCCGGCCGCAGTAAGCGCAGTCCAGGGTAAAGGGCAGCTCCAGAGTCTCCCCGGGGCCCAGCCCCGTTTCCGCAGGGAGCCGGGTCTCCTCCCCGGTGCGCAGGTTCCGGCTGACCAGGATCAGGGCTACCCGGCCCCGGGGCAGGATGGTTGGATTTTTCAGCCGCAGAGTCCCCTCTGCCTGCCCGCCTTTTTCCCCGGAGGGGGGCAGGATAAGCTCCGCCCCGGGGACCTTCCCCGCCAGGGTCAGCGCCCCCGCCGGGGCCAGCAGCACCAGGCAGACCAGCAGGGCCAGGGTCCCGCCGTTGTTCTCGAACAAGTACAGCACCGCCGCCAGCAGGGCCGCGGCGAGCCAAAGGAGCCTGCGGCTCCTCATTGCATATAGGGGGCCTTGACCCGGTCCAACAAGCCCTCCAGAACGTCCCGGTCCGTGAGCCGGGCGGTCCGAGCCTTCTGGCTCAGCAGCACCCGGTGGGCGCAGACGTCACAGAACACCGCCTGTACATCCTCGGGAACCACGTAGTCCCGGCCCCGGAGATAGGCGCAGCTTCTGGCCATGCGGCCCAGGGCAATGGCGGCCCGGGGACTGAGCCCCAGGTCCAGCATGGGATCCTCCCGGGAGGCCTGGGCCAGCCGGGCGATATAGGACAGGATCTCCTCCACCATGGTCACGGCGGCGGCCTGCCGCTGCATGGCAAGGATCTCCCCGGCGTTCGTCACCCGCTCCAGAAGCTCCAGCGGATTTCTCTCCTGACGGTCCCGGATCATGTCCATCTGGGCCTGGAGGCTGGGATAGCCGATGGTCAGCCGCACCAGGAACCGGTCCAGCTGAGCCTGGGGCAGCAGCTGGGTCCCGGCGGCGCCCACATGGTTCTCCGTAGCGATGACCAGGAAGGGCGCCTCCAGGGGGTGCACGGTGCCGTCCACCGTGACCTGGCGCTCCTCCATGGCCTCCAGCAGGGCAGACTGGGTCCTGGAAGAGGTCCGGTTGATCTCGTCCGCCAGCAGCAGGTTGGCCCTATTGACCACACCGGGCATATATCGGAGGGCCCCCGTGGCCTTCTCATAAATGGAATATCCCACAATGTCGCTGGGGAGCACGTCGGGGGTGCACTGGATCCGACGGTACCGCAGGCCCAGGACCTTTCCCAAGGCTACGGCCAGGGTGGTCTTTCCCACGCCGGGCACGTCGTCCAGCAGCACGTGGCCGTCGGCCAGCACCGCCATGAGGACCTTCTCCACCACCTCCTGCTTTCCCAGGATCACCCGCTGGACCTGGTCCAGGATCTCACCGATCTTCTCTTGCATCCAAATTCTTCTCCTTTGGGATCTTTTTTGCTATCATACTATATTTACGGCGTCCTCACAACCCCCGGTGGGGGTTGCGGCAACGGCCCCTTTGCGATAAAATGGGGCTATTCTGTGAATCGAGGTTTTCCCCATGGCAAAGATGTCCTCCGTCAAAACCGCAAGCATCTGCGGCATCTGCATCGCCCTGTGCTACGTGCTCCCCATGGCCTTCCACGCCATGGGGCTGGGCAGCGTCTTTTCCCCCATGCACATTCCCGTGCTGCTCTGCGGCCTGATCTGTGGGCCCTTCTACGGCGGCTTCTGCGGCGTCGCCGGCCCCGTGCTCTCCAGCGTGCTGTCCGGCATGCCCTCGCCTACGGGCCTCATTACCATGGTGCCGGAGCTGATTGCCTACGGCGCCGTCGCCGGTCTTTTGGCCCGGCGGATCCGCACCGGGCGTCTGGTCCTGGACCTGTATCTGTCCCTGGTACCCGCCATGGTGCTGGGGCGGGTGGCAGGCGGCATCGCCAAGGCCCTGTTCGTCCGTTTTCTTGCCTCGGGCCAGGCCTTCAGCCTGTCCGTCTGGGCCGTCTCCTACTTTGTGACCTCCCTGCCCGGGATCCTGGTCCATCTGGTTCTGCTGCCCCTGCTGGTGGTGACTCTGGTGAAAGCCCGGGTCGTCCCCGGCCCCTATCTCAAAAAAGCGTAAGGAGTTTTTCCATGAACAAACAGGATGTGATCCACTTCTTTGACCGGTGCGCCCCCCAGTGGGACGCGGAAATGATCCGGGACGACCATATCATTGACACGATCCTGGAGATCGCCGGGGTCCGGCCCGGGGTCCACGTGCTGGACGTAGCCTGCGGCACCGGCGTGCTGTTCCCGGACTATTTGAAGCGGCAGACGGCCTCCGTCACCGCCATCGACATTTCCCCGGAAATGGCAAAGATCGCCGCCGCCAAGTATCCCCAGGTGCAGGTCCTCTGCGGCGACGTAGAAACCGCTCAATTTGACCGGAAATTCGACGTGGTCATGGTCTACAACGCCTTCCCCCATTTCCCGGACCCCGCCCATCTGATTGAGGTCCTGTCCGGCCTGGTCAAGCCCGGCGGTACCCTGTCCGTGGCCCATGGCATGAGCCGGGCCGCCCTGACCCGGCATCATTCCGGCGCGGCCAGCAGCGTTTCCATAGACCTACTCTCCGAGAGGGCTTTGGCGGAGCTCTTCGATCCCTATTTTGACGTGACCGCCGTGATCTCCAACGACCGTATGTATCAGGTGGCCGGCGTCCGCCGGGAGGAAGACGGTCATTCCCACGCCGGGCACTCCCATTCTCACGACCACTCCCACACCCACGCTCACACCCACACCCACGACCATTATCACGACGGTACGGAACCGGAGCCCATGGAGGAGCTCCTGGCCCTCATGGGGTACATGGTGAGCCACAACGACGCCCACGCCCAGGAAATGGCCGTCCTGGCCTCCCAGCTCCGGGACCTGGGAAAGGTCCGGGCCTATGAAAAGATCATGGATGTGGTATCCGATTTTGACGTTGTGAACGCCAAATTTGACGGTGTCCGCAATGAATTGACCGTAGAAAACGAAGAATAAGGTCGTTTTGTTCGCAAAAACCAGCCCTGTGAGGACCTCCCCACAGGGCTGGTTTTGTCACTTTTCCAAGAAACTGCCCCGCAGAATCGCTTCTGCGGGGCTGAAATACAGTTTTTAATACATCTTTGCGCCGGCGGGAATGTGAGGATCGACCATCAGCAGATGCAATTTTTCTTCGCCGTTTTCGTGATGCACAGCGGAGATCAACATACCACAGGAGTCGATGCCCATCATCGCTCTCGGAGG
>CAKTNP010000038.1 GCA_934589155.1 uncultured Oscillospiraceae bacterium | reverse complement strand
GAGAGACGGCAAAAAATATTCGATTTTGAGATTTTCTGTGTTGAGGAATATCAAGGAGAATCAGGGGGACGAAATTCACAGATCCCGCCGAAATTTCGAGTCAGCCTCGTTACGACCACTTCGATACATCTCCGTATGGGGGACTATGGCCCATTATATCAGCCGTTGGGGCAAAAATCAAGCAAAGAAACGGGGCAAAAGGACTGGACGGCAAAGCAGCGGGGGCCGGGCGGGCTAAGGGCAGGCCCCGAGCAACAGGGTCTGCTGTTGGAAGCAGGAGCTAAGGTCAAGTGCTTCATATTTGGGGGCCGTTCTGTCAGGGGCAGTGGGCCAAGCGAAACGGCGGACATCGGAGCGGTGAAATAAGGCAGCAAACAGAAAGGGGGCGGCAAACCGGGCGAGATAGGCGGACAGGAACCGGGCCAGTTGGGGGAAGGAACCAGGCAGTGGGGATACGGAAGGACAAGGCTGACGGCAATGCCGGGCGGTTTGGGCGCAAAGAAGGAGGAAGGGGCGGGCCCTTCCTCCTGGTCTTTATGATATGCCTGATCTTCGGTGGGAAGGCTCACTCAAAGTAGGGAGCGTCGCCGCCCTGGGAGATGAAGGCCACGTAGCTGGTGCCCACCCCCAGGGACAGGGGCTTCGTATGGGCCTCGTCCAGGAAGAACCGGAAGGGGCTGTCCTCATTCTCCCGGGTCCAGTAAATATTCTCCACCTTGCCGCCGCAGGCATAATAGCCCGTGCCCTCACCGGTAAGGGTCATGTACACCCGGGGGGTGGTGGCCTCCGGAGAGTCGTAGCCGTCCCACATCTCCGCCCGGAGGATCAGGACATTCTTAAAGAGCACCTCTTCGCCGGTGTTGTCATCGATGTAATCGTCGCCGTACTGGTCCATGGAGTACAGGCCGCTGTTCTCCAGGGTCAGTTTGGAATGCTTGCCGCCCCGGAAATCAATGTCGATGTACTTGGCGGAGCTGCCCTGCCTGGGTACGGCATCCTCGGTAAACTGCTGGTTCACGCCGGGGTAATCCTCCGCCAGGGTGGTGCGGTAGTCCATCATATCCGTGACCTTCTGCACATCCTCGGCGTCGATAAACATGCTGTGCTCGATGCCGTAGGTCATGCGATTGGAATCCCGGTAGAAATAGGCTGCGTCGGAGCCGCCCCGGACACCGTCCATCCGATCAATGTCGTTGTTCCACAGGTCGTTATAGGCCTTGTTGCTGCCGCCGGCGTGGACGAAGATGCAGTCATAAGCCCGGCAGAGGCTCACGTAGCAGGGCCGGGCGCTGCGGATGGAGCCGATCTTTCCGGCGTCGGAAATGTCAGAGAACAGGGCCATCATCCGGGTGATGTAACCCTCCACCGGCACCTCAAAGATCACGGAGGCCTTGCTGACGCCGCACTGGGGTTGGGCCACGTCAATATTGTTGATCATCACGGCGTAGGGCCGCCGCCGGGAAATATCCTCCTTTACTGTTTCACCGGTAAAGGGATCCGTGGGGCCCGGCTCCGTAGGGGCCGTGGTGGGTTCCGTGGTAGGCACCGTGGTAGGCTCGGTAGTGGGTTCCGTAGTAGGGGCCGTGGTGGCTGCGGTGGAGGGAGTGGTCTCCTCCGCCTTTTTCCCGCAAGCGGTCATGGCCAGCAAGGTACACACTGCCAGCAGGATCGCAAGAAATTTTCGCATGGGAATAATCTCCTTTCTGGATGGGTAAACGAAAAAGGGGCCGTTCACGGCCTCATTGTAAAACAATCTGTCCAAAAAGTAAACCCCAAATCCCCGCCGGGCGGGAATGGCCCTTGCGCCGGGAACCGGGATATAGTAAAATAACAGACAAGAAAAGCCGACCCATTCCCCGGCGCGCTCCGCCGGGGCGCAGAAAAAGGAGGATTTTCATGGACCCCATTTATGTCACCGGCCACCGGAACCCGGACACGGACTCCATCGTCTCTGCCATGGCCTACGCCGCCCTGCGCAACGCCCTGGGGGATCGGGACTATCAGCCCGCCTGCCTGGGCCATGTGTCCGACGAGACCCAGGTGGTGCTGGACCGCTTCGGCTTTGAAAGCCCCGTGCGGATCCAGTCCATGTACACCCAGGTCCGTGACCTGCAGTTCGACACGCCCCCGGCTCTGTCCGCCGCCGTTACCGTCAGCCGGGCCTGGAGCCTGCTCACCGAGGACAAGAGCATCCCCGCCCTGCCCGTGACCAACGAGGACGGGACCCTGTACGGCATGCTGTCCCCGGAGGATATCGCCGCCTATGACATGGAGCTGGTGAACCGGGCCTACCTGGACCAGGTGCCCCTGTTCAACGTGCTGAGCGTCTTGGAGGGCAAGGTCCTCAACGAGGCCGGAAACATGACCGACGAGATTTCCGGCGAGGTCACCATTGCCCTGCCCCAGAGCCGGGAAAACCTGCTGCCCTTCGGGAAGGATTCCATCGTGATTTGCGGTCACCAGCCGGACATGATCCAAAAGGCACTGGACCGGAACGTGGCCTGCCTCATCCTGTGCCAGACGGAACTGGACGAGGCGCTGCGAGATCTGGACACCCGAACCTGCATCATCTCCACCCCCTGCGACGCCTACCGCACGGTGCGGCTCATTTACCAGTCCACCCCCATCGGCCGGATCTGCCGGACAAAGGATTTCGTCTGTTTCCATCTGGAGGACCGGGTGGACGACGTGAAAGAGGCGGTGCTGAAGCACCGGGCCAGCTGCTATCCCATTCTGGACGAGCAGGAGCACGTAGCAGGGATCCTCACGAGATACCACCTGCTGCGGCCCCGGCGGAAGCGGGTGGTGCTGGTGGACCACAACGAGGCCTCCCAGTCCGTGCCCGGTCTGGAGGAGGCGGAAATTCTGGAGATCATCGACCACCACCGGCTGGCGGACATCCAGACGGCCAACCCCATCTATTTCCGGAACGAGCCCGTAGGCAGCACCACCACCATCGTGGCCTCCATGTTCCAGGAGCGGGGGCTCATGCCTTCGGAGAAAATGGCAGGGATGATGGCGGCGGCCATTATTTCCGACACGGTCATGTTCAAGTCCCCCACCTGCACCGAGCGGGACCGGAAAATGGCCCAGCGCATGGCCCGGATCGGCAGCGTATCCCTGGAAGAGCTGGGGCAGATGATCTTCTCCGCCTCCAGCAAGGAAAAGCCGGTAAGCGACCTGTTCTTCACGGATTTCAAAGAGTTCCACATTGCGGGCCACTTCTTCGGGGTCAGCCAGATCACCTGCGTGGACTCCCCGGCCATGCTGGGCCGGAAGGAGGAGTTCCTGGCCCTGATGCGGGAGACCATGAAGAAAAAGGGCTATGAAATGCTGATCCTCATGCTGACGGACGTGCTGCTGGAAGGAACCCAGCTCATTTACCTAGGGGGCAGCGACGACATTTTCGAGCAGGCCTTCGGTGTGGAGGGCAAGGACAACACCCTGTTCCTGCCCAAGATCATGAGCCGGAAAAAGCAGGTCATTCCCATGCTCTCTGCTCTGTGGGGCTAAAAAATACCCGGTGTGCCGGGAAAGGAACGTGTTTTTAATGATGAACTTTCAGTGTCTGAAGCCCGAGTATCGGGACGGGCTCCACGATATGCTCTTTGCCGCCGGGCGGCAGAGCTGCGAGTATTCCTTCGCCAACCTCTATCTCTGGGGGCGGCAGCAGGTATGCATGCTCCGGGGCTGGCTGGCGGTATTCTCCCACTTTCGGGGCCGCAGCGTGTATATGTTCCCCGTAGGCCAGGGGGACCCTAAGCCGGTGCTGGACGCCATGATGGCCGACGCCCATAGCCGGGGTATCCCTTTCCGCATGGTGTGCCTGACCCGGCAGGAGACGGAGCTCTTGGAAGCCCTCTATCCGGGGGCCTTCCATTTTAGCCCCAACCGGGACAGCTTCGACTATATTTATGATATTGACCGGCTGGCGGATCTGGGAGGCAAGAAGCTTCAGCAGAAGCGGAACCACGTAAACCGCTTTATCCGGGAGAATCCCGAGTGGCACACGGAAGAGATCACCGCGGAGAAGCTGAAAACCTGCAAGAACTTCACCGACGCCTGGTATGAGGCCCGGAAGCTGGAGGATCCCCACACGGACATCAAAATAGAGCAGATCGCCATGGATCGGCTCTACGCCAATTTTGAGGCCCTTAAAATGGAAGGCATTATGCTCTATGCCGGGGAGAAGCTGGCGGCGGTGACCCTGGGCAACGGCCTGAACCCCGACACCTGGGACGTGAACTTTGAAAAGGCGGACCCGGAGATCGAGGGGGCCTACGCCGTCATCAACCGGGAGTACGCCCGGTACATCCGGGACCGGCACCCGGAGATCCGATACCTGAACCGGGAGGACGACATGGGTCTGCCGGGGCTGCGGAAGGCCAAGGAATCCTATGAGCCGGACATTCTTCTGGAAAAATACACCGCCGTGCTGCTGTCCGCCTATGACGGAGCGTGAGATCCGGCCCCCTCGCCGGGAGGACATCCCGGCCCTGACGGGGCTATGGCAGGAGGCCTTTCCCGAGGACACGGCGGAGGAGATCGGGGACTTTTTCGCCCTGGGCTTTGCCCCGGAGCGGAGCCTGGCCCTGTACGGGGAAAACCGGCCCCTGTCCATGCTGTACTGGTTCGACGGGGTCTGGGGCGGCGGGCGCCTGGCCTATCTCTACGCCGTGGCCACTCAAAAGACGGCCCGGGGCCGGGGCTATTCCTCCCGGCTCATAGAAGCCGCCTGCGAGATCCTGACGAAAAGGGGCTATGCCGGGGCGCTGCTGGTGCCGGCGGAGCCGGAGCTGTTCCTGTTTTACGGGAAATTGGGCTTTGTCCCCTGCTGCCCCGGGCAGCGGATTACGGTTTCGGACGCCGAGGCTCTGACGCCCCTGACGCCGCCGGAATATGAGGTCTTCCGAAAGCCCTTTTTAAGGCCCGGAGACGCGGTACTCACGGGAGCGGCCCTGGACTACTTCGGCGGGGACGGGGAATTCTACGAGGGGCCGGAGGGCGTTCTGGCCCTGGCCCGGGTGCCCGAGACCGGCGCCCCGGCGGCGGAGGGCTTCGGCAGGATCGTAACCTCCACGCAAACCGGCGGGGACACCGCCATGTTCCGGCCCCTGAAGCCCGGGGTCCCGGCCCCGGAGCGGTTCACCATGACACTGGCATAACGAAAAAATGTCCGCCGTCCAAGGACGGCGGACTTATTATATGGGCCCCAGGGCCAATGGAGGAAATTGGGAAGGAATTACCGTCAATACCGCAGGCACCGGCGGAGCCGGGCCTCTCCCCGCTGAAGGGTCCGGCACACCGTGGACTTGTTGACGCCCCGCTCCCGGGCAATGGTGGGGATGTTCTTCTGCAGCACGTAGTAGGCCAGGATCGTCTCCCGCTGCAGGGGCGTCAGCTCATGGTGAAGGGCCTGCTCCAACCGCTTTTTCTGCACTTCCTTGGGAAGGCTGGGACCAAGATAGCCGTTATAAGGTGTATTTTTCATTTCTGCAATACCCTCTTTCATAGTACCTGGCGGTGAGCTCCGCCAGCTGGTTCATCTGGGTGAGCATGGGGGACAGCTCCGCCACCCGGCGGCGGAGGCGGAACCGGGCCTCCGGATCCGTCTCCAGGCGGATGGCCTGGCGAAGCTCCCGGATCCGGGCCCAAAGCAGGGCCGCCGAGGCCTCATATTCCCCCGACAGTTGGGCTAGGGTCATAGGGCTCCTTTCCGGCACCAGGGGCAGGGTCCTGTTCCGTACCGCTCCCGACCGCAGCGGCGACAAAAGCCCAAGAGCCTGTCCTGCTGCCGGTCCCGGGGCAGAAGGGTACTGCCACGGCGCCTGTTTTTCCGGATCATTGTTTGCATAGGGTACCTCTCCTCCTGTTCGGTGTGGGTTCGCGTATGCGCGCTGGGATGCAGACTGCGCCGCAGTCTCCGTATTCAATTGTAGGAAATAGTTTGGAAATTCCGGTGGACCGGGCACATTCCGCCGCGGTATTTTTTCCATTTATTTCAATTCAATGGTACAACACGCTTTGTGTAGTGTCAATGCAACTTTTCAAGAATCGTTCGACAAAAAAGCGCATATTTCGCAAAATATACTGAAGAATAAAACTTTTTCGCAGCATAAAGAACAGAATAGCGGGGCGGAGCGAGAGAGAAATTTTGATCTCTGCCCGGTTTCCCCTTTCTTTGCGGCGCAAACGCGGTATAGTGTGGGAAAACACCCTCCGGGACAGGCCCGGAAAAAGGAGGTGCAAGCCATGCTTGGAACGAGAATCGCCGCCCTGCGGGTGGGCGCCGGAATGAACCAGTGGGAACTGGCGGAAAAAATGGAGGTCAGCCCCAGCACCATCGGCATGTATGAACAGGGACGCCGGGAGCCCTCGGGCCGCCGGCTGGTGCTGCTGGGGCGGCTGTTCGGCGTATCCACGGATTATCTGCTGACGGGGCGGCCCGTGTGCCCCCAGGACCGGGCGGCCCTGGACCGGCTGGCCCGGAGCTGCGCGGAGGCTGCGGGACGCCGCCGGGGCGGAGTCTTTACGGCCCGGGAGGCGGAGGTCCTCATGTCCGCCCTGGTTGAGGACGCATGCGTGGAAAACCGTTGACCTTTCCCCCGGGGTCGGGTATGATAGGCCCATGAGAAAGGGGAGACGGACTGTGGAGGATCGGGAATACATGGAAGAGGCCCTGGCCCTGGCCCGGGAGGCCGCCAGGGAGGGAGAGGTCCCCGTGGGCTGCGTCATCGTCCGGGACGGGGTCATCGTAGGCCGGGGACGGAACCGGCGGGAACAGGCCCGCAGCGCCCTGAGCCACGCGGAGCTGGAGGCCATTCAGGACGCCTGCCGGACCCTGGGGGGCTGGAGGCTCTGGGACTGCACCCTGTACGTGACCCTGGAGCCCTGCCCCATGTGCGCCGGGGCCATCATCAACGCCCGGATCCCCCGGGTGGTCTTTGGGGCCCGGGACGACAAGGCCGGGTCCTGCGGCTCGGTCTGCGACCTGTTTTCCATGACCTACAACCACCACCCCCAGGCGGTGCCCGGGGTGCTGGAGGAGGACTGCGCCCAGGTGCTCCGGGACTTTTTCAAGGACCTGCGGGTCCGTCTGGGGGATCGCCCCCGATGGAAAAAGCCCGGCGGGGCGCCGGAGCATTCCGAATAACGCCGTATCGCCGGAGCCGGTCCCCCACCGGCGCCGACGGCTGCAAAGGGCCCGCCGAGGATTCGGCGGGCCCTTTGCTTCCGGAAAATAGGGGGAAATGAAGAGGGAGGAACACCATGGGCATATGGGACAAGCGGGTCAAGCGGATCTGCGCCGGGGTACTGCTCTCGGCGGCGCTGCTGCGGGCCGTGGACGGCGGGAGCCTGGCGGCGGCGGAGCGGCGGGGCGCCGCCCTGCTCCGGGACCGGCGCTTTGCCGCCTTTCTCCTATATTTGCAGACCGGGCGGCAGATCCCGGCGGCCTGCCTGGCGGAGGAGGTGGCGCCGGAGACCGCCGCCCCGGAGCCCACGGCCCCGGAAACGGCTCCGGCGTCTACGGAGGAAACGGTCCCGGCGGTGGGACCTGAGATGGGCCCCCGGCGGGTCTACACGCCGGAGGAGGGCGAGAGCCTGGAGGTCAAATACAGCGGGGACTACCGGCCGGACCTGGGGGAGCTGATCTCCCGGCCCACGGGGCTGGACTTTTCCGGGGAGGGGCCCCGGGTCCTCATCATCAGCACCCACGCCACGGAGGCCTACGCCATGGAGCCGGGCTGGGAATACACGCCAACGGCCCTGGCCCGGACCACGGACACGGACTACAACGTGGTCCGGGTGGCGGAGGAGCTGGCGGAGGTCCTGCGCCGGGGCGGGATCGGCGTCATCCATGACAGCACCCTCAACGACTACCCCTCCTACACCGGGTCCTACAACCAGACCCGGGAGCGGATCCTGGCCGTATTGGAGGAATACCCCACCATTCAGATGGTCATCGATGTTCACCGGGACGCGGTGGAGGACGAGGCCGGAAACCAACTGGGCACCGCCCGGCAGGTCCTGGGCCAGGATTCTGCCCAGGTCATGCTGGTCATGGGCACCGACGAAGGCGGTATGGATCACCCGGACTGGGAGGACAACCTGAGCTGGGCTCTGAAGATCCAGAAGACCATGGAAGAAGAGGCCCCGGGCCTGGCCCGGCCCCTGAACCTGCGGATGGAACGGTTCAACGAGGACCTGACCCCGGGCTCCTGCCTGTTGGAAGTGGGCACCGCCGGGGACACCCTGCAGGAGGCCCTGACGGCGGTGGAGTTCTTTGGAAACAGCCTGCTGACGGCCATAAAAGATCTTGGGTAAAAAAGTCGAAACTGCCTCTTGACATCGATAACTTGTGCTTATATAATAAACACGTGATTAGAAAACAACCTGTGTTTAGGAGGCGATCCCGTGACCCAGCGTGAACGGCAGATCATGCAGCTCATCGAATCGGATCCCATGATCTCCCAGCAGGATCTGGCGGATAAGCTGGGAATTGCCCGCTCCTCTGTGGCGGTGCACATTTCCAACCTGATGAAAAAGGGATACATTGCCGGAAAGGGCTATGTGCTCCGCACCGGCACCTATGCCACGGTGGTTGGCGGCGTCAACATCGACATCGGCGGCCAGTCCTTCGCCACCCTGGTGGACCGGGACTCCAACCCCGGCAAGGTCACCATGAGCCTAGGCGGCGTAGGCCGGAACATTGCCCACAATATGAGCCTTCTTGGCCTGGAGGTCCGGATGCTCACCGCCATGGGCGACGACATCCACGCCCAGCAGGTGGCGGCCTCCTGCTCGGAGCTGGGCATTGACATCACCCACGCCCTGCAGGTCCCCGGCGGCGCCACCTCCACCTATCTGTATCTGGCGGATCCCGGCGGAGACATGGCCCTGGCCGTGTCCGACATGGAAATCTGCAAGGCCATTACCCCCCAGTATCTGGCGGCCAACCTGAACATCCTCAACAATTCCCAGGTGGTGGTGGTAGACACCAACATCCCCCAGAGGAGCCTGGAATACCTGGCGGCCAACTGCACGGCCCCCATTTTCTGTGACCCCGTGTCCCAGCCCAAGGCGGAAAAGATCCGCTCCATTCTGGGCAAGCTCCACACCCTGAAGCCCAACCGGCTGGAGGCGGAGCTGCTGTCCGGGGTCCCCATCCGCACGGTGGAGGACGCCCAGCGGGCGGCAAGGGTCCTCATCGGCACCGGCATGCACCGGGTGTTCATCTCCCTGGGCTCCGACGGCGTTCTGGCGGCGGACCGGGAGCAAATGCTCCACCTCCCCTGCTGCCCGGCCCAGGTGGTCAACGCCACCGGCGCAGGCGACGCCTTTATGGCGGGCCTGGTGTGGGCCTATCTCACCGGCACGGATCTGAAGGGCTCCGCCAAGGCGGGCCTGGCCTCCGCAGCCGTGGCCCTGGAGGGCAGGGAAACCATCAACCCCAATCTGTCCGTCCCGGCCATTCGGGCCAAGATGGCAGAATCCAAATAAACAAAAAGAACAAACGGAGGAATTTACTATGAATCTCAACAAGTTCCTGGATGTAAAACCCGAAGTCGCCGAGGCCATTGCCGCCGGCAAGCCCGTGGTGGCCCTGGAGTCCACCATCATTTCCCACGGTATGCCCTATCCCCAGAACGTGGAGACAGCCCTGAAGGTGGAGGAGATCATCCGCCAGAACGGCGCCGTGCCCGCTACCATCGCCATCATCGGCGGCCGCCTGAAGGCCGGTCTCACCCCCGAGGAGATCGAGTACTTCGGCAAGAAGGGCCAGGCCATTGCCAAAGCCTCCCGCCGGGATCTGGCCGTACTGTGCGCCCGGGGCGAGGACGGCGCCACCACCGTGACCACCACCATGATCATCGCCCACATGGCAGGCATCAACGTCTTTGCCACCGGCGGCATCGGCGGCGTACACCGGGGTGCGGAGACCACCATGGACATCTCCGCCGACCTGGAGGAGCTGGCCCACACCCCCGTGATGGTGGTCTGCGCCGGCGCAAAGAGCATCCTGGACCTGGGCCTGACGCTGGAGTACCTGGAGACCCACGGCGTGCCCGTCATCGGCTACGGCACCGAGGAGCTGCCCGCCTTCTACACCCGGAAGTCCGGCTTCAGCGTAGATTACCGCATCGACACCCCCGAGGACCTGGCGGCGGCCTTCAAGGCCCAGAACGACATGGGCCTGGGCGGCGGCATGCTGGTCACCAACCCCATCCCCGAGGAGTACTCCATGGATCCCGTGGTCATCAACAAGGCCATTGACGAGGCCATCGCCGAGTGCCAGGCCAAGGGTATCCACGGCAAGGCCACCACTCCCTTCCTGCTGGCCCGGGTGGCGGAGATCACCGGCGGCGACAGCCTGGCCTCCAACATCCAGCTGGTGTTCAACAATGCCAAGGTTGCTGCTCTTACCGCCAAGGCCTACTGCGACATGCAGTAAGCCCCATTCATTTGCTTCTTTCCTTTTACTCTCTCTTCATAGATCGGTCCTTGGGACCGGCAGATATGCGGCAGCCACCTCTCCGGCTGCCGCATATTCTCTCTCAAAAAGGCTCCGGGCCGCCCGAAAGGGGCGGCCCGGAGCCTTTTCCGTATTTCCGTATTAAAAATCCGGGATATAGTCGGCGTCCGCCGCGGCGGCCTCCTGGGTGAAGCCGTCCAGGTCGTTGAGATACATCCAACTCAGCACCGCCTCGTACTCCTCCTCGGTAATCCGCCGGTCCAGGGGCGGCATGTTTTTCGCCGGACCCCAGGGGGTGTACTGCCGCATGAGGGACACCAGAACCTCCCCTTTCCGAAAGGTCTCTCCGATCCAGTCCAGGACCCGCAGGGAGTTTTCGATCTGCCCCGGCAGGATCAGGTGCCGGATCAGCACCCCCCGGCGGAGCTTTCCGTTCTCCATCTGCACGGGGCCCACCTGGTCCGCCATGGCCCGAATGGCCCGGGCGGCCACGGGAAAGTAATCCTCCGCCCCGGACAGCCGCCGGGCCAGGGCCCCGCTCCCGTATTTCATATCCGGCAGGTACACGTCCACCAGGCCCCGGAGAGCCTCCACGGTCTCCGCCCGCTCATAACCCCCGCAGTTGTACACCACCGGCACCGGCAGAGGCTCCCGGAGGGCCGGGATCAGATCCGGCAGGAAGTGGCTGGGGGTCACCAGGTCAATATTCTCCGCTCCCTGGGCAATGAGGTCTTCCATGGCCCGGCGCAGGGCGGCGCTGTCCATGGGAACCCCCGTTCCCCGGTGGCTGATTTCCCGGTTCTGACAGTACAGGCAGCCCAGGGTGCAGCCGGCGAAGAAAATGGCGCCGCTGCCCCCCGGTCCTGCCAAGGCCGGCTCCTCCCAATGGTGGACCATGACCTTCGCCACCTGGGCCAGGCCCGGCTGGCCACAGAAGCCCAGCTCCCCCGCCGTCCGGTTCACGCCGCACTGTCTGGGACACAGGCGGCAGGCAGAATAGTCCATGGGGATCCCTCCTTTTTTCGCCTATTCTATCACAGAGGCCGGAAAAACACAAATTTTTTGCTTTCCCGGCTTTCCTGTGCTATACTCATAGAAAAACACCCCAAGGAGGGGTATCATGCTGAATAAATCCCAATTTTACGAAGCGGAGATCACGGACTACACCGCCGAAGGCCAGGGGGTGGCCCACGTGGAGGGCTGCGCCGTCTTTGTCCCCGGGGCCATTCTGGGGGAGCGGTACCGGTTGAAGCTGACGAAGGCGGCCAAGACCTGGGCCGCCGGACGCATTGAGGAAATTCTTGTAAAGTCCCCCCATCGGATCCCCCGGGCCTGTCCCCAGGGCAAGCGCTGCGGCGGCTGTGACTTCTGGCACATGGATTATGAGGCGGAGCTTTCTCTGAAGGCCGCAAGGGTCCGGGACGCCCTGAACCGGCTGGGAGGCGAGAACCTGGAGACCGTTCCCATTCTGGGCTCCGAGACCCAGACCTGCTACCGAAACAAGGCCCAGTACCCCGTGGCCATGGAGGGCGGCAAGGCCGTGGCGGGCTTCTTCCAGGCGGGGACCCACCGGGTGATCCCTGTGGACCGCTGTGCCATTCTGCCCCCGGAAATGGACCGGGTGAAGGACGCCGTCCTTTTCTATATGAACACTTACCGGGTCCCGGCCTATGACGAAATTACGGGAAAGGGCCTGGTGCGGCATATCTACGTGCGGAAGGCCTTCGGCACGGAGCAGCTGCTGTGCTGCCTTGTGGTGAACGGCGACAAGCTGCCCCGGGAACGGGAACTAATAGAGATCCTAAGGCACCGAGTGCCGGAGCTCACCACCCTGGTCCTCAGCGAAAACCGGAAAAAAGGCAACACGGTGCTGGGGGACCGGTTCCGGACCCTCTTCGGCCCCGGGTATCTGGAGGACATCCTCTGTGGCCACCGGTTCCGGCTGAGCCCCCGGTCCTTCTATCAGGTGAACCGGGACCAGGCGGAGCGGCTCTATGAGACCGCAATGGAATTGGCAGAGCTTTCCAAAACCGACACGGCGCTGGACCTGTACTGCGGGGCGGGCACCATCACCCTCACCCTGGCCCCCCGGGTGGACC
>CAKTNP010000037.1 GCA_934589155.1 uncultured Oscillospiraceae bacterium | reverse complement strand
GTGGCGGTATAGGAGTGCTCTACGACCCACTCATACTCCTCCACCGCCACGGTTTTCTCGATCCGCAGGCCACCGGCATCGTAGGCGTACTGAGCGTTGGCGTTCAGCGTGCCCTCTTCATCGGTGGAGACGGCGGAGGTCAGATTCCGCCCCTCGCTCCAGGCAAAGCTCCACCGACTGCCGTTGTAATAGCTGATGGGATTGCCGCTGACCGGGGTTCCGCTCACGCTGCCGTCTGCGGCCACAGTCTGACCTTCGTAAGCAATGGCTTGTCCATTGTACGCCGTCAGCAGATCCACCCAGCTGCTGTTGCCATAGGTATAGGAGTTTGTGGTTCCGGCGGCCTGGACCGACATCAGATTTCCGGTCGGATCGTAGTTATAGTAATAATAGTTGTTTCCCAGAGCGGCTCCCGTGAGCTGGCCCATGGCGTCATAGATATAGGCCTCCCGGTATCCCACGCTGGGGGTCATCGAAGCAATGTTTCCAAGGGCGTCATAGGTGTAGCTGTAAGACAGGCTGCTCAGCGCGCTCTTCAAGCCGGAGTACTGGATCTTTTCCACTTGGGTGGTACTCTGGGAACCGCTGAGTGTCTTGTACCCAAAGCTCTTGGTGTACAGGCTGTTCTTGACGGTGGAAAGCCGCTCCAGAGCGTCATATCCCAGAGTCAGGCTGTTTCCGCCGCCGGAACTGGAAATTCCTGTCAGGGTGCCGTCCTTGGAACTGTAAGTATAGTTCTCCTTGTAGCTCTGGCTGCCCATCTGCCAAGCCTGGGAGGACACACGGCTGCAATCATCATAGGTCAGGTGGCTTTGCAGCAGAGCTTGGATTCCCCGGCACATCCGGCTGTCCACTACCCGGCCCAGGGAATCATAGGTGTAGTAGCAGACAAGATCGTCCGTGGTGGCGGAGGTACCGTTGTCGTCGGTGATGGAGTACACCTGGCCGTCGCCGGTATAAGTATAGTGGAGGCTCCTGCCGCTGGAGTAGGACGCCTTCAGGATCCGGCCCAGATTGTCATAGGTATAGGACACCGAAGCATTATTGCCGTGGGTCTGCTTTTTCAGCAAACCGTTTCCGGCGCCGTATTCGTAGCTGGACAGCAGAATGTCGCCCACCCGGACGGAGGTCCGGTTGCCGAAGCCGTCCCGGCCCAGGGTCAGGTTTTGCGTTTTGCCTGCGCCCGTCCGGGTCACGCCGGTCAAAGATCCGTTGCTATAATTATATTGAATCTTTCCGCTGCTGGCAAATACTTTTTGGTCAAGACGGTTGAAATCCGTATAGGAGGTTATGGTGGCATTGCCGTTTACGTCCAGAATCTTCGTAGGCAGTCCTGTCATCAAGCTTCTGGCGTCACCATACTGGTAGCTTACCTTCTGCCCGGAGGAATCCGTCACGGAAGCAAGGAGGTTATTCCCGTTGGTGTAGGAGGCGCTGGTTTTCAGGTACGGGCCGGAGCTGCCGCTGAGCGTGGTCGTCGTGGCATTTCCAACCGTATCATACTCGTTCTTTTGGGTCACAACGCCGTTGGAAACCGAAGTAGCGCTATGGGGATGGGCGGAATCTTCGTATTTATAAGTAAAGGTTCCATAGCCGCTGGTAACGCTCTTGATCAGATTCCCGTTTTTGTACTCGCTCCCCTCTCCCTTGAGCCCTGTCGTCGTAACGGAGGTCAGATTTCCGTCGTCATCGTACTTCATGACCTTGGCCGGTTCCTTGTGGTCTATTGTCTGTCGTTGGCAGTTTAATTGGTCCTCATTGGCACATCTCTAATATGCCACTGTATTAGAAAAAGTATGGTAAGATACTTAGTACTAAGAAATGGGGTGCCGTTCGCTGTCCAACTGAGACTGTTTTTTACTTTGGGCTTGGAAGAAACGGCGGACAAGTTCTGGCTTGTCCGCCGTCTGCGAATATTCAGTTGTACAGGAGTTCGATACTGCACCCAAAGGGAAAACATCGGTTTTATATCTTCCAATATGCATCTCAAATTCCGGCATCAGGGCAGCAAAAAACCCCGATAAAATCGGGGTTTTCGCGGAACATATCTTTTTCATGTTCCAATTATGGTGCAAGAGAGGAGACTCGAACTCCCACGGCGGTTGCCACACGCACCTCAAACGTGCTTGTCTACCTATTCCAACACTCTTGCATACCCACTGGGCCTGATTATTATACCCTCTTACCCCGGCTTTGTCAACTGTTTTCTTTCCGTTCCGCCGCACTTGCGCCCTTCCGCCGGGTCTGCTATAATGGGTCTATCTTACATTCGGAGGCGCCCTATGGCTCGATTTTTTGTGACACCCCAGGAACTGGACCTAGCGGAGCTGACCCTTTCCGGCGAAAACGCCGCCCACGCCAAGGTCCTGCGGCTCAAGCCGGGAGACACCGTGACTCTCTGCGACGGCCAGGGCCGGGAGGCGGAATGTACCGTTTCCGACCTATCCTCCGGTTCTCTCTCCCTGACCGTTGGTCCTCAGGTTCTCTCCGGTTCCGAGCCCCCAATTCGGGCCAGCATCTATATGGGCTACCCCAAGGCCGACAAGCTGGAGCATGTGATCCAAAAGGCCACGGAGCTGGGGGCTTATGAGATCGTGGCCTTTCCCTGTGACCGGTGCGTGTCCCGGCCCGATGCCAAGTCCCTGGTCAAAAAGCAGGAGCGCTGGCAGAAGATCGCTGCCTCCGCGGCGGAGCAGTCCCGCCGGGGCTGGATCCCCCAGGTGGTGACCCTGGGCTCCTATGCCGAGGCTCTGGCCCGGGCTGCCCAGGCGGACCTGGCTCTTTTGTTCTACGAAAATGAGCGGGCCGCCACCCTCCACGGCGCACTGTCCGCCGGGCCCTTTGCCTCTGTCAGTCTGATGACGGGCCCAGAGGGGGGCTTTAACCCCGAGGAGGTCGTCCAGGCCCAGGCCGCCGGCCTGCGGAGCTGCACCCTGGGTCCCCGGATCCTCCGGTGCGAGACCGCCCCCCTGTGCGCCCTGTCCGCCGTTATGTATCATATCGGCCAGTTCTGACCCATTGACCGAAACCGCCGGCCCCAGGCCGGCGGTTTTTTCCGTAAAAAGGCAGGTCCCGGAGCGCCCCAGGGCCTGCCTTTTATACACAAAGAAAACGCCGAGACCCGCAAGGGATCTCGGCGTTTTAATGGAGCGGGTGACGAGGCTCGAACTCGCTACCTCCACCTTGGCAAGGTGGCGCTCTACCAGATGAGCTACACCCGCGAGAACGTCCCTATTATAGCAAATACTGCCGATTTGTCAAGCCCTTTTCAAAATTTTTTAAGCCGTCTCTTCCGGGGTCCCCGTGGCCACTGTTTCCGCGGCCTCCGTCTCCGTCGGTTCCGGATCCGCAATGCCGGGCCACACGGGCTGGCAGGCAGACACCGTATCCCGGTCCCAGTCATAGCCCGCCATCTGATCGTCTCCCCGGAACTGGTCGTAGCCTCCGGCCATCAGGTCTACAAAAGTATAATAGCCCTCCACCTGCACCACGTTCCAGAACCAGGGTTCCCCGTTCCGGGTCCCATCCACCCGCTGGCACCAGAGCCCGGCCCGGCGGCACATGGCCGCAAACACATCGGCGCAGGCCTTGCTGTCCCCAATGCCCTGGCACAGGAGGCTATAAGCCGGGGTCAGTGTCTCCCCCTGGGTGTAGTCGAAAAGCTCCGTCAGGAAGGAGCACAGCCGGGAGGCTTTGGTGTATTCGTCGGTGGCCAGGCTCACATACCCTTCCGCCGAGGAGAAGATCGTCTCCACGGCGCCCTGCATATTCCACATGGCGTCCCGGCTGGTGGTATAGCCGAAATTCAGCTCCACGATCCGGGAGGCACCGCTGTCCGGATAAACAGAGACCCGCACGGTAGGATGCTCCATGACCTTGTCCGGATTCTCATCACAATACACCTGCACCACCTGGGCGAAGTCCGTATCCTCGTACCCGGAGATCCACAGAGTCAGACTGGGCGCAAAATTATCCAGTGCGTCGGCCAGCTTCTGATCCACGGCCTTGCCGTAGCGGACTACGGCGTCAATATCTGACCGGCTATGGCGATAGCTGGGCTCCAGGATCAGCACGTTTTTGTTGCCGATTCGGTCGAACCGGTAGGAGACCCGGGTGAACACATAGGCCCCCACCGGATCCTTTTGGGTGGCGTAGGCAATGGCCTCCGCCACGTCCTCCTGCAGATCTCCCTCATACTGGTCCACTCCCATAATACAGGAAGCCGCCGAATCCTCGGCCATGGCCGTCAGGGCGTCCCGAATCTGCTGGTAATTCTTGACCTGGGACATCTCGATGGGCTCCGTCTCGCTGAAGTTCCCCGCATGGGGCTTCACCGAATGATAGTCCCCGGCCTGCCAGCTCTGACAGCCGGTCAGCATACACATTGCCGCCGCCAGCAGCAGCGCAAAGATCCGTTTCACCCCATGCACTCCCCTTTCGTTACAGTTGATCTGCCGAATACCGGGCGAAACCGTCGCCCAGGACCTGGTGGGCCTCCTGAAGGATCACAAAGGCGTCGGGGTCGATGTCCGTCACCAGTCCCTTCAGCTCCGCCAGCTGCTGCTTTTTCACCGCCGTCAATATGACCTTGGTGTCCCGGCCGCTGTAATAGCCCTGGCCATCCAGATAGGTCACGCCCCGGTCCAGCTTCTCCACAATGGCCGCCGCCACCTCTGCATACTTTGGTGTAATGATCAGGGCCACCTTAGAATAGTCGAAGCTGTACACCACGGCATCAATGACCTTGGAGCAGGCGAACAGTGCCACGCCGCTGTACAGAGTCTTGGAAAAATCTCCGAAAACAATACCGGTCAGGACCACCACAAACAGATCTATGGCCATGGCAATTTTCCCCACGGGCACATTCCGCCAGCGTTGCTTCAGAAGCCGCACCAGAATGTCCGACCCGCCGGTGGATGCCCCGGCCAGGAACACAAGACCCAGGCCCGCCCCGGCCAGGATCCCGCCGTAGACCGCCGCCAGCAGGGGCTCCACCGTAGGCGCCGGGATCCTAACAAACAGGTCCAGCATCAGAGAGCTGGCCAACGTTCCCACCAGGGTCCCCGCCAGGAACCGGACGCCGATCTTCTTTCCGCCCAACAGCAGCAGTGGAATATTCAGCAGCGCCGACATCAGGCCCACGGTCCCGGCCTTGATGAGATATACCACCACCATAGCCACGCCGGACACGCCGCCGATGTTGATTTCATTAGGATCCAGGAACAGATCAAAGCCCAGGGCAAACATGGCGCAGCCTACTAATATCTCCGCCAGCCAGATCAAAACGGCAGTGGATTTTTTCTTCATGGTTCTCCCTCCCGGCTTACAGGTCCAAAGAGATCTGCTTTTCCTCGCTGTCCTCCTGCCGCAGAATTGCGCCTGCGGCGGGAATGGCCCGGGTCCGATACCGGGGCGCGTTGGCGATGGAGGTCTGCTCCAGGGGCACCGCCTCCCGAAGCTCTGCGTTTTTCCGCAGGGTCAGTACGTTGACGCCCTGGGTGCTCCGGGTGGTCTTAGGCGCCAGCTGAGCCGTGGAGAAGATCAGGGCCCGGCCGTCGGTGGAAAACACCACCGCCTGGCAGTCCTGGCCGAGAGGCAGGATGGTTCGGAGGGGGCTCTTGTCGGAGTAGGCGCCTGTCAGCTTTCTCCGGTTGGATTTGGTATTATAGGCCTCCATAGGCACCTTGGCCGCCTTGCCGTTGGCGAAGAAGAACAGCACATAACCCGTGTAGTCCCCGGGCAGTACCGCCCGGACCACGTTCTCCCCGGGCTCCATGCCCAACTTCGCGGGCAGATAATCGCCCAACAGGCTGGCCTTGCCGTCGTCAAACTCGGAGCACTTTGCCTTGTAGACCTGGCACTTATCCGTGAATACCAGGAGCTCCGCCCGGTTGGTGACCTCCGCCTGGAAGGCGAGGCCGTCGCCCTCCTTGAACTTCTGCTCACCGGACATCCGCAGAGACTGGGGGGTGATCTTCTTGAAATAGCCCTCCCGGGAGACGAAGACGGTCACGGGATAGTCCGGAATCTCCTCCTCTTCCTCCTCGGGGCCCGACTGGCTGTCGGCGCCGTATACCAGCTCCGTGCGCCGGGGCTTGCCGTACTTCTTGGCCGTTTCCTCCAGCTCGGAAATGATCACAGCCCGGAGCTTTTCCCCGCTGTTCAGGGTATCCTTCAGGTCCCGGATCTCCCGCTCCAGGTCGGAAATGGCCTTGGTCTGCCGGAGGATGTACTCCTTGTTGATATTCCGCAGCTTGATCTCCGCCACGAAATTGGCCTGGATCTCATCGATGCCGAAGCCGATCATCAGGTTCGGCACCACCTCGCTCTCCAGTTCCGTCTCCCGGATAATGGCAATGGCCTTGTCAATGTCCAGAAGGATCCGCTCCAAACCCCGAAGCAGATGGAGCCGGTCCTCCTTCTTTTTCACCTGGAAGTAGATCCTGCGCCGAATGCACTCCGTGCGCCAAGCGGTCCACTCCTCCAGGATCTCGCCGACGCCCAGGACCCGGGGCATGCCGGCGATCAGAATATTGAAGTTGCAGGGGAAACTGTCCTGGAGAGATGTCATGCGGAACAACTTCTGCATGAGCTTGTCCGGGTCCACGCCCCGCTTCAGGTCGATGGTGAGCTTCAGGCCGTTCAGGTCCGTCTCGTCCCGCATATCGGAAATTTCTTTCAGTTTGCCAGCCTTGATGAGATCCGCCACCTTGTCCATAATGACCTCCGTGGCGGTGGTATAGGGGATCTCGTAGACCTCGATGAGGTTGCCCTCCTTCACATACCGCCACTTGGCCCGGAGCTTGAAGCTGCCCCGGCCCGTGGCGTAGATCTCCCGGGTCTGGGCCTCGTCATATAACAGCTCGCCGCCGGTGGAAAAATCCGGTCCCGGCAGGGTCTCCAAAATGTCGTGATCCGGGTTCTTGATAAGAGCAATGGTGGTCTTACAGACCTCTGCCAGGTTGAAAGAGCAGATGTTGCTGGCCATGCCGACGGCGATGCCCTGATTGGCAGACACCAGCACATTGGGGAAGGTGGTGGGCAGCAGGGTGGGCTCTTTGGTGGAGGCGTCGTAGTTGTCCACCATGTCCACGGTGTCGGACTCAATGTCCCGGAACAGCTCGTTGCAGATGGGGTCCAGCTTGGCCTCGGTGTACCGGGAGGCGGCGTAGGCCATATCCCGGGAGTAGACCTTGCCGAAGTTGCCCTTGGAATCCACGAAGGGGTGGAGCAGAGTCTCGTTGCCCTTGGACAGCCGGACCATGGTGTCGTAAATGGCGGCGTCGCCGTGGGGGTTCAGGTGCATGGTCTGACCCACGATATTGGCGGACTTGGTCCGGGCTCCGGTAAGAAGGCCCATTTTGTACATGGTGTACAGGAGCTTTCTGTGGCTGGGCTTGAAGCCGTCGATCTCCGGAATGGCCCGGGACACGATGACCGACATGGCATAGGGCATATAGTTGATCTCCAGGGTCTCGGAAATAGGCTGCTCCGTGGTGGAGCCTATGAGGCCCATGACGCCGGAGGGTTGGGCACGCTTGATCTCAGATTCCTTTTTCTTCTTTGCCATGATACCTTTCCTCTATCCCTTACGAAATATCCGCAAGCTCCAAATATCTTGCCCCGTTTTCCGCGATGAAGCTCTTCCGCTCCGCCAGGTTATCTCCCAGCAGAATGTCGAAGTAGTAGGCCGTCCGCTCCACATCCTCGGGCATGACCTTGATGAGCCGCCGGGTCTCCGGATTCATGGTGGTCATCCACATCATCTCCGGGTCGTTTTCGCCCAGGCCTTTGGACCGCTGGAGCTGGACCTTCTTTCCCTCCAGCTCCTTGAGGATCTTGGTTTTTTCCTGCTCGTTATAGGCAAACCAGGTCTTGTCCTTGCAGGTGATCTCAAACAAAGGGGATTCGGCGATATACACGAATCCATCCCGGATCAGGGTGGGGCACAGCCGGTAGAGCATGGTGAGGATCAAGGTCCGGATCTGGAAACCGTCCACGTCCGCATCGGTACAGATGACAATCTTGGCCCAGCGGAGGTTGGACAGGTCGAAGGCGGTAATGTCCTTGCCCCGCTTGCTCTCCACCTCTACCCCGCAGCCCAGGACCTTCAAGAGGTCCGTAATGATGGGTGAGGCGAAAATTTTGTTGTAATCCGCCTTTAGGCAGTTGAGGATTTTGCCACGGACGGGCATGATGCCCTGGAACTCCGCGTCCCGACTCAGCTTGACGGAGCCCAGAGCGGAGTCGCCCTCCACGATGTACAGCTCCCGCTTTTCCGTGTCCTTGCTGCGGCAGTCCACAAATTTCTGGACCCGGTTGGCAATGTCGATGCTGCCGGAGAGCTTTTTCTTCACGGTGATCTTGGCCCGCTCCGCCGTCTCCCGGCTGCGCTTGTTGATGAGAATCTGTTCCGCGGCCCGGTCCGCGTCCTGCTTGTTTTCCAAAAACCAGACCTGAAGGTTGTCCCGAAAAAAAGCCGTCATGGCCTCCTGGACAAAGCGGCTGTTCACGGACTTTTTTGTCTGGTTTTCAAAGCTGGTGTCCGTGGAGAAGCAGTTGGTGATCAGTACCAGGCAGTCCTGAATGTCCTGGAAGATGATCTTGGACTCATTTTTGTTGTACTTGTTATTCTCCCGCATATATTTGTCAAAGGCGGCCACAAAGCCCAGCCGCACGGCCTTATCGGGAGAGCCGCCGTATTCCAGCCAGGAGGAGTTGTGGTAATACTCGATATGGTTCACCTTTTTGGAGAAGCAGAAGGCGGAGGTGATCTTCAGCTTGACCTCCGGCCGGTCCTCGGCGTCCCGGCCCCGGCGCTCCGCCTCCCAGTACACGGGCATGGTAAAGGCGTCGTCCCCGGTGAGTTCTTCCAGGTACTCCGCAATGCCGTTCTCATAGCAGTATTCCGTGACCTCAAATTTTCCGCCCACCTGGTTCCGGAACCGAAACCGGATGCCCTTGTTCACCACGGCCTGGCGGCGGATCACGTCCATATAGTACTCCGCCGGGATGTTGATGTCCGTAAAGACCTCCCGGTCCGGCCGCCAATGGAAGTAGGAGCCGGTCTTTTTCCGGTCCGCCGGCTCTTTTTTCATCTCACCTACCAGGCGGCCCTTTTCAAAGTGGAGGCTGTATTTATAACCGTCCCGGCGGATCATGGCGTCAAAGAATTCAGAGGCGTACTGGGTGGCGCAGGTGCCAAGGCCGTTCATGCCCAAAGAATACTCATAATTGGAGTCTTTCCCGTATTTTCCGCCGGCGTAAAGTTCGCAAAACACCAATTCCCAGTTGAATCTTCCCTCTTTTTCGTTCCAATCCACGGGACAGCCGCGGCCGAAATCCTCCACGTCAACGGACAGGTCCTCGTACCGGGTCACGACGATCAGGTCGCCGTAGCCGTCCCGGGCCTCGTCGATGGCGTTGGAGAGGATCTCAAAGACCGCGTGCTTGCAGCCCTCCAGGCCGTCGGTGCCGAAAATGACGCTGGGGCGCTTTCGGACCCGGTCCTCCCCCTTTAACGAGGTGATGCTGGTATTTCCGTACTCTTGTTTCTTTGCCATTGTCTCTCACCACATCCCATATTCTGGGCCTATACTGGCACACTGACCCATTATCTGGTATATTATACCCGTTTCTCCCTGAGAAGTCAACTTTTGACCCCTCGGGCTTGATTTTCCACCCAAAAACGGCTATAATATGCCCCAGTTTTTTGTTTTTCATCCATAGGAGGTCCATATGCACGAAATATTGGTTCTTTTAGTGCCCGCTTTTCTGATTTTTCTGCTCTTAAAGATCATTACCAAGCCCATGAAGCTGATCTTTAAGCTCTTAATCAACACCGCCTGCGGCTTTGTATGCCTGTTTCTGCTCAATGCTCTGGCGGGGATCACGGGGTATGTTTTCACCGTGAATTTTGTCACCGCCGCCATTGTTGGCGTACTGGGAATGCCCGGAATTCTGCTTCTGATCCTGTCCAGCTTTCTGCTGTAACCGGAACGCCCCCATTTTTCGCCGGGATCCGACACGAACATATTCCCATATTCGACCAAAAAGCGCCCATCGAAAACCGATGGGCGCTTCTCTTTCGGGCACTTTCGATGCTCTTTGCGGTTCAAAACGGGGCTCTTCCGTTCGGAAGAGCCCCGTTTTTTCTTACTCGCCGATGGAGTCCATCCGATAGATGAATTTCACCGTTGTGGGCATGTCCTGATCCTCACCGGAGAAGCTGGTGTAGGTCCCGTCCAGATCCCGCAGAGCACGGAGCCGGTCGATCAGGGTCTCCGCGTCACCCTGGAACAGATCCGCGATCTTGGAGATGCCCTCGGCATCGAACTGGGCCATGCCCTCCATCAGCTCCTTGGCACCGGCCAGCAGGGTATCCATTCCCTGGGCCAGAGCGTACTCCACGCCGTCCAGGTTCTCGATCTCCTTCAGCATCTTCTGGGCGTCCTTGCCGGTCAGATCGGACCGGCACAGGATCATATGGGCGGTGGCGGAGCTGCCCACCACGGAGGTGACGGTATCCGCCACGGCCTTGGACAAAAAAGCCGGGGCTGTCTCAAATTTATACAACCGCCGGATTTTGTAAAGAAATCCGGCAGGATCCCTCCGCCCGGGGAAAAAAGGCTGGCGTCCCGCCCCGTCCCATGGTATAATGAAAGAAATTGTGAAACGGAGGTAGATCCATGTCCGGTCTGACCAAGCGAATGCTGGCCCAATCCCTCATCAAGCTCCTGTACCGGGAGCCCCTATCCTCCATTACCGTTCAGCAGATCACCGACGACTGCGGCGTGAACCGGCAGACCTTTTATTACCACTTTCAGGATGTCTACGCCCTGCTGGAATGGATCTTTGAGGAGGACGCCAGGCAGCTATTGGGCGGGAACGTGACCTATGCCTCCTGGAAAGAGAAGTTTCTGGGGATCTTTCGCCATTTGCAGGAATACCGGGTGCCGGCCCAGAACATCTATCATTCCATCAGCCGGGCCCAACTGGTACGGTATCTGCGGGCCATGGTGACTCCTGTGGTCCGGGAGGTGGCGGAGGACATTGCGGAGAAAAACCACATGACCATTCTGCCGGAGGATCTGGACCTGGTAGTGGCCCTGTACGAATGGAGCTTTGTGGGCATTGCCCTGGACTGGCTGGACGGGCTCATCGAAAAAAGCTACGAAAAGCACCTGGACAAGGCCATGGCCGTTATCGACGGCAGCATGGAGCACGCCCTGCAGAAGCTGGCCCGGCTATCCTGAAATTTACAAAAAAAGACGTCCCCATTGGAGGCACTCACTTAACGACAGTTCAAATTAACCGTTTTTAGTGATGTCTTCAAGCGGAACCACAACAGAAATAGCGGCTATATCGAGCATCATCGCCCGGTATAGCCGTTTTTCTTTTTCAGTCGATTATATCTCCCAAATCATCACCCATGACGGCAATCATAGGAAGAATAATCGGTGAAAGCATCAAACCCGGCAACTACGAGCCATGCGATCATAGCACCCACGAACCAGTGGTCACTGAACCCAGACCAGAAGCCCCTGAGCAGAAAAATGATGCCGTTCAGGGCGATGACCTCTCCGATGTTTCGGCAAAGAGGTCTGATTTTGATTTTGTCTTTTTCGGGCTGGGGCATATTCTTCCACGCTGAAAGGTGTGTGTGTCCTTTTCCGCAGGCAAATACAAAGCCCGCCACGGTGAACAGAACGCCAAAAAAGATGCAGGTGAAGTCCATAGGGGATCACTCCTTTCGGTTGGTTTTTAGAGGAAGGGCTACGGTTACATCGGCAGCAATCGCCTCCCTTCGACCTGGTACAGTATACAAAAATCGCAAGGGAAAGCACATGGCGAAAACCTTGCGATTCCCTTGCGATTTGGCAAGAATTTAGGCGGACGCCCCGGCGCCCGCCCTTCTTTACAGTTGGTCATTCATTTTGTAGCCGATCCCCCAGATTGTCAGGATGTACTTGGGTGCGTCCAGGTCCGGCTCGATCTTTTTCCGCAGTTTACGGATGAACGCCATGATGTTGCTGTCATCCAGCAGATAGTCCTCCGACCATACCGCCCGGTAGATCTGCTCCTTGGTGAATAGTCCACATCCAAGACGCAGCGATGGAAGTCCATCAGACGGTGTTCGTCGAACAGCTTTTCTCAGAGCTTGGTCAGCGGATGATTCATCAGCTTTACAGAAATCCCGACCTCGTTGAAAAACCTTGCCCATGTGAAGACCTCTTCTAAATCCTCCTGCCCAAGCGTGGCAGGAATGATGGCGTTGCAGAGGCGGACAATGAGGCTGTCCGCAAATCGTTCTGTCACTTCCTCCAGTGTGCATTCATAGCGGTCACAGTTAAAGGAAAGCGCATCCTCAATTTTAAGATAATTTTCGGTTTCATCCCGCGTCAAGGTTATGGTGCAGTCTCCCATACCGGACGGCACATCAATATCCTCCATGACATCAAGCTCGTAACGGGAGCCGCCGATGATTGCCTTAAAGGAGGAAGTCGGGATCTCTATTTGCTCGGTAAGAACAACCATTATCAGTTTCTCCTGTCAAAGCCGTCATCCCAAAATGATTTTTCTAAGTCTTTCTAAATCGTTCTCATCCGGATGGGAAAGCGCACGGTCAAAATTTTCAATCAACGCATCAATATTTGCCGGATGCTCCGGCTGTGCCTTCATTTTCATATAGCGATCCCGTACAGACT
>CAKTNP010000036.1 GCA_934589155.1 uncultured Oscillospiraceae bacterium | reverse complement strand
GACTTACACCTGCACCGTCTGCGGTGCCAGCCGGACCGAATCCATTGCCAAGCTTCGGAAATGCGACGGCGGCAAGGATTGCCCCAGCGCCAAGTTCACCGACGTGAACACCTCCCTGTGGTATCATGAGGCTGTGGACTTTGCCGTGACAAACGGCCTGTTCGCCGGTACCTCCGCCACCACCTTTACCCCCAACGGAGAAATGACCCGTGGTATGCTGGTGGCCGTTCTGTGGAGAATGGCGGGCCGCCCCGAGGCCAAGACCGCCGCAACCTTCCGGGACGTGGATGCTGACCAGTACTACGCCGTGGCCGTGGCCTGGGCCAAGGAGAACGGCATCGTGGCCGGTACCTCCGCCACCACCTTTAGCCCCAACGCCAAGATCACCCGGGAGCAGATGGTAGCCATTTTGTACCGCTACGCCAAGTTCTGCGGTATGGATGTGGCCAAGACTGCGGACCTCACAAGCTTCTCCGATGCTGCCGATGTTTCTGCCTATGCCAAGGAAGCCATGGGTTGGGCCGTGGAGAACGGCATTGTCAGCGGCATTACGAAGAACGGCAAGGCCTGCCTGGATCCCCAGGGCAGCGCCACCCGGGCGCAGGTTGCCTCCATCCTCATGCGTTATCTCAAGAACGTCGATTGATCCATTAGCATTTTGGCTCCCGTGCTGCGGCACGGGAGCCTTTTTCTGCGCATAAACAGGTCTTGACAAGGCATAAGACCCTGCATATAATAGAAACATAAGTTGCGCAACGTATGTTTCTTAAATTTCAGGAGGTATACCATGCCGCCAAAAGCCAAATTCACCAGAGAAGATCTGATCTCCGCCGCCTTTGACCTGGTCCGGGAGCAGGGGATGGAGGGCCTGACCGCCCGCGCCCTGGGCGCCCGGCTGGGGACCTCGCCCAAGCCCATTTTCGGCCTGTTTTCCTCTATGGAGGAGCTGCAGGGGGCCGTAATCCAAAAGGCCCAGGCCCTGTTTTCGGAGCGGATCAGCCGGGAAATGGCGGAGGGCCGGTTCCCGCCCTATAAGGCCTCCGGTATGGCCTATATCCGCTTTGCCCAGGAGGAACGCGCCCTGTTCCGGCTCCTGTATATGCGGGATCGCTCCGGGGAGCCGCCCATGGGGGAGGACCCGAACACTGCTCTCATGATCCAATTGATCCAAAAGGGCACCGGCCTGTCCCGGGAGGACGCCTGGCTCCTGCATCTGGAGACCTGGATTTTCGTCCATGGCATTGCCACCATGATAGCCACCTCCTATTTGGAGTGGGAGGAAGAATTTGTCAGCCGGGCGCTGACGGACCTGTACGAGGGCTTGAAGACCCGGTTCCGAAAGGAGAATGACCAATGAACGCCATCGAGATCCGCCATTTGACGAAGCGTTTTGGCGCCGTCACCGCGGTCCGGGACCTGAGTCTTTCTGTTCGGGAAGGGGAGCTGTTTTCCCTCTTGGGCCTGAACGGGGCGGGCAAGTCCACCACCATCAAGATCCTGTCGGGGCTCCTGGAGCCCGACGCGGGCGAGACCCTCTTGGAGGGGATCAGCGTACAGAAGGATCCCCGGACCGCCAAGGCCCTGCTGGCGGTGTCTCCCCAGGAGACCGCCGTGGCCCCCAACCTGACCGCGAGGGAAAATCTCCGCTTTATCTGCGGGATCCATGGCCTGCCGTCCCCGGCGGCGGAGGCGAAAACGGCGGAACTGACCCGGCAGCTGGGTCTGGACCCGGTGTTGGACCGCCGGGCAGGGAAGCTCTCCGGCGGCTATCAGCGCCGCCTCAGCATCGCCATGGCTCTGATCTCCGAGCCCAGGATCCTGTTCCTGGACGAGCCTACCCTGGGCCTGGACGTGGTGGCCCGGCGGGAGCTCTGGGACGTGATCCGCGGTCTGCACGGGAAAATCACCATTCTGCTCACGACCCACTATATGGAAGAGGCCCAGGCCCTGTCGGACCGGGTGGGGATCCTGGCCGGGGGACAGCTCCGTGCCCTGGGCACGGTCCAGGCCCTGCTGGAAGAGACCGCCGCTCCCACATTGGAAGAGGCCTTCCTGAATTTGGTCAAAAAGGAGGGAGCGCAATGAAGCTTCGTGCCCTTTTCCGCCGGAATGGGCTGGAGATCCTGCGGGATCCTCTGGACCTGGGCTTCGGCCTGGGCTTTCCGCTGGTGCTGCTGTTTCTGCTCAGTGCCATTCAGGCCCATATTCCGGTATCGCTGTTTGAAATTTCCAGCCTGACGCCGGGCATTACCGTGTTCGGCCTGTCCTTTTTGGCCCTGTTTTCCGCCATTCTGGTGGCCCGGGACCGGGAGACCGCCCTTCTGCAGCGGCTTTATGCCACGCCCCTGACCGCCGGGGACTTCATTTTCGGGTATCTGCTTCCCATGGTCCCCATGGCCCTGGCCCAGAGCCTGATCTGCTATCTGGCGGCCCTGCCGCTGGGCCTGCCCCTGTCCTTTGGGATCCTCCGGGCGGTGCTTTTGAATCTGCCCATGGCTCTGGTGTTCATTGCCCTGGGGCTTCTTTGCGGCAGCCTGTTCACGGCCAAGCAGGTGGGCGGCATCTGCGGCGCCCTGCTGACCAATCTGACGGCCTGGCTTTCCGGGATCTGGTTTGATCTGGACCTGGTGGGCGGCGCCTTCCGGAAGATCGCCGACGCCTTGCCCTTCGTTCACGGCGTGGACCTGGCCCGGGCCGCTTTGGCCGGGGATCTCAAAAGCGCCCTGCCCCATCTTTTCTGGGTCCTGGGCTATGCCCTGGTCCTGACTCTGGCCGCGGTCCTGTGCTTCCTGCGGCAGATGCGCTCCAAGTAAGAAAAAGCCGGTCCTGCTTTTACAGGACCGGTATCTTTATGCCAATTTCTTCTTTTTTCGGGTTAGGGCTACGCCCAGAAGCAGCAAAATGGGAAACCCGATGGCTCCCAGGATTCCTGCCCGGAGATCGTCTCCGGCGGCGCTGGAAACAAAGCCTGCAATGGTAGGTCCGGCGGCGCATCCTACGTCTCCGGCCAAAGCCAGCATGGCGAACAGTGCGGTGCCGCCCGCCGGAATGGCGGCGGAGGCCCGGCTGAAGGTCCCGGGCCACAGGATCCCCACGGCGAAGCCGCACAGGCCGCAGCCTGCCAGCCCCAAGGCGGGCAGGGGGGTCAGGGCAATCGCCAGATAGGCGAGAACGCACAGGCCGCAGCTTGCCGACATACAGCGGTCCAGATCCAGCTTGTGCCCCAGCTTTCCATAGAGCAGGCGGGCGGTCCCCATCAACAGGGCAAAGGACATGGGTCCGGCCAGGTCTCCCAGGGCCTTGCTGACACCCAGGCCCTCCTCGGCAAAGGTGGAGGCCCATTGGCTCACGGCCTGTTCACTGGCTCCGGCGCAGGTCATCATCAGCATCATCAGCCAGAAGGACTTCATCCGGAACAGTTCCCGGAGTCCCAGGCCTTTTTCTCCCTGGTCCAGGATCGGCGGCATTGGGGTCCGCAGGAACACCAGGGTGTTGCACACCGGGATCACCGCCCAGACTAGAGCCAGGATCTTCCAGTTCCGGATCCCGAACAGGGCGAAAAATGCGGTAGACAGCAGAACCACTCCCATGTGCCCCCAGCAGTAGAAGGAGTGGAGCAGGCTCATGGCCGACTCCTTGTTGTCCGTGGGACAGGCGTCCATAATGGGACTGATCAGCACTTCGATAAGGCCGCCGCCGATGGCATATACGGTCACGGACAGCAGAATTCCATAGTAGGGATCTCCGGTGACCTCCGGCAGAACGGTCAGCAGGATTATTCCTGCTGCGGACAGAACGTGAGCCAGCAGTATGGAAGCCCGATAGCCGATCCGGTCCACAAACCCGGCGGACAGCAGATCCACCAGCAGCTGCACCGCAAAGTTAAAGGTGATAAGCAGCGTGATCCGGGACAGTGGAATAGAGTAGGTGTTCTGAAAGGTCACGAACAGCAGCGGCACAAAGTTGTTGACGATTGCCTGGACGACGTAGCCCACAAAGCAGGCGTTCATGGTCCGTTTGTAATTCAGTGTCATAGATACAGCCTTTCTTTTTTTACCGGATTTTTGACTTTTTGCATACCAGGGCCGCCCGGCCGTATTGATAGGTCTCCACCCGCACGCCCAGGATCCGTTGGACCCGGATGGGCTCCATAGGCCCCGCCAGCAGCTTACCGCAGAGGACCTCCAGGTCCTTTGCCACCTCCAGATTCAGGGGACCGGCCAGAGGCCGGTCCTCTCGGATCACCCCTTGAAGCCGGTGCCCGCCGTAAAAGCCAAAGTCTGCCATGGGCTGGAGCTTTGGAATGAAGGTCCGCAGGCTCTTTTGGTACTCCGACAGCTTCAGGCACCCGGGCATCCAGCCCCAGATCACCTCGCCGGAGCCAAAGGCGTCTCCGGTAAAAAGGAGTTTGTCCTCCCGGTCCACGAAGATAACAGATCCGGGGGTGTGACCCGGGGCTTCAATGACGGAAAGGACTTTGCCGCCCAGATCGAATACGTCCCCTTCGGTCAGGGGCAGGAACCGCCCGGGATGGTATCGCTTGGGAAACCGCTTCTGGCCCAGATCGCAGCCCAGGCAGATGGGGTACATGGCCCGGGCCCAGACCTTATAGTCGGCGGGGTGGAGGTAGACCTTTTGGAATTCTTCGGCGTGGTACATGTGGTCGTAATGTCCATGGGTCAGCACCAGATCCACTGGGCCTGTGTAGAGCTTCCGCACCGTAGGAAGGACCGGCTGCCGGTTGCTGCCAGTATCGATGAGCAGGGACTTGTCGTTGCCGCAGACCAGGTACATGGATTCTTGCGCCGTATCATCGATGGCGTAGACCTGAGGTGCGATTTCCGTAATGGTATAATTTCCGTCACGCATAAGATCGACTCCCTTTGCTTTTTCTCGATTATAGCATTTTGCCTTGAAAAAGGAAAGCGCTTTTCCAAAATAGCAGCAGCCACCGCATTTGCGGTGGCTGCTGCCGTAATATGGAAATGGAGGGAAGATCCTTATTCTGCGACAGCCTTCTCGCTGCCCTTTTTGCTTTTGACATAGCTCTTCAGGGAGTTGACCACAATGGTTACGCCCAGCACAGCCAGTAAGACGGCAATGATGAGCTGCAAACCGTTGGCCAGGAATACTGCGCCCCAGGTGGTTTCTCCGGCAGGGATGGCCACGGAGGCAGCCGCGCTGATGGCCTTTACCATGGCAATCATTCGTTGGACCAGAGCCGTAAAGGTAACACACAGCATGATGATAAGGGGCGGGAACAGCATCTTGTTGCTGCGGCCTGTGACTTTCAGGAACACACAAAGGGTGATCAGCACCAGGGCGCTGAGAAGTTGATTGGCAGAGCCAAACAGAGGCCAGATGTTGGAGTAGCCGATCTTGGTCAGCACGAAGCCGAAGATCAGAGTCACCACCGTGGAGAAGTAGGTGTTGCAGAACAGCTTCCGCCAGGGCTTGGCATTTTTCATGTCGTCCACGGAGAACAGCTCTTGGAAGCTCATGCGGCCGATCCGCGCCACGGCGTCCAGGCTGGTCAGGGCCAGGGCGGAAACGCACATGGTCATAAACACGGTGGCGGCATAGGTGGGCATTCCGAACATCTCAAAGAACCCGGCCACGCCGCGGCTGAAGATCTGGAAGGGGGTGCCCACAGCGGGGGTGCCGTCGGAGGCAGCAGCGGCGCCCGCCACGCACAGAGCCAGGACCGCCAGCAGGCTTTCCAGCACCATGGCACCGTAGCCGACCTTCAGCATATCCTTTTCGTTCTCCACGGTTTTGGAGGACGTACCGGAGGACACCAGGCTGTGGAAGCCGGAGACGGCGCCACAGGCCACGGTGACGAAGAGGATGGGGAAGAGGGTTCCCATTTTCTCATTGGTAAAGCCCGTGAACACCGGCAGGTTCATGGTGGGATGGGCTACAAACAGGCCGATGACCGCGCCGGCGATCATAAAGATAAACATGAAGGTGGTCATGTAATCCCGGGGCTGCTTCAGCAGCCACATGGGCAGCACGGCTGCAAAGAAGATGTACACGAAGGTGATGTAGCTCCATGCCTCTTTGCCCAGCACCAGCGGGAACTTCATGCCAACGGCGAAGGAAGCGGCGATGCATACCAGGCCCAAAACTGCTTCCTTCCAGCCGGAGAGGTTCAGCTTCTTTTGCAGCAGGCCGAAGAGAACAGCAAAGACCATAAACATGATGGACACCATACCGGCGGCGCCGTTGGTGGTTCCGGTCTCAGCCAGGGTACGAACGCCGTCTGTCACCGTGTAAGCATTGAAGGTTCCGGCCACCATGTCCGCAAAGGCGGCAATGACAATGAGAGTAAACAGCCAAGAGAACAGCAAGAACAGCTTTCGGCCTGTTTTGCCGATGTATTTCTCGATGAGCATACCCATGGACTTGCCATCGTTCTTCACGGAGGCGTACAGAGCACCAAAGTCTGTCACAGCTCCGAAGAACACGCCGCCCAGCAGCACCCAAAGCAGTACCGGCAGCCAACCGAAAGCGGCGGCTTGAATGGCTCCAGTCACAGGGCCGGCGCCGGCAATGGAGGAAAATTGGTGGCTGAATACGGTCCAGCCGTTGGTGGGAACATAGTCCTTGCCATCGTTCATACGGACTGCGGGGGTCTTGGCCTTGGGGTCAACGCCCCATTTTCTTGCGAGCCAGCGACCGTAGAGCAGGTAGGCAGCCGCCAGGAAAGCGGCGGCCAACAGGACGATTACGAGTGTGTTCATGTTTGGTCCCTTCTTTTTGTTTTGAATTTCTTCCTCAGCCAGGTGTTCGGAGCAATAAAAAAACCTCCGTCTTTTCGCAAAGGACCCGAGAGATCCTTTCCGCAAAGACGAAGGTAATTACCAATTCATGCACTTACTTCCGCGTTACCACTTTGCTTGCCGGCATAAAACGACCGGCCACTCTGCCATCGCCCAGAAATGGAGGATGCGCCCGTTTAACGGTGGGTTCCGTCTTTTGCTACTGAGGGCTGACCCGTTTGCAAAAGCTGCTCGCAGGGGATGGCCGACCCGTTCCTTGCTGCCGTCTCGCACAACCGGCGGCTTTCTGTAAGCGGTGATCCGGGGAAGTCGTGTCCTGTTCCTTGCATTTGACTGATGAAATTGTCAATATGATACCTGTCCGGAGGACGTTTGTCAATCCTGTTTTTCGCCAGTTTTTGATTTTTGGTATTTTTCATAGCACTCTATCACAATGAGGCGCCCATCGTCTACATTCTGCACAATGCACAACCTTGACAAGGACCTGGTCTATCGGATCCAGCGGGATGATCAGGACCCAACGGCAGCCTTTGTTCAGGATAATTTCTATTATCTGGCTAACGCTGGAGGCCGCAATCGCTGCCAATCGCGGCAAAGGCCACGGCCCCGCGGACCAGAATATGCTGAAACGGGGGACCATGGTCCTGGATCTGCTGATCCGGGAAGGATACTTCTCAAAATAAGCTTATAGGCACTCTATGGCGATGGTCAGGGCCCGGACCACCGTCTTTGTCTCCATGCTGGGGGCGCTGCCGCCCAGCTCGGCGGCCAGCTTCGGCGAGTAGGGAACGTGGAGAAAGCCGCAGGGGATATGCAGGTCCTGCCGGGCAATGTGATCCAAGGCGGAATAGAGCAGGGTGTTGCACACAAAGGTCCCTGCGGAATAGGACAACACCGCCGGGATCCCCGCAAAGGTCAGCCTTTCCACGATCTTCCGGGTGGGCAGGGTGGCAAAGTAGGCGGCGGGGCCGCCCGGAGCAATGCTCCGGTCCCGGGGCTGGGCCCCATCGTTGTCCGGGATCCGGGCGTCCTGAAGGTTCACTGCCACACGCTCCACCCGGATGGAGGGACTGCCGCCGTAGAGACCCACACAGATGAGGGCGTCGGGCCGGATTTCATCCAGTTTTTTCCGGATCTCCCGGGTAGCCCCTTCAAAAGCCGTTGGAATTTCGCATTTTATGATCTCAACCGTTCCCACCCGTTCCGGCAGGGCCCGGACCGCTTCCCAGGAGGGGTTGATCTCGTCCCCGCCGAAGGGGTCAAAACCGGTGACCATGACTTTCATAGGCATTTCCTTTCTTGTCCGTCGTCTTTGGTCCACTATACCAAAAAAGTGTCAAATTCGCAAGAAAAACCCGCATCCGATTTTCGGATGCGGGTTTGTAATTTACTGCTGCCGGAATCTTGCCAAAAAGTCCCGGGTCTCCTGCTTCTGGGGGTCCTGGAACAGTTCCTGGGGGGTGCCCTGCTCGCAGATAACGCCGTTGTTCATGTACACCACCCGGCTGCTGATGTCCCGGGCAAAGGCCATTTCATGGGTCACCACCAGCATGGTCATGCCTTCCTTGGCCAGGGACTGCATGACGTTCAGCACCTCGCCTACCATTTCGGGATCCAGGGCGGAGGTGGGCTCGTCAAAAAGCAGGACCTCCGGATCCATGGCCAGGGCCCGGGCAATTGCCACCCGCTGCTTCTGTCCGCCGGAGAGCTGCCGAGGCTTGGCGTGGATATAGGGAGCCATGCCCACCTTTTGCAGATAATACATGGCGCTCTTTTCCGCATCTTCCTTGCTCTTCTTCAGCACCCGCATCTGACCGATCATGCAGTTTTTCAGCACCGTCATGTTGTTGAACAGGTTAAAGGACTGAAACACCATGCCCACGTGGGACCGGTATTCCGCAGCGTTGACGCCCCTGCCCACCACGTTTTTGCCGTGGTACAGGATTTCACCGGAGGAGGGGGTCTCCAGCAGGTTGATGCATCGGAGCAGGGTGGACTTGCCGGAACCGGAAGAGCCGATGATGCTTGTCACATCACCCTTGTTCACGGTAAAGTCAATATCCCGAAGTACCTCATGGCTGCCGAAGGACTTGGACAGGTGGTTGACCTGTAAGATCGCGTTGTCCATATTACCTGTCTCCTCTCGCAGTAAAGTTTCGATTCTTCATGGCATTTTTCAGATTTTTTCGAGCCTCGGCGTCCCGGCTCTTGTCCAGGAACTCCGTGCTCCGCTCGTCAAAGGGGGAGCCTTTGTCCGGGTGACTGTAGGTCCCGGCGGTCATGGTGAGGCTGTCGTCCTGGACCAGCTCGTAGTTGTCGGAGCCGTCCATGGCCTTTTCCAGCAGCCGCAGGAGAATGGAGGCCACCAGGGTCATGCAGAGGTATCCGATCATTTCGATGGCGGCGGAGGGGAAGTACATGTTGTTGACACCGGTGATGTACCGATGGAAGGCGAAAAACTCCGTAAAGCCGATGATGAACATAACGGAGGTATCCTTTACATTGATGATGTAGTTGTTGCCGATCTGGGGCATGATGTTCCGCAGGGCCTGGGGCAGGATCACATGGAGCATGGTCTGCACATGGGTCATGCCGATGGCCTTGGCACCCTCAGTCTGACCGGGGTCCACGGAGATGATGCCGCCCCGGACGGACTCAGCCATATAGGCGCCGGTGTTGATGGATACTACCAGAATGGCCGCGGTCCAGATGTCGTCGAACCGCAGGGCGTTGTTGGAGAAATAGGGCAGACCGTAGAAGATAAACACGGCCTGGAGCACCATGGGCGTGCCCCTGAACACCTCCACATAGATCCGGACCAGGACCCGGATCAGCTTCAGAACGAACCGCTTGATCCAGAGATCGTTTTTCGTATAGGGGATGGTGTTGAGAATACCGCAGATGAGGCCAATGGCACAGCCGATGACAGTGGCGGCCAAGGCAAGAATCAGCGTATTCTCCATGCCCTGGAGATAGTTTTTGCCATAAACCTGCCAGAGCTTTGCCATATCCTGGCCCAGTTGCACGAACTTGTTCATGGAAGGCTCCTTTCCGTAAGACACAGGGGCCCCCTTCGGGATATCCGAGGGGGAGCCGCCGCAGTAATTTAGATCTCGGGCTGGATGGCAATGGCCTGATCCATCAGCTCGTTGAAATCGTCCTCAGTCATGGTGGACAGCACATCGTTGATGGCGTTCAAAAGGACGGTGTTTCCCTTCAGCACGGAGATGCCAATGTTCACGTTCTCGGCCCGCTCCTCCTCGGAGGCAAACTGGAAGTCACCTTCGGTGCCGGAGAAGTTCAGGATCACCAGGTTGTCGTCCTTGGCCAAGGCGCCCATGGCGGTGGGCAGGTCGGTGCAGATGAAGTCCACGGTGCCGGTCTGCAGAGCCATGATCATGGCCGGGGCGGTGTCGGCGGGGGACTGGATCTGTGCGTCGGGGATCTGGGGCAGGCAGGAGTCATACCAAATGGTGCCGGACTGGGCGGTGCACTTGCCGCCGGCCAGATCGGAAATAGAAGTAGCGGTGGAGTAGACGCTGTCCTTGGTGGTGACGCAGACGATGGTGGCGTAGTAGTAGGGGCCCGCCATATCCACCTGCTGCATCCGGTCGGCGGTCATGGACTGACCGGCGATGTTGGCGTCCATGCTCTTGGACTGGACGGCGGGGCACAGGGAATCCCAGGCGGAGGAGACGATCTCCAGCTCCCAGCCGTTGGCCTCGCAGATCTTCTTGGCAATCATCACGTCATAGCCGTTGGCATAGGCGCCGGGCACATTGGAAATGGGAACGGCGCCGTTGGAGTCGTCGGTCTGGGTCCAGTTGTAGGGGGCGTAGGCGCACTCCATGCCGACGGTGAGGACGCCGTCCTCCACGCCGGTAAAGGACACGGCGCCGGTGCTTACGGGGTCGGTGCCGTCGGCGGCAGGGGAGTCGGTGGCGGGGGTCGTGTTGCCGCCGCAGGCGGCCAGGGTCAGCAGCATGACGGCTGCCAGCAGGATGGATAGGATCTTTCTCATTGTTTGTTTCACCTTTCTGTTTTTGATTTCCCCGAAGGGTACAAAAATTGGACCGCTTTGTCAAGCGGTCCATGGAAAAGCAGAAACACGAGACCATAGGTCCCTTATCCCAACAGCCATCGATAGCGCTTCACAAATGATAATCTGTGACAGTCCCCGGGATGTTCTCCCGTGGCCCAGCGTAAAAAGCCCAGGCGGCTTTTCCGCTTCGGCGGTGTCCCCTTTCTCCGGCGGCGGCTGCCTGGCCTTGCCTCCGGGTACTGATGAACCCCGCGCCTCTATCCCTTGCGCGATTCAATTTTGCATTATACTAGCATGGTCCCTTCCTGATGTCAACCACAATTTCCAACATTTTTTGAACTTTGTGGAAAGTGTAGAAAGACGCACTGCCAACGGAGTTTTTTTTATCGGTTATTCCCCGGGAAACCCGAACCCTGGGCCTGGATCTCTTGCGGGAACCCCTCCACCGCTCTGCCTAGCGTCCCGTATTGCTTCCGGTTCAGTGTGTATCGGAGCTCCGGCGTCGGGGAAAAAGATCGAAATAAAGGCCGGGACTCAGGAGTGACCGTCCGTCGAATGAAAAAGCATCTCCCGGGGAGGCTTCCACCCGAGAATCTCATCTGTTATAGTATTTTCATCGGCTCATACGTGCAGAATACCGTCCGACAGGTGACGGGGGAAAAATACGTACTCTATGCCAAGGAACGAGGCCTGTCAGACCGGAAGATTCAATTCGGCTATATTCTGAAGAACATCGCCCAGCCCTTTATCACCATGGTGGGCATGAGTGTCAGCACCTGTATCGGCGGTTCTCTGGTGAAGGAGAAGCTCTTTTCCATCGGCGGCATGGGACGCCTGCGGCGTGGATGCCATTCAGGCGCTGCTGTCCTGTACCGTGGGAAAAGGGAACATGATTTTCAATCTGCAGGGGAAAAACGCCTTCTCCTTTTATCGTCGTTCGGACGGAAAGTCCTTCCGCCTTGTTCTGCGCCCGACACCGGAGAAAACCAAGGACGAACGGCTGGCGTGGCTTATGGATGGGGACTTTCACGAGATGTTTGACGTGAAGGAAGCACCGGCACCGGTACCGGAGGAGGCCCGGATCTTCAAGACCGTTACCTGCTCCGTGTGCGGAGAACGATTTGCCGAGAGCTTTGCCCGCCTTCAAAACGGAGAAATCGTCTGCGGCGCCTGCTATCATCCGTATACAAGGGGACTGTGATGGAATACCCGTTTGATAAACTGCACGCCGGGATAGAAAGTCAGATTCTGAACCTTCCCGCTGGAATTCCTGACTCCCAGGCAGTCAGACAGGCAAAGGCCTTGCCGGACTCCGTTGAAAAATTTTTGACTTTGGGGAAAGCCCTTTCCAGGCAGCTTCGCTACCGAGAGGCCATTGCAGCCTATACGGAGGGGCTGAAGGCGGAGCCGGAAAACCTTTCCTTGCTACGCCTCCGGGCAGGACGGTACCTGACGACTCTGCAAAGTGGTCCTGCCATTGCTGATTTTGAGAAATGCCTGTCTTTGGGGGCAGAAAAGCTGGATTGCCTCTACCGGATTGGCTTGGCACATTACTATGCCGGGCGGTATCTACGGGCAATGGAGACTCTCGAGAGCTGCCTGCCACTATGCGATGACGAAATGGGCATTGCCGTTCTTTACTGGCACGCGCTGAGCGCTGCCCGGGCAGGAAAAGCACCGGCACTTCTGAACAGCTACCGTCCGAATATGGCGGTGGGGCATCATACAGCCTATGAAAAAGCTATGCAGGTCTGGAGCGGTATAACGCCGCTTTCTGCCATGCTGCAATTGCTGGAAAGCGAAAAAGATGATCTGGAATACGGCATTACCTTGTACGGCCTGCTTTGGCATCCCGACTGCACCGAAAAAGAGTGCCTTTCCCAATCGCTTCTCCGCCGGGACGGTTTCTGGCCAAGCTTTGCGTACCTTGCTGCATGGAAAGATCGGGCAGAAGCCCAGTAAGCGCCTATTTTGGTATTAGGATTAACTGAAATGAGCAAATACAGGGGCAGGGAATTTTCCCTGCCCCTGTGCTTAGATGTAAATCAGTTCGCTTTTCACAATCTCCATAGCCCTATTTCGGATGTTATTCATCCTTCTGACCCACTCCATCGGTTCGTCGGCTTTCAGCGCCTCCGTGATGCCTTCCGTTTCCGCCATCTGCTTTACCAACCAAGAGAACATTTCCTCCGCCTGACGGTCGATGTTGGCAAGATAGCTGTTCAATCTGCTGCTGGTGAGCAACGTCGCATAAGTTGCCCGCCGATGCTCCTTCAGATAACGGCGGTGGCGCTGACCCCACACGCCGATGGGCTGCTGTTTTTCTTCGGGCTGTTTCAAATCAGGGAGGAGATAATCCCCAACCTGCGTGTAAGTCCCGCCCATTTCTTCAAAAATTGTTTTTGCCATTGTCTGTTCCTACCTTTCAAAATTTGTATTTCTGCGCTTTGTACGCTGGGTTTGCTTACCAAGTGCCGGTTTCTTTGCATTTGAAAACGCCCATTCCATCAATTCTCCTTTCTCGCTCCGTAGAGCCGTTCGTTGAAATAATCCCGGCTGATTCGACCGGAAATGGTGAGAAAGTCCTTGGCTTTCAGCTCCTCGTTGAGCTGACGGATGAGCTTGTAAGCGTAGGGCTTTGATACGCTCAGCTCCTGTGCCACTTCCTCGGCACGAAGAAATTTCGGTTC
>CAKTNP010000035.1 GCA_934589155.1 uncultured Oscillospiraceae bacterium | reverse complement strand
GGGCGGGGACGGTGGACCTGTCCATGGAGGATCTGGGGGCGGATTTTGCCGCCATGCCGGGGCATAAGGGCCTGCTGGGCCCCCAGGGGACCGGACTGCTCCTCTGCGGCAGGACCCCGGAGCCACTTTTGTACGGCGGCACCGGCAGCCTGTCCCGGCAGCAGGAAATGCCGGAATTCCTGCCGGACCGGGCGGAGGCCGGGACCCTGAACGTGCCGGGGATCTGCGGCCTTCTGGCGGGGCTGCGGTTTGTGCGGCAGACGGGACCCGGGAACCTGCTGGCCCGGGAGGCGGCCCAGGTCCAAAGGGCGGGCCGCGGCCTTCAAAGACTGGGATTCCGGACCTTCCTGGGACTCCACCAGGGCGGGACCCTGTCTTTTGTCACAAAGGACTGTGAGGAATCGGCCCGGTATCTGGGAGAGCTTGGCATCTGCACCCGGGCGGGGCTCCACTGCGCGCCCCTGGCTCACGGCTCCGCCGGGACGCTGGAGACGGGGACGGTGCGGGTCAGCTATGGCATCGACGCCTCCCATCGTCAGACCACGGCCCTATTGGAGGCCCTGGGGCGGGTCCAGACCCGGCGGGGCTCCGGCGGATTTTGATTTTATCCAGAAAATCTCTTGCTATCTCCGGTGGAATCGGCTATAATTATACAGATAATAGAGTTCGTATGTCCAAATCGCCCTTTTGGGCGGCAGGGACGCAGTTTTGGTACGGTTGGGAGATGCCTTATGGAGATTGCTCTGGATAAACTGAAAGATCTATCTCATCTATTAAGCACGATCCAGATCTCGGATGTGGCGGATATTCTCATCGTCACGTTCTTGGTATATCGGCTGCTGCTCATGATCCGGTCCACCAGCACGTCCCGGATCGCAAAGGCCATTTTGGTGCTGCTGGTGGCCTCGGGCCTGACCAGCGTGCTGCACCTCAACATGATGAATTTCTTCCTGGATAAGATCCTGGAGATCGGCTTTTTGGCCCTGGTCATTCTGTTCCAGCCGGAGCTCCGGCGGATCATGGAGCGGGTAGGCGGCCAGAGCATCCGGGAGCTGCTGGGGACCAAAAACAAGCCCACGGAGCTGGACCACGTCATCGCCCAGACCGTGGCGGCCTGCGAGGTCATGAGCCGGGAGAAGGTTGGCGCCCTCATCGTCTTTGAGCGGAACAACCGGCTGGACGAATACTTCAAGACCGGCACCGTCATTGACGGCCGGGTCTCCGAGCAGCTGCTGCGGAACATCTTCTTTCCCAAGGCGGCTCTCCACGACGGCGCCCTGGTGATCCGGGACGGCCGGGTGGCGGCGGCTGGCTGCGTGCTGCCCCTGTCCTCCAACGACCACCTGAGCAGCGACCTGGGCACCCGCCACCGGGCGGGCGTAGGCGTGTCCGAAGCCACCGACGCCGTGGTGGTCATCGTTTCCGAGGAGACGGGCACTATTTCCGTGGCCGTGGGCGGCATGCTCAAGCGGCATCTGGCCCCCCAGACCCTGGAGAAGCTCCTGCGCAACGAGCTGGCCTCCGCCGCGGCGGAGGAGAGCAAGGGCGTCAAGAAGCTGGTTTCCCGGATCCGGAGAAAGGAGCGGAAAAATGAAAAAGAATAAGATCCTGACCCTCCTTCTTTCCTTTCTGATCGCCGTGGGCCTGTGGCTGTACGTGGTCACCAGCGTGAGCCCCGGAGACACGGCGCCCCTGAACAACATCCCCGTGACCCTGACCAACGAGGAGACCCTGAAGACCCGGGGCCTTATGCTCCTGGAGGGCCGGGACCAGACCGTTTCCCTGCAGCTCTACGGCAACCGGACGGACCTGTGGAAGCTGAATCGGGAAAACGTGAAGATCACCGCGGACCTGGGCACCATTACCGAGGCCGGAGAGTACGACCTGCGTTACACGGAGTCCTTCCCCGACGAGGTGGGCAGCGTTTCCGTCCAGAGCCGCAGCCCCGCCCGGATCCATGTGAAGGTGGTGGACTACGCAGAGAAAAATGTGCCCGTGGTCATTAACTACACCGGCGAGCTGGCCGAGGGCCTGCTGCTGGACAAGGAAAACGCGGAGCTGAATTACAACACCGTTTCCATTTCCGGCCCCAAGGACATTGTAGAGACCATTGCCGGGGCCTCCATTACCGTGGACCGGAACGGCCTTACGGAGACCGTCGACGCCGACTACCGCTACACCCTGGTGGATGAGCAGGGAGAGCCGGTGGACGCGGCCATGATCACCACCAACACCGAGCAGGTCCATCTGCATCTGCCGGTGGAGCATATCAAGGAGATCGCTCTGAAGGTGAAGCTGGTGGCCGGCGGCGGCGCTACCTCCGAGACCACCACGGTCCGGATCACTCCCAGCACCATCAATATTTCCGGCAGCCAGGAGGCCCTGGACCAGATCACGGAGCTGGAGCTGGGGACCATCGACCTGGGGACCGTTGCCGCCAACAAGACCCTGGAGTTCCCCGTGACCCTGCCGGAGAACGTGACCAACCAGACCGGCGTTTCCACCGCCCAGGTGGAGGTGTCCTTTAAGGATCTGGTGACCAAGACCTTCTCCGTGGACAAGTTCACGGCCACCAACCTGCCCGACGGGCTCCAATCCACGGTGCTGACCCAGAAGGTGGAGATCACCATCCGGGGACCCAAGACCTCCATGGCCGGGGTGTCCCTGGCGGACATTGTGGCCACCGTGGATTACACGGGCCAGGACGCGGGCACCGTTACCGTGCCCCTGACCATTACCGTAAGCGGTCACCCGGATGTGGGGGCCGTGGGAAAATACAGCATTTCCGTGACCCTGGCCCCGCCGGCGGAGACGGAGCCCACCCAGTAGCCATGGAGCAGGTGGTAACGGTCCGGCAGATCCTGCCGGACGGCCGGGCCCGGGTGGCCTGCGCGCGGCAGAGTGCCTGCTCCGGGGACTGCCACAAGTGCGCCGGCTGCGGCGCCGCGGCGGAGACGGTGACGGTGGAGGCGGACAACCCCATCGGCGCCGGACCCGGGGACCGGGTGGTGGTCCGCTCCGAGAGCCGGACGGTATTGAAGGCGGCGGCGGTGCTCTACGCCGTGCCAGTGGCGCTGTTCTTTCTGGGCTGGGGCCTGGGGGAGCTGGCGGGCAGACTGCCGGGGCTCTTCGGCGGGCTGGGCTTCGGCCTGGGGCTGCTGCTGGCCCTGGCCTACGACAGAAGGATGGCAAAGCGCAGAAGCGTTTCCTATGAGATCATCGGCTATGCCGAGGAGAACGAACAAAGGAGGACGTGAGGATGATCAGAAGTATGACCGGCTACGGCCGGGCGGTGCTGACGGCGGGGAACCGGGAGTACACCGTAGAGATCCGCTCCGTCAACAACCGATACCTGGACTGCAACGTGAAGCTGCCCAGAAGCCTGTCCTTTACAGAGGATGCGGTGAAGCAGGCGGTGAAGGCCGCCGTTTCCCGGGGCAAGGTGGACGTGTTCGTATCCGCTGCCTCCGGCGAGGATACGGATACCCGGATCAGCCTGAACCGGCCCGTGGTGGAGGGATACCTCCGGGCCATGGAGGAGCTGTGCCGGGATTATTCCGTAAAAAATGACATTTCCGCCTCCCTGATGGCCAAGCTGCCGGACGTGTTTCTGGTGGAAAAGCCCCAGGAGGACGAGGAGGCCCTTACCGCCGCCGTGTCCCAGGCCGTGGGCCAGGCGTTGGAAGCCTATACCAGAATGCGGGAGACCGAGGGCGCGGCCATGGAGCGGGATCTCCGCAGCCGCCGGGAGACCATTCTGGACCTGGTGAGCCGGGTGGAGCAGGGCAGTCCGGAGACGGTCCGGGCGTATCAGGCCCGCCTGGAGGCCAAAATGCGGGAGGTCCTGGAGTCTACCACCATCGACGAGAGCCGGATCCTGACGGAGGCCGCCATTTTTGCCGATAAGGTGGCCGTGGACGAGGAGACGGTCCGGCTCCGCAGCCACCTAAACCAGATGGACGCCATGCTGACGGCGGGCGGTGCCGTGGGCCGGAAGCTGGACTTCCTGCTCCAGGAAATGAACCGGGAGGCCAACACCATCGGCTCCAAGTGCAGCGACGTGAAGCTGGCACGGATCGTGGTGGAGATCAAGGCCGAGCTGGAAAAGATCCGGGAACAGGTCCAGAACATCGAGTAAGGAGCCCAAATGAAGCTGATCAACATTGGATTCGGAAATATGATCTCCTCCGCCCGGCTGCTGGCCATCGTCAGCCCGGAATCCGCCCCCATCAAACGGATCATTCAGGAGGCCCGGGAGCGGGGTATGCTCATTGACGCCACCTACGGCCGCAGGACCCGGGCGGTAATCGTCATGGACACGGATCACGTGATCCTGTCGGCGATCCTGCCGGAGACCATTGCCGGCCGGATGATGGGAAAACCCGCCAACGGGGAGGAGGATGCGGAATGAGCGCAAGAGGCAGACTAATCGTCATGTCGGGACCTTCCGGCGTGGGAAAGAGCACGGTATTAAAAGCCGTCATGGAGCATGTGCCCAACCTGCGGTTCTCCGTTTCCGCCACAACCCGGGCTATGCGCCCCGGGGAGCAGGAGGGCGTCAACTACTTCTACGTGAGCCGGGACGAATTTGAAAAAATGATCGCCGACCACGAGCTGGTGGAATATAACCTCTACAACAACAATTACTATGGCACCCCCATGGGCCCCATGGAAAGGACCCTGGAGCAGGGCACGGACATTATTTTAGATGTGGACCCCCACGGGGCCCTGAACGTCCGGGGCCGGTGGCCCGACGCCATTCTGATCTTCATCACCCCTCCTAGCCTCAGCGAATTGAAGCATCGGCTGGAAAGCCGGGGTGACACCTCTCCGGAGGACATCAAGGAGCGGCTCCGCCAGGCATCCTGGGAGTGCCGCCAGTCCTTCCAGTACGACTATATCGTCGTCAATGATAAGCTAGTCCCCTGTATCCAGGAGGTAGAGGCAATTCTCCAGGCAGAGAATTGCCGGACCTCTCGGCGCAGTGACTTTATGAACCATCTTCTGAAGGAGGAAATTTAATATGTTGTACCCCCCTATGGCAGAGCTGCTGAAGCACATCAACAGCCGTTATCTTCTGGTGAACACCGTCGCCAGCCGGGCCCGGCAGATCGCTGACGAGGCGTCCCAGCTGGGTGAGCACCTGGAAGAGAAGCCCGTGACCCTGGCCATCGAAGAAGTGGCCGACGGTGAGCTGGTCTCCAGCATGAAGGAGATCTACTCCAAATAACCGCCGGATCCTGGAAGGAGGGAGACTTGTTGACAGCAAAGATTGCGGTATCCGCGGCGGTATTTGCCATAGACAAGCCCTACTCCTACGGGGTCCCGGAGGGAATGGCCCCGGTGCCGGGCCAGCGGGTCACCGTGCCCTTCGGCCGGGGAAACCGCCGGTGCGAGGGCGTGGTCCTTTCTCTGGAGCCGGGAGACGGCGGGGGGCTGAAGCAGATCGACGCCCTGTTGGACCCGGAGCCTTTATTGAGCGAGGAAATGCTGCATTTGGCCGCCTTTATGCGGAATCGGTATTTCTGCACCTTTTATGACGCCATTCGGGTCATGCTGCCCGCGGGCCTGTGGTACGAGATCCGGGACCGGTTCCAGATCGCGGACCCGAACTGGCGGGAAAAAACCATTCGACAAAAAACGGCGCCGGCGGTCCTGGCTTTTTTGGAGGATCTGGGCGGCGCCGGTGATTATTCCGCCCTGCGCCAGGCGTTCCCAGAGGAAGAGGAGCTGCAGGGCGCGCTGCGGTATCTTGTGACCCGCAAATATGTAACCACCCAGTCGGATTTTCTTCGGAAAATTTCCGACAAGACCGAGCGGATCGCTTCGCTCTCCGCCCCGGCGGAGGAGGTTATGGAATATGCCCGGCGGCGGCAGCGCTCCGCCCCGGTGCAGTATGCCGCCCTGGAGCTGCTGTGCAGACTGGGGTCCGGCAGCGTCAAGGAGCTGTGCTACTTTACGGGAGCCACCTCCGCCACCTTCAACCGACTGGAAAAGCTGGGCTATGTAACTCTGTCCACAAGGCCTGCCCTGCGGTGCCGGGATCTGAAGCCCGCCAAGCTGGAGGGCCCTCTGGTCCTGAATGAGGAGCAGGAGGCGGCCCGGGCGGGGCTCCAGGCCCGGATGGACCGGGAAGAGCCCGGCGTGGCCCTGCTCTACGGTATCACGGGCAGCGGCAAGACCGCTGTGTATTTGAAATTGATCCAGTCCTGTTTGGACAAGGGCAAAAGCGCTCTGCTGCTGGTACCGGAAATTTCCCTGACGCCCCAACTTTTGAGCCTGCTGGCGGCCTATTTCGGGGACCGGGTGGCGGTGCTCCACAGCAGCCTTTCCGCCGGGGAGCGGTACGACCAGTGGAAGCGGGTCCGGGCAGGAAACGCCTCCGTGGTGGTGGGCACCCGGTCGGCGGTGTTCGCCCCCTGCGAGAATCTGGGACTTCTGATCCTGGACGAGGAGCAGGAGCACACCTATAAATCCGAAAACAGTCCCCGGTATCACGCCCGGGAGACGGCCATCTGGCGGGGCGCCCGGCAGAAGGCGCTGGTCCTTCTGGGCTCTGCTACGCCCTCCGTGGAGACCATGTACCGGGCCAGGACCGGGGTATACGGCCTGTACACTCTGAAAGAACGATACAACGGCATGAAGCTCCCCCGGGTGGACATTGTGGACATGAAGGAGGAGCTGAAGGCGGGAAACGACGGCACCCTCAGTGAGCCCTTGTATCTGGCCCTGCGGGAGAACCTGCAGGCGGGACAGCAGACCGTGCTGTTCCTCAATCGCCGGGGCACCAGCCGGATGGCAGTGTGCGTGGACTGCGGCTATGTGCCGGAATGTCCCCGGTGCTCTTTTCACATGACCTATCACGGGGCCAACGGGCGGCTTATGTGCCACTTCTGCGGCCACTCCCAGCCCATGCCCCAGAGATGCCCCCAGTGCGGCGGCCATCTGAAGCTGGTGGGGGCCGGGACACAAAAGGTGGAGGAGGAGCTTCTGGAGAAGTTTCCGGGCATCGAGGTGGCCCGCATGGACGCGGACACCGTGTCCGCCACCAATTCACACGAGAAAATTCTGGAGGAATTTCAAAGAAAGGGAACCCCGGTGCTGCTGGGGACCCAGATGGTGACCAAGGGCCTGAACCTGCCCAATGTGACATTGGTGGGGGTCCTGGACGCCGATTCCTCTCTGTATACCAGCAGCTTCCGGGCGGCGGAGACCACCTTTGCCATGCTGACCCAGGTGGTGGGCCGGGCGGGCCGGGGCGAAAAGCCCGGCCGGGCCGTGATCCAGACTATGACTCCGGGACACCAGGTCATTGCCCTGGCGGCGGACCAGGATTATGAGGGCTTTTACCGGCTGGAGATCTCCGTCCGGGAGAGTCTGGGCTTTCCGCCCTTCGGGGACGTGGTGACACTGACCTTTGTGGGCCAGGATGAGCGCCAGGTCCTCCGGGCCTCGGCCCAGTTCCGGGAGGGACTGGCCCAGTGCCTCCGGCAGGAGCCCTACCGCTCCCTGGGCTGCGAGGTCTTGGGTCCGGCACCGGCGGCGGTGCCGAAGATCAACTACAATTACCGTTACATTCTGTCCCTGCGCTGCGGCTTCACCAAGGAGCTGCGGGAGCTGCTGGCCCATCTGCTCCGGGTCTTTGCCGGAGAGAAGGCCAACCGGGGCGTGAATGCCTATGCCGATGTGAACGGCTACGATTAAGGGGGAACCAATATGGCATTGAGAAAGATTTTGACGGAGCCCAATCCCACCCTCCACAAGGTGTGCCGGCCGGTGACGGATTTCAACCGGCGGCTCCACACCCTGCTGGACGACATGGCCGACACCCTGGCCGAGGCCAACGGCGTGGGCCTGGCGGCACCCCAGGTGGGGATCCTCCGCCGGGTGGTGGTGGTAGACACCGGAGAGGGGATCCTGGAGCTGGTGAACCCGGAGCTCATCGAGACCTCCGGGGAGCAGGAGGGGGCCGAGGGCTGCCTCAGCGTTCCCGGCAAGTACGGCCTGGTGAAGCGGCCCATGGTGGCCAAGGTCCGGGCCCAGGACCGGGACGGCCAGTGGTTCGAGGTGGAGGGCGAGGAGCTTATCGCCCGGTGCTTCTGCCATGAGCTGGACCATCTGGACGGCCATATGTATACGGAACTGGTGTCCCGCTATCTGACCGAGGAGGAAATGATGGCGGACGAGGAAGAAGAGGACTGAGGAACGTGCGTGTTGTATTTATGGGCACCCCGGACATTGCGGAGACCTGCCTTAAGAAAATCACAGAGCGAGGCTTTGACGTGGTGGGGGTCTACACCAAGCCGGACACACCCAAGAACCGGGGCATGAAGCTGACCCAGTCTCCCGTAAAGGAGTACGCCCTGAGCCGGGGAATCCCGGTGTACCAGCCCCTGACCTTCAAGGACGATGAGGTGGTGGAGGAGTTGCGGGCCCTGAAGCCCGATGTGATCGCCGTGGTGGCCTACGGAAAGATCCTGCCCCAGCGGGTGCTGGACATTCCGCCCCTGGGGGCCATCAACATCCACGCCAGCATCCTGCCCCAGCTGCGGGGCTCCGGCCCGGTGCAGTGGGCCATTCTGAACGGATTCCAGGAGACCGGCGTCACCGCCATGTATATGGCCGCCGGTATGGATACCGGGGACATGATCGAGATCCGCAGGACCCCCATTGACCCGGAGGAGAACGCACAGAGTCTTCTGGACCGGCTGGCGGTCATCGGCGCCGGCCTGCTGGGGGACATTCTGGAGGCACTGGAGCAGGGAAAAGCCCTGCCGAGACAGCCCCAGGACAACGCAAAAGCCACCATGGCCCCCATGCTGACCAAGGAGATGCGGCCTATTCAGTGGGAAAAGACACCTTGGGAGATCTCCTGCCAGGTTCGGGGCCTGGATCCCTGGCCCGTGGCCACCGCAGAGATCCGGGGAAAGCGCTTTAAGATCTACAAGGTCCGGGACACGGGAAAGACCACGGGAAAGGCTCCGGGGACCCTGCTGGGCCTGACCAAGACCGGCCTGGAGGTGGCATGCGGAGCGGGAAACGTTCTGGAGCTCCGGGAGCTGCAGGCAGAGGGCGGAAAACGGATGGCAGCCGCGGATTACTTCCGGGGCCACCCCATTGAATTCTAATTTTCATTCGGGAGGGAATTGCTATGAGTGCCAGAGATACGGCGCTGAGTGCTATGATCGCCTGTCGGAAGCAGAAAGCCTGGTCCGACGGAATCCTGAAGGAGTATATTGTTCGGGACGGCCTGGACCGCCGGGACGCGGCCCTGGCCAGCCGCCTGTGCTACGGCGTGCTGCAGAACCGGATGCTGCTGGATTACTATCTACAGCAGCTCATCACGGGGAAATTAAAGCGGCTCCAGCCGGTGGTGCTGGATATCCTGCGGTTGGGATTGTATCAGATCCTGTTTCTGGACAAGATCCCCGTGTCCGCCGCCGTCAACGAGGCGGTGGAGCAGACCAAGAAATATGCCAACCGATCCGCGGCGGGGCTGGTCAACGGTGTGCTGCGGAACGCGGACCGGCAGAAGGACAGCCTGACCCCGCCCCAGGATCTGGCAACCCGGTACAGCCATCCCCAGGCCCTGGTGGACCTGCTGACGGAGTATGTGGGGGAGGAGAAGATCGAAGACCTGCTGCGGGCAGACAACGAGACCCCCGACACCGTGATCCAGGTCAACACCCTGCGGGCGGAGGGCAAGCAGGTCCAGGCGGCACTGACTGCCGCTGGGGCCCAGTGCAGACCCCACCCCTGGATGCCGGACTGCTATCTGGTCACCGGCGCCGGGAACCTGGAGCAGCTGGAGGCCTATCAGAAGGGCTGGTTCTACGTCCAGGACGCCGCCTCCCGGCTGACGGTGCGCTGCGCCGGGGCGAAGCCGGGCATGCGGGTGCTGGACTGCTGCGCCGCCCCCGGCGGCAAGAGCTTTGCCGCCGCCATTGACATGAACAATGAGGGCAAGATCCGCTCGGCGGATATTCACCGGCACAAGATCACCCTGGTGGAAAAGGGTGCCCTGCGGCTGGGCCTGGACTGCATCCACGCCAGGGAGCAGGACGCCTCCATGGTCCATCCCACCTGGAAGGGGAAAATGGACCTGGTGCTGGCGGACGTGCCCTGCAGCGGCTTCGGCATCATCCGCAAAAAACCGGACATTCGATACAAGGACCTGGACACCGTGTCCCGGCTGCCGGAGCTGCAGCTGAAGATCCTGTGCAACCAGGCGGAATATGTGAAGCCCGGCGGCGTACTTATGTATAGTACCTGCACCCTGAACGGCCGGGAGAACGAGAGCGTGGTTTGGGGCATCCTGAAGTCCAATCCGGAGTTCACCCTGGAGCCTCTGGACCTGCCGGAGGTATTTCCCGAGAACACCACGGGAATGCTGCGGCTGCTGCCCGGGGAGTATGACACCGATGGCTTCTTCCTGGCCAAGCTACGGAAAAAGGCATGAAGCGGGACATCAAATCTCTGTCCCGGCAGGAGTTGAAAGACGCCATGAAGGCCATGGGCCAGCCCGCCTTCCGGGAAAAGCAGGTCTTCACCTGGCTCCACCGGGGAGTTGCCTCCTTTGAGGAGATGACGAACCTGTCCAAGGCTCTGCGCCAGGAACTGGACGAGAGCTTTTACATTACCGTGCCGGAGGCGGTGCGCCGCCAGGTGAGCCGGATGGACGGCACCCGAAAATATCTCTGGAAGCTGCGGGACGGCAACTGCGTGGAGTCCGTCCTTATGCAGTACCACCACGGAAATACCATCTGTATTTCCTCAGAGGTGGGCTGCGCCATGGGCTGCGCCTTCTGCGCCTCTACCCTGGGGGGCCTGGTTCGGCGGCTGGAGCCCTCCGAAATGCTGGACCAGGTGATCTTCACCCAGCTGGATTCCGGCCTGCCCATTTCCAATATTGTGCTCATGGGCATCGGGGAGCCTCTGGACAACTACGACACGGTGCTGAAATTCCTGCACCTGGTCAATGACCCGGATGGACTCAATATCGGTATGCGGCATATCAGCCTGTCCACCTGCGGCCTGGTGCCCAAGATCGACCGGCTGGCGGAGGAGGATCTGCAGATCACCCTGTCCGTATCCCTCCACGCGCCGGACAACGAAACGAGAAGCGGGATTATGCCCGTAAACCGGGCCTATCCCGTAGAGGAGCTTATCGACGCCTGTCGCCGGTACTTTGACAAGACCGGCCGCCGCATTTCCTTTGAATACGCCATGATTCGGGGGGTCAACGACACCCCCGAGGCGGCGGAGCTGCTGCTGCGCCGACTGAAGGGCATGATGGTCCACGTGAATCTGATCCCCCTAAACAACGTGGAGGAGAGCCCTCTGAAGCCCAGCACGCCGGCGGCGGTGGCCAAGTTCCAGAAGATTCTAAACGAGGGCGGCGTCACCGCCACGGTCCGAAGGACCCTGGGCAGCGACATCGACGCCTCCTGCGGGCAGCTCCGCAGAAAATACGAAAAATCCTGAAAGGAGGCGGTACCCATGGAGGCATGGGGCCTTTCCGACCCGGGAAATGTCCGACAGCAAAACCAGGATGCCTATCGGATCGAGACCTTCGACCGCCGGAGCATGCTCTGCGTCGTCTGCGACGGCATGGGCGGCGCCAAATCCGGCAACATTGCCAGTGCCCTGGCCATTGACGTCTTTGTCCAGGAGGTGGAGGCCACCAGGACATCCGGCATGACCGACGAGCAGATCGGCAGAATGCTGAAGGCCGGGGTCAAGCAGGCCAACTTCTCGGTCTACGACCAGGCTATGCAGTTTTCGGACTTCGAGGGGATGGGCACCACCCTGGTGGCGGCTTATATCGAGGGAAACCGGGCCTTCGTGGTGAACGTAGGCGACAGCCGAGCGTATCTCCTCAACAACAATGGCGTGGGCCGGATTACCACGGACCATTCCCTGGTCCAGGTCATGATCCAGCGGGGGGAGCTGACCCCTGAGGAGGCCCGGCATTATCCCGGCAAGAATCTCATTACCCGGGCCATCGGCACGGAGCCGGTGGTGGAGTGTGACCTGTTCCGCCTGCAGGTGGAGCGGGGAGACCATATTTTGCTTTGCACAGACGGCCTGTCCAATCTGGTGGACGAGCAGGAAATGCTTTTTGAGGTCGTCCACGGGGTCAACCGGCAGCTATGCTGCCAGCGCCTTTTGGAGATCGCCAAGAGCCGCGGGGCGCCGGACAATGTAACCAGCGTCCTGGCGCTGATCTGATCGAAATCAGTTCGTTTGAGAGAGGAGTTCTCAATATGGATAAATACATAGGCCGTCTATTGGACAATCGATACGAGATTCTGGAGGTCATCGGCACCGGCGGCATGGCCGTGGTGTACAAGGCCCTGTGTCATCGGCTGAATCGGCTGGTGGCTATCAAAATTCTGAAGGACGAGTTCTTCCAGGATGAGGAGTTCCGCCGCCGGTTCCATGCCGAGTCCCAGGCCGTCGCCATGCTGAGCCATCCCAATATCGTCAGTGTGTACGATGTGTCCACCTCCGGGGACGCGGACTATATCGTCATGGAGCTGGTGGAGGGCATCACCCTGAAGCAGTACATGGAGAAGAAGGGGGTCCTCAACTGGCGGGAGACGCTGCACTTTTCCATGCAGATCGCCAAGGCCCTGGAGCATGCCCACAGCAAGGGCATCGTTCACCGGGACATCAAGCCCCACAACGTTATGATCCTGAAAAACGGCACCGCCAAGGTGACGGATTTCGGCATTGCCCGGATCATGTCCTCCACCAACACCCTGACCAAGGAGGCCCTGGGCTCCGTCCATTACATCTCTCCGGAGCAGGCCAAGGGAGGCCGGGTGGACAACCGGTCGGACATTTACTCCCTGGGCGTGGTCATGTACGAGATGATGACGGGACAGCCCCCCTACGACGGGGATTCTCCGGTAGCCATTGCCCTGAAGCATATCAACGGCGGGGCCACCATGCCCAGCGTGCTGAATCCCAACATTCCTGGGGGCCTGGAGCAGATCATTATGAAGGCCATGGCCGTGGATCCGGACCGGCGGTACACCTCCGCCACGGAAATGCTCTATGATATGGAGGAATTCCGGAAAAATCCCGCCATCCTGTTCTATTACGACAATTTTGAGGCGCCCGCGGCCCGGCCCAGCCGCCCCGTGGGGACCTATGAGAATCCCGGCTATCGCCCGGCGCCCCGGAACACGGCGGAGCGGGTGGCCGGGGTCCGGCCCGAGGGCCAGCGTCCCCGAACCGAAGGTCAGCGCCCCAGACCCGAGGGCCAGCGTCCCCGGCAGGACACGGGCCGGAATTACCAGAGCACCGGCCGGCCCCGGCAGGATACCTCCCGGAGCCGCCTGACGCCCCAGGAGCCGGAGGAGGAAGAGACTTCCAAGAAAAATAAGACCACTACGACGGCCATCATCGCCGTGGTAGGCGTTGTGGTGCTGGTGGTGCTGTATTTCGCCATTTCCGCCCTGGCAAAGAGCATTTTCGGCGGCCAGGCCACCATTGAGGTGCCGGATTTCAAGGGCAAGGTCTATGAGGAGCTGAATCCCGACGACTACAAGGACTTTGTGCTGACGGATAAGATCTACGCTTACAGCGACACCTATGAAAAGGGCCAGATCGTAGCCCAGAACCCCAAGGCCCACACCCAGGCCAAGGCTGGCACTACCATCGAGTTTACGGTGAGCATGGGCGCCCAGACGGAGAACATGCCGGAGCTTACCAACCTGACCCTGGAGAACGCCAAGAAGGTCCTGAGCCAGTATAAGATCAAGCTCACCATTAAGGAAGAAAAGGAAAACAGCCAGGACGTGGAGGTCGGAAAGATCATCAGGACCGAGCCTGCCTACAACGAGAAGCTCTCCGACGGGGACACCGTGACCCTGTGGGTCAGCGAGGGCCCCGGCGAAATGAAGATGCCGGACTTTAAGAATCAGACGGCGGCGGAGGCCAGCGACACCATCACCGCCTACAAGCTGAACATCCGGATCCAGCAAAAGACCGAGAACAGCAAGGACGTGGAGAAGGGCAAGATCACCAGGACCGATCCCACCGCAGGCGAGACCATCAAGAAGGGCGACACCGTGATTTTGTGGGTCTCCGAGGGCCCGGAGGAGACGGAGGTGCCCCAGGTGGTGGGCATGGACATTTCCAAGGCCGTGGATATGCTGACCCGGAGCAATCTGAAATACGACTACGACTATGTGGACAGCGACCTGCCTAAAGACCAGGTGGTGACCCAGTCCGAGAAGAAAGGAACCAAGGTGGCGGTGGACACGGAGATCTATCTGGAGATCTCCAAGGGCCCCACTGAGCCGACAGAGACCGAGGCACCCACCAAGCCCCTGCACTCCACCAACTATACCATCCGGAACCTGCCCTCCGCCACGGATAAGCCCAACGCCTATGTGCTCTCCATCCGCCAGGACGGCGTCGCCGTGCTGGAGGACATGACCGTGGATCCCGGCACGTCGGAGATCACCGTGATCCTCCAGGGACGGGGTGTGGTGTACTTCGATCTGTACATCGACGGTACCTATTACGACAACATTCGGGTGGATTTCGGTTCATGACGGAAGTGGAAACCGGGCGGATCATCCGCTCACTCAGCGGCTTTTATGAGGTGCAGACCCCTTCGGGCCCCGTGACCTGCCGAGCCCGGGGGATTCTCCGGAAGGAGCGGGTCACGCCTCTCACCGGGGACCTGTGCGAGTTCAGCCGGGAAAAGGGCAAGGGCATGGTGGAACGGATCCTGCCCCGAAAGAACAGCTTTATAAGGCCCGCCGTGGCTAACTTAGACGCCCTGGTGGTCTTTGCCGCCAACGTGAACCCGGTGACGGAGCCCTTCCTCATCGACCGGGTGGCGGCCATTGCGGGCAACCAGGAGGTCCCCGTGATCCTGTGCATCAATAAGTGCGACCTGGACCCGGCTCTGGATCTGGAGCGGGTGTACCGGGCGGCGGGCTTCCGGGTTATCGTCACCAGCGCGGAGACGGGACAGGGGGTGGAGGAGCTGCGTCAGGCGGTCCGGGGCAAGCTTACGGCCTTCACCGGCAATTCCGGCGTGGGCAAGAGCAGTATCCTGAATCGGCTGTGCCCGGAGCTGGCCCTGGAGACCGGGGAGGTCTCCGAGAAGCTGGGCCGGGGCCGCCACACCACCCGCCATGTGGAGCTCTACGCCATCGGAGAGGATACCTACATTGCGGACACTCCGGGCTTTTCCTCCTTTGACACGGACCAGATGGACGTGATCCTGAAGGAGAATCTCCAATACGCCTTCCCGGATTTTGGCCCATACATCGGCAAATGCCAGTTTGCCGACTGCGCCCATCTGAAGGAGCCGGGCTGCGCCGTGCGCCAGGCCCTGGAGGCCGGGGACATCCAGCCCAGCCGCTATGACAGCTACTGCCGCCTGTACGAGAAGGCAAAAGAGATCAAAACCTGGGAGCTCAAGTAAAAACATCGGAGCGAATGATTGAGGTCATAAGAAAGGAATATCGTATTCTCTCAGGAAACGGCGTGGCTTCGGTCACGCCGTTTCCTGTTTCAGCAGTTCTTCCACGGGGGTAAAGTCCACAAGGTCATAGGAAATGCGGATGCCCTGATGCCGCTTGCCGCTGGGCTTGTCCGGGGCCTCGATGCAGATTGCCTTGACAAGCTTCCGCAGCGCATAAGGGTAAGGCTTTTTCAATCTCTCAATCCAACCATAACAAGAACAATCATTCGAACTGATGCGATTGCTAGAGGAAGGACAAACACAGCAAGTATAGCTACACTTGCGAAAAACGGTGTAGATTGACCGGGATTTTCTTGCAGGATAGCAGCATATCAAGCAAATCCGGTGAGTACCCACACCGGAAAAAACAGAGCGTTCCGGCTGAATGCCGAAATGTAACGCTCCCGGTTTTTCGCACCGATACAATAACCGAGCAGCGGTTGATCGCCCTGCCCAAGTCCGATACAGACCATGCAGGTCATCATTGTGGCCTTCATGGCAACGCCCGCACCGGCTGCCGCCATATCGCCGTACTTTGCCATGCGGCCTTTCATCGGATGGTCCGCGACGGTTGTTATCGCGCTCGGACGATCCCAGATGGGGAGTAGCTGCCCTCTGCTGTCATCGCCCGCCGTTCGTCGCAGAGACTTTTTCTGCTTTTACGGTATCGCAGCGGCGATGGGATTGCGACATACCAACGGTAACATTGGCGTTACCGTCAGCAACATCCGACCGGAGCGTTTTTCTTTCTCTCTACCATTACTACAATTTCAAAACACTTTTTTGGCCGTTTTTCGGAAAATTGTTTTGCAGGATGAAAAAGAGCGATCTGCCCTGCAAACCGTTCACGAAAAAAGCTGCGCACAAGTTATTTGTTCCTGTTGCGTTTCATTCTGCGATATGCTATACTATTGGTGTTTACACCACAAGAGAGAGGAAGTGATCTTCATAGCCATCACAAGCGCAAGCTTGCCCACGAAGAAACGGATACTGACCGTTTGCGTGAAGCTGTTTTTAGAAAAGGGCTACAAGCAGACCACGCTGGCGGAAATCAACGAAAAGGCCGGTGTGTCTTTCAGCCAGTTTCAGAACATTTTCCGCGCCAAGGACGGCGTATTGACAGAGCTGGTGGAGTTCATGTTTGAAAACCAGTTCGTCATGGCGCGAAGCGCGACGGGCGAGAAGCTGCCGCCGGTCTATGTCTACGCCGTGGAAACCGCAATCCAGATGACGCTGACTGAGCTGAACGAAAACCTGCGGGAAATCTACATTGAAGCCTACACGCAGAAGGAAGCGTCTGAATTTATCTTCCGGGAAACCGCAAAGGAGCTGTATAAGATTTTCGGTTCGTATCAGCCGGAGCTGACCGCCCGCGATTTTTATGACATGGAGATCGGTTCGGCCGGCGTCATGCGCGGCTACATGGCGCACCCGTGCGACGAGGAGCTGACGCTGGAAAAGAAGCTGCGGTTATTCCTGACCATGACTCTGCGGGCATACAACGTTCCGACGGAGGAAATGGAACAGGCGATCCGGTTTGTGGAAGGACTGGATATCCGCAGAATCTCCGAACGGGTGATGCACACCCTGTTCCAGGCCCTGGCCATGCACTATGAGTTTTCCCTTCGGGAAATTGAAACCGGTCAAATAAAAGAGGAGGCTACCACATGAAAAAACGACTGTTCGCCATTCTGCTGACGCTCTGCCTGCTCACGCAGCTGTTCCCGCTCACGGCAAGCGCGGTTCGCCTTGATTGGCCGCATCCGTCCTCGCATTGCGTCTGCGGAGGAGGAATCAGCAATCATAAAGCCATGAACGGACACACGACCTATGAAGGGGTCTACTTC
>CAKTNP010000034.1 GCA_934589155.1 uncultured Oscillospiraceae bacterium | reverse complement strand
GCCTTGCAGCGCTGGGGCTCGTTCTGGAAGCCGCGCTCTGCGTAGAACTCCTGCTCACCGGCGGTGAAAACGAACTCCTTGCCGCATTCTTTGCAAACTAAAGTCTTATCTTCGTACATTGATTTTACCTCTCTTCGGTTGTTTGTTGCCCCGTAAAAGCTCCATCATAAACTGTGGTCAGCAGGGGTAGAATATGCGAACGGCCGAAACCGTATTCGCCGATTGGCGGGCGAAGCGTCATGCTCCGCAGCTCTTGCGCTGACCTTTCGGAACTGGTTGGATCACCACGGAAGAAAGGAAAATGGTACTTGGCGCAGAGTCTCATCATGGGGCAAATTTCCCATGTACATCCCGAATTATAACAGGTCCCCGAGAGGTTGTCAATAGTAAATGAATATTTTTCTCCGTACAATCGGAGTTTTAGGCAATTTTACAGGATTCGTCAAATGCCGAACTGGGTCTGTCCCTCATAGGGGATGTGCAGATGCTCATAAGCCAGGGGGGTGACGCAGCGGCCCCGGGGGGTCCTGGTCAGAAAGCCCAACTGCATGAGATAAGGCTCGTACACATCCTCCAGTGTCACGGCCTCCTCGCCGATGGTGGCGGCCAGAGTCTCCAGACCCACGGGCCCTCCGCCGTAATTCCGGATAATGGCCGTCAGCATCCGCCGGTCCACGGCGTCCAGGCCCAGAGGGTCCACCTCCAGCCGGCCCAGGGCCAGATCTGCGGCCTCCTTGGTGATGACGCCGTCGCAGTAGATCTCTGCGAAATCCCGGACCCGGCGCAGCAGCCGGTTGGCAATTCGAGGGGTACCCCGGCTCCGGGAGGCCAACTCCATGGCCCCCTGGGAATCGATTTCCAGCCCCAGGAGAGTGGCGGACCTTGTGATGATCCGAGCCAGCTCCTCCTTGGAATACAGCTCCAGCCGCAGACTCACGCCAAACCGGTCCCGCAGAGGACTGGACAGCTGCCCCGCCCGGGTGGTGGCGCCGATCAGGGTGAACTTCGGCAGATCCAGCCGAATGGAGTTGGCGCTGGGCCCCTTGCCCACGATAATGTCAATGGCAAAATCCTCCATGGCCGGGTACAAAATCTCCTCCACCATGCGGTTGAGCCGGTGAATCTCGTCGATGAACAAAATGTCGCCGGGGTTCAGATTGGTCAGCAGCGCCGCCAGGTCACCGGGCTTTTCGATCGCCGGGCCGGAGGTCACCCGGATTCCCGCCCCCATTTCGTTGGCGATGACCCCCGCCAGGGTGGTCTTGCCCAGGCCCGGGGGGCCGTAGAGCAGCACGTGGTCCAGGGGCTCGTTCCGCCGCCGGGCGGCTTCGATATAGACGGACAGGTTCCCCTTGGCCTTTTCCTGGCCGGTGTAGTCCGCCAAAAGCTTGGGCCGCAGGCTCACCTCCCCGGAGTCCTGGGCCGTCAGGTTGGGCGTTACGATAGGGGCCTCATATTCCTGGGAAAACTCAATGCTCATAGCGTCTCTCCTCCGGGCCTCAGCCCTTCATGACCATAGCCCGCAGGGCATGGCGCACCATTTCCTCCACGGTGGCGTTGGGGTCCACGCCCTTCAGGGCCGGGCCGATCTCCGCCTGGGAATAGCCCAGCTCCGACAAAGCCGCCGCCGCCAGACTGGCGGCGTTGCCGGAAGCCGCGGGAGCAGCTGCCGGAGCGCCGCCGGAAAAGTCCAGCTCTCCCCCGCCCAGCTTGTCCTTCAGCTCCAGGATCACCCGCTGGGCCAGCTTTTTGCCCACGCCGGGGGCAGCGCTCAGGGCCCGCTCGTCCCCTGTCATCACCGCCAGGGTAAAGGTCTGGGGCGTGGTCACGGACAAAATGGCCAGGGCCGCCTTGGGCCCCACGCCGGTAACCCCGATGAGCAGCCGGAACAGCCGCAGCTCCTCCCGGGTGACAAAGCCAAAAATGTCAAAGGCGTCCTCCCGGATGTTGCAATGGGTATAGAGTCTTGCGGTCTGGTTTAATTTCAGCTGGCTCAGGGTGGTGGCCGTGGTATGGCAGGCGTAGCCCGCTCCGTTCACATCCACCACCGCCAGATTGGCATCCATAACGGTAACGGGTCCTTGCAGATAGTAAAACATACCGGTCTCCTTCCTCAGTTCCCCGAGAGCCTTCCCAAAAGGCTGGTCCGGCTCCGGGCATGGCACAGGGCAATGGCAATGGCGTCCGCCGCATCGTCGGGCCGCGGCACCTTATCCAGATGCAGGATCCGGCGGGTCATGTCCATGACCTGGCGCTTCTGGGCGCCGCCGTAGCCCACCACCGACTGCTTGACCTGGTTGGGCGTGTATTCATAGATGGGCACCATGGCCTGGGCCGCCGCCAGAAGGATCACCCCCCGCCCGTGGGCCACGCCGATGCCCGTGGTCACGTTGTGGCCGAAAAACAGCTCTTCAATGGCGATGGCGTCGGGCTTGGTCTTTTCGATCAGCTCCCGCATATCCTCATAGAGCATCTGCAGTCGGTTCTCAAAGGCCATGCCCGCCGGAGTGGTGATGGCCCCGTAATTCAGAAGCTGGACCTCCGGCCCCTGGGTGCTCAGCAGGCCGAAGCCGGTGGTGGCATAGCCCGGATCGATCCCTAAGATCCGCATATCAGATCAGCTTCAGGGTCACGAGGTAAATGAGCGCCGCCGCCCCGATGAAGAGCAGCAGACCCACCCAGGCCCCCGCCACCTGCCACCAGGGCCGGGGCACGTACCCCGGCTCCTCCGGCGTACCCGGTTCCTTCTTCTCTTCTTCGTCCATAGCCGTCACCTCGGATGGGCACAAGAGCCCATTTTTTCATTCTACGCTGTATTATATCATATTTCCCCGGAAAAACCAACGCCTGTTTGGTTTTTTTCCCGGCGGCGGGGCATGCTATTCCCCGGAGGGATGCACATGCTCTTATCCTATCTGCGAACGATCCTTTTGTACTTGATCCTGATCCTGGTGGTCCGGCTCATGGGCAAGCGCCAAATCGGCGAAATGGAGCCTGCGGAATTCGTGGTCACCATGCTGCTGGCCAACCTGGCCGCCATCCCCATGCAGGACACGGGGATCCCCCTGCTGTCGGGTCTGGTGCCCATATTGACGGTGCTGGGGGTGGAGCTGATTCTGGCGGTCCTGTCCCTGCGGTCTCTGCGGTTCCGGCAGATCCTCTGCGGCAAGCCCGTGATCCTCATGGAAAACGGCGCGATCCTGCAAGGGAATCTGGAAAAGACCCGGGTGACCCTGGACGAACTGACGGAGCACCTGCGGGAGCAGGGGTATCTGGACCTGTCCGCCGTGAAATACGCCATTTTGGAGACCGACGGCCAGCTCTCCGTGTTCCCCTACGCCAAATATGCCCCGGCCTGCGCCCGGGACGCCGGGGTCCGGGCCCAGGATAATCACCTGCCCTATACCGTCGTTTCCGACGGCCGCCTGCTCCGGGAAAATCTGGCCCTGGCGGGCCGGAAGGAGTCCTGGCTCCGGGAGATCCTGGAGGCCCGGAGCTGTCCCCTGCCGGACGTGCTGCTTCTCACCGTGGACGAAACGGGGAAGATCTATTTTGCCCGAAAGGAGGCCCGGCCATGAAGCACCTGTATCTGGGCCTGGGGATTCTGATCGTCCTGCTGGTCCTGGGCCTTCTCAGCCTGTTCTTTCTGACCCGGGGCCTGGAGGGGGCCGTCCTGACCCTGGACCGGGCCTATGCCCTGGCCCTCCGGGGCCGCGCCCGGGAGGCCCGGGAAACGGCCCTTTCCGCCCGGTCCCAGTGGGAAGGCCTCTACGGCCTCACCGCCTCCCTGGTGGACCACGGCCCCCTGGACGAGGTGAACCGGGCCTTCGCCGAGCTGGAGACCCGGCAGGAGCCCCGGGACCTGGCGGAAAGCTGCCGGGTCCTGTCCTGCCTGATCTCCGGCATTGCCCGCCGGGAAAAGCCCCTGTACTACAATATTCTCTGAACTCCACTCCGCCTTTTCCGTTGACGAACCTTCCTCCGAATGGTATGATGGAACCATCTACCAGAAAGAAAGAGGGATGTTCCTATGAAAACCCCTGTCCGCGGCAGCCGCCGGGGCACCATGATCGACTGCTCCCGGAACGCCGTAATGAAGCCTGAGGCCGTCCGCCGCTGGATCGACGTGTCCGCCTCCCTGGGCTACAATATGCTCATGCTCTACACCGAGGAAACTTATGAGATCCCCGGGGAACCCTACTTCGGCTACGGCCGGGGCCGGTACACCTGCCAGGAGCTGCGGGACCTGGACGACTACGCCGCCGCCCGGGGCGTGGAGCTGATTCCCTGCATCCAGACTCTGGCCCATCTGCGGCGACTGAAGCGCTGGGCCCCCTACGCCGACCACTTTGACATCGACGACATTATGATGGTGGGCGACGAAGCCGTGTATGAGCTGGTGGGGAAAATGTTCGACACTCTGGCCTCCTGCTTCCGCAGCCGCACGATCCACGTGGGCATGGACGAGGCCCACAACATGGGCCGGGGCAAGTACTATGACCTTCACGGCGACACCGACCACACGCGTCTGCTGCTGGACCATGTGAAGCGGATCTCCGAAATGGCGGCCCAGCGAGGCCTGACCCTGTGTATGTGGTCCGACATGTTCTATCGCCTGGCCTCCGGCGGGGACTACTACAACGGCGATGCCAAGATCGATGAAAGCGTTCGGGCGTTGATCCCCTCCAATGTAGAGCTGGTGTACTGGGACTATTATCACAGCGCCCAGGAGGACTACGCCAAAATGATCCGTTCCCACGAGAAGCTGCAGAAGGGCACCTGGTTCGCCGGGGGTCTGTGGGTCTGGACCGGCTTTGCCCCCCACAACGGTTTCTCTCTTCGGAACACCGCCCCCGCCATGGCCGCCTGCCGGGAGACCGGTGTCCGGGACATTTTTATGACCATGTGGGGCGACAACGGCGGCGAGTGTTCCCGGTTCGCAGTCCTGCCCTCCCTGTTCTACGCGGCGGAAAATCTGAAGGGCAACACGAATGAAGAAGAGATCCGCCACCTGTTCCGGGAGAAGTTCGGCGTGTCCTGGGAGGACTTCATGCTGCTGGACCTGCCTGGCACCCCCAACGGCCGGGAGGATTTGCCCAACAACGAGGATTGGCCCATCAACATGGACAAGTATCTGCTGTACCAGGATCCGTTCATGGGTCTCATGGAATCCACCCGCCAGGGCGGCGAGAACCGGCAGTTTGCCGACTGCGCCGCCCGGCTCCGGGCGGTCAAGGACCGGGGCGGCTACGATAAGCTCTTCGAGACCCAGGCGGCCCTGTGCGAGGTGCTGGCCATTAAGGCCGAGCTTTGCGAGCATACCAGGAAGGCTTACCGGGCCGGCGGCGAAGCCCTCCGGGCGGTCATTGCGGAGTACCTGGAACTGGAGACCCGGCTGGAGGTGTTCTACGACGCCTTCCTGGACCAGTGGACCTGGGAGAACAAGCCCTTCGGCTTTGAGGTCCAGGACGCCCGGCTGGGGGGCCTCATGCGCCGGGTGCGGCACTGCCGCCGGGAACTGGAGCGCTATGCCCAGGGCAAAACAGACTCCATTGCCGAGCTGGAGGAGCCTCTTTTGGATCTCCAGGGCGGCGGAGAGTCCTTCGACCACAAGCCCACCAGCTACAACACCTGGCAGGACACTATTACCGTAGGCAATATTTAAATCAAAAGGCGGCTGCCCGTGCAGCCGCCTTTTTCCGCCTCGGAAAATCTCAAAAAAAATTAAGAATTCTTAAATTGATTGCAAAAGGGAGAAATGATACGATAGAAGAAATAATAGAGGAAGGGAAGTGGATCCCCTATGAAAAAACGGACCGCAATGCTGTTGCTGCTGGGCCTGCTGCTGACAGGCTGTGCCCGGACGCTGCCGCCGGAGACCACCGCTCCGGCCACCACGGCGGCGCCGCAGACCAAACCGTCTGAGGCCACGGAACCCATTACGGAACCTACCACGGAGCCGGCGGAGCCTGCGTTGGCTCCGGGGGGCTGCGTGAAGGTATCGGGGCGGGAGCTGTCGACCTATCGGACGGACGCCGCCGATTCCCGGGATTTTGTATCCCTGCCGGACTTCGCCGACGCCTCCGGCATCGCTCTGACAGAGCAGGGGGGAAAGGTGTACCGGGACGGGAATGCCCTGGCGGGGGTGACGGTTTTGGATCGCCGGGATGGCACGTATGTACCGGTGTCGGAGTTGGGAGCGGCTCTGGGTCTGGACTGCTATGAGGATCAGGACCGGAAGACGACCTATTTCTATGAGCGCCCCGGTACCCGGGATCTGCCGGATGGGATTTATGTGCCGATCCTTATGTACCACGCCACAGGGGACGATCTGTGGGGCGTGCCGGAGCTGTTCGTCAGTACCGCGGACCTGGAGGATCAGTTCCGGTATCTTTTGGATAACGGCTATACTCCCATTTTCTTCTCGGATCTGGGAAGGGTCACGGAGTTTCAAAAGCCCGTGATCCTGTCCTTTGACGACGGATACGACGACAATTACCGAGAGCTGTTTCCCCTGGTGCAAAAGTATGGCGTTAAGGTCAACATTGCCGTAATCACAGGATATATCGGCGGGGGGCACAGCCTAAAGGAGGATGAGATCCGGGAAATGTGGGACTCCGGCCTGGTATCCTTCCTGAGCCACACCGTTTCGCACCCCTTCCTGACGGAGCTGGGGCAGGAGGCGCTGGAGGAGGAACTGGAACGGTCCCGGCTTACCCTGCTGCGGCTTACGGGCACCATGCCCTCGGTGCTGGTGTATCCCAACGGGGACAATGACGAAGGGGTACGGGAGGCGGCGGCTCGGTACTATGACATGGGCGTTATTATGACCGACGGCCGATGCTATGTGACGGGAAACGACCCCTACGTCGTATCGAGAGACTATGTGAGCCGGTACACCTCTCTGGAGGAATTCGCCGGCATGATTTCCTGGGCCGGAATGACGGAATAATTTTTGACAAATTTACAATCGCTTGTTATACTGTTAGGGAAAGCTGTTTCCTAACTGAAACAGAGAAAAGGAGGAAGTCTATGACCCCGGAAGAAAAGCGCAGCTTGCAGGCCATGGCCTGCCGCGTCCGTATGGGCGTGATCGAAGGTACCTACAACGCAAAAAGTGGGCACCCCGGTGGAAGCCTTTCCGCTGCGGACGTATTTACCTATCTGTATTTTAAGGAAATGCACATTGACCCCAAGAATTCCAGAGATCCGGACCGAGACCGGTTTGTTCTGAGCAAGGGCCACACGGCACCGGGCCTGTACGCGGCCCTGGCCAACCGGGGCTTTTTCCCGGTGGAGGATCTGAAGACCCTGCGTCATGTGGGCAGCTATCTCCAGGGCCACCCCAACATGAACGAGACCCCCGGCGTGGACATGTCCACCGGCTCCCTGGGCCAGGGCGTTTCCGCCGCTGCGGGCATGGCCCTGGGTGCCAAGTATCTGGGCAAGAAGCTGAACGTCTACACCCTGCTGGGCGACGGCGAGATCGCCGAAGGCCAGTGCTGGGAGAGCTTCCTGTTCTCCGCCCACTACAAGCTGGATAACCTCTGCGTCATCGTGGACGTGAACGGCCTGCAGATCGACGGCCGGACCAAGGACGTCATGAACACCGCCCCCCTGGATAAGAAGATGGAGGCCTTCGGCTTCGAGGTCGTCACCGTAGACGGCAACGATATGGAGGATCTGGAGCGGGGCTTTGATCGGTTCCACAGAACCGAGGGCAAGCCCACCTGCATCCTCATGCACACCGTCAAGGGCAAGGGTGTGCCCTATATGGAGGATCAGGCCGGCTGGCACGGCAAGGCTCCCAACGCCGAGGAATACAAGATCGCCATGGACGCCCTCCAGGCGAAGCTGGCAGAAGTGGAGGGAAAGTAAAATGGCTGACGTAAAGAAAATCGCCACCCGGGACAGCTACGGCAACGCCCTGGCGGAGCTGGGCCAGACCCATGAGGATCTCATCGTATTTGACGCGGACCTGGCCGGCGCCACCAAGACCGGCATCTTTAAGAAGGCCTTCCCCCACCGGCATTTTGACTGCGGCATTGCCGAGTCCAATATGATGGTGGCCGCCGCCGGCGCCTCCACCATGGGCCTGGTGCCCTTCGCCTCCACCTTCGCCATGTTCGCCGCGGGCCGGGCCTTTGAGCAGATCCGCAACTCCATCGGCTATCCCCACCTGAACGTGAAGATTGCGGCCACCCACGGCGGCATCTCCGTGGGCGAGGACGGCGCTTCTCACCAGTGCTGCGAGGATTTCGCCCTCATGCGCTCCATCCCCGGCATGGTGGTCATGACCCCCGCCGACGACGTGGAGGCCCGGGCCATGGTAAAGGCCGCCTATGAGTATGTGGGCCCCGTGTATATGCGGATGGGCCGGGCCGCGGTGCCCGTGTTCCACGATCCCGAGACCTATCATTTTGAGATCGGCAAGGGCGAGACCCTGCGGGATGGCACCGACGTTGCCATCATCGCCACGGGCCTTATGGTCCAGGAGTCCCTGGCCGCGGCGGAGACTCTGGCCCAGGAGGGCATTTCCGCCCGGGTCATTAACCTGGCCACCATCAAGCCCCTGGACGAGGAGCTGGTGCTGAAGGCCGCCCGGGAGTGCGGCGCCGTTGTGACCTGCGAGGAGCACTCCGTCATCGGCGGTCTGGGCGAGGCGGTCTGCGGCCTGCTGGCCGAGAAGTGCCCCACCCGGGTGCTCCGTGTGGGCGTAGAGGACAAGTTCGGCTGCTCCGGCCCCGCGGCGGAGGTGCTGAAGCTCTATGGTCTTTGCGCCGAAAACGTGGCGGAAAAGGCCCGGAAGATTGTCAAAGAGAAATAAATTTTCCAAACAGGCACGCCCCCGTTCCGAATCCGGAATGGGGGCATTTTGTGCGGCCCGGCCGCCCGAAAGGGCCTTATTTTATAGCAAAGGGCGTGACCGAATGGTCACGCCCTTTGCATATTCAACAATGTCTCACGCCGCCAGAAAGTACACCAGCACCAACGCGCCCAGGACGATCCGGTAAATGCCGAAGGCGGAGAAGGTGTGCTTCCGCACATACTGCATGAGGCTCCGGATCACCAGCAGGGACACCACAAAGGACACCATGCACCCCACCGCCAGGATCATGGTCTCCTGGCTCGTCATGGTGAGGCCCTTGACCGCAAACTTCACGGCCTTGAGTAAGCTGGCCCCCAGCATGGTGGGAATGGCCAGGAAGAAGGAGAACTCCGCCGCCGCCGTCCGGGAGACTCCCAGGATCATGGCCCCCAGGATGGTGGAGCCGGACCGGGAGGTGCCGGGGATCAGGGCCAGGCACTGGAATGCGCCGATGAGCAGGGCCGTCTTATAGTCGATGGCGTCCACAGTCTCTACCCGGAACTGCCGGTCCTTGTTCCGCTCCAAAAACAGGAAGGCCACGCCGTAGAGGATCAGGGTAATGGCCACGGTGACGTAGTTGTAGAGCTTGGCGGTGAGCCAGTCGTCCAGCAGAAAGCCCAGCACCGCCGAGGGCAGCACCGCCGCGATCACATGGAACCACAGATCCCAGGTGCCCTTCTTCTCCCGCTTGGACTTGGAGGGCGCGAAGGGGTTCAGCTTTTTGAAAAACAGGAGGATGACCGCCAGGATGGCGCCCAACTGGATCACCACCTCGAACAGATCCCAGAATTCCTGGGAAACGCTCAGGGGAAGTAGCTCCTTTAAGAGGATCAGGTGGCCGGTGGAGCTGATGGGCAGCCACTCGGTGACGCCCTCCAAAATGCCGTAGAGCACGGCCTTCAAAAATTCCAGCATTGCGTATATCCTTTCCGTTTTTTGATAGAAGATTATGTGGCTCGGTCCGATTCTATGCCGCAGAGCCGGAGCTTTTCCCGACGGGGCAGGGCCTTGATGGCATATTCCCGGCGGGAGGCTGCGGCCCGGTCCGGCTGGGTCTCGGTGTACAATAGGGTCAGGGGCCCCCGGCCCCGGGTGTATTTGGCCCCATGACCGGAGCGATGGGCGGCCAGGCGCTTTTCCACGTCGTCGGTAATGCCGGTGTACAGGGTGCCGTCGCCGCACCGGAGGATGTACACATACCAAAGGGCCTGTTCCATGGGACGCCCGCCTTTCTGCCCGGATAGGGCCATTATAGCGGAGGTCCCCGGGAAAAGCAACGAAAAATCGGGAAAGCCCCCTGCCGCCCCAAAAATCGTTCGACATTCTCCGGAAGCAGTTCACGGGAATACAGGCTCAAAAGCTTCCGGATTCCCGGGTATTTCCCAATATTTCCGAACCTTTCATTTCTCTCTGTCGAAATAAGGCGATATTTCCTGCTTGCCCGCCCCCGGGGAAATATGGTTCAATAGGACCAAGGAGGCGATGACCATGACGCGAGCCATGCTCATGTACCGCAAACGGCTGGAAACTGACACCGGCCACATCCGTTTTCTGGAATACTACCTTTTGACCGACGAGATCTTTTTCGCCAGCAACGTGCTGGAGGTCTACGGGGCGGAGGTCCGGGTCCTGGGTCCCGGCGGCGCCGCCCTGGAGAGCCGCCGGATCCGGGCCATTACCCCCTTCGGCCCCAAGATCACGGCCCTGATCTCCGCCATGGCCCAGGGCATGGTGACCCCCGCCTCCATGGGCGAGGTGGTGGAGGAGCTGATTCTCTCCACATAAACTTATTCTGGACAGACTGGGGGATTTTTGCTATACTATGGGGGAACTTCAGTGATTTTGCCCCGGGAAAGGCCGGGGCAATGCGAAAGGAGCGTATCAGCCTATGAAGTGCCCCTACTGCGGATCCCTGGACAGCAAGGTGGTGGATTCCCGCCACTCCGAGGACGGCCTCAGCATCCGCCGCCGGCGGGAGTGTCTGAACTGTCAAAAGCGGTTCACCACTTATGAGAATGTGGAGAGCCTGCCCATTATCGTGGTAAAAAAGGACAACAGCCGCCAGTCCTTCGACCGGAATAAGATCCTCAACGGCATGGTCCGGGCCTGCGAAAAGCGGCCGGTGCCCCTGGCGGACCTGGAGGCCGCCGCTGCGGAGATCGAACAGATCCTGCAGAACTCCCTGGAACGGGAGGTCTCCACGGAGCGGATCGGCGAGCTGGTCATGGAGCGGCTGAAGCCCCTGGATGAGGTGGCCTATGTGCGCTTCGCCTCCGTGTACCGCCAGTTCAAGGACATCAACAGCTTCATGCGGGAGCTGAACAAGATCCTGGAGGAAAAGTGACATGTTGGGTGTAGAGCGTTTTCTGCTGACGGCCTCCGCCGGGACCGAGGGGGACATGGACCATGTGGCGGACTCCCTCATTTCCGGCTTCTGGAAGACCATGCCCGGCCTTGCCATGGGCCTTCTGCGGCTGTCGGTGCTGATCATTCCCCTGGTCATGGTGGTCCTGGGCCTCATGGGCTGGCTCTGCCCGCCGAAGGAGGCCAACTGGCACCTGGGCTACCGGACCCGCCGGGCCATGGGCACCGAGGACAGCTGGTCCTTCGCCCAGAAGCTCCGGGGCATGATCTGGACCATCGCCGGCGGCGCCATGCTGATCCCCAGCCTGGTCCTCCGGGGCCTGATGGCCAAGGGCTCCATGGATTACGCCAGCCGTATGGTCATCACCTATGTGAGCGTCCAGCTGGCGGTGCTGCTGCTGAGCCTTCTGGCCATGCGGATCGTCATGCTCGTCCGCTATGATCGGAAAGGCAACCGTCGGAGCCCCAAGCCCTCCGAAACGGTCCGCGCCTGACCGTCCCCAATCAAATTCCCGATACCACAAGCGCTCCGGATGGATCCCCATCCGAAGCGCTTTTCCGTTATCCCAAAGTGCCATTCGCCAAATGCGCCATGGCGGACGCCATTGCCGCCCCTCCTGTCTCACCGTGCCATCAGGAACCCCGTCAGCGCGTCCACCCATGTGAGGGTGAAAAACGCCTTCGGGTCCGGATAACGGGCTATGTATTCCTGGGCCTTCTCTATGCTTTTCCGGGAGTTTTCCGAAGAGAACCGCAGGAAATCTCCGTCCCACTCCGGGTCATAGTGCCAGCTGTCCCCGGAATCGTCCAGCACCTCCGTCAGCACCTCCCCGCCCAGGAGGATGTACCCCTGTTTCATTCCAAACGCCAGCACCTGCCGGATCTCGTTTCGGTCCCAGGCCCGCTCCCCCATAGGGATTTCGATGCCGCCCAGGGTCTCGGGGATCTCCGCCTGTCTCATGGTCCCGCCCCTCCGTTTCCGGGCCCTACCCGCTTTCCTCCGGCCCCGTTTTTCTCATTATACCGGATTTCCCCTTCCGGCGCAAATTTTATGCCGAAGGGAGTCAAAGGCACTGAAACCGTTTTGGAATTTTTATATAATAATTTTGTGAAATTTCAAAATTTGTCTCCTATTTCCTTCCTCAGTTGTTGTAATAATAGGAGCGGATCGGAGCCGCCATGCTGTCCTTTTATCTCGGCGTCATCTCGGATGAAGCCCAGCGCAGAAAATTTGAACAGGTCTATCGTGCCCATCGCCAGGCCATGTTCTGCCAGGCCCTGGCCATTCTCCATAACGAGGCCGACGCGGAGGACGCCGTCCACGCCGTCTTTCTCCGGATCGCCGCCCGGCACATGGATCTTCTGTCCGCCCTGGAGGATCCGGAGGACATCCGGAATTATCTGCTGAAGGCCGTCAAGAACACCGCCCTGAACGAGCAGAAGCGCATGGGCCGCCGGGAGGTCTCCCTGGAGGCGGCCCCGGAGCTGAAAGCCATTCCCGACCTCAAGGACGGGGACTTTCTGGGCCGGATCACCCGCCGGGCCCAGGAAGTCCCCGTCCTGGCGGCCATTGAGGCCCTGGACCCCATCTACCGGGACGTGCTGCACGACCGCTTCGTGCTGGATATAAAGGCCCCGGAAATTGCGGAGCTGCTGGGACTCACCGTTTCCGCCGTGAAAAAGCGGCTGATCCGGGGCAAAAAGCTGCTCCTGGCAAATCTGAACTTTGGAGAGGATGCGATCATCCATGACCACAGCTGAATTCAAGCAGGCCCTTCGGGAGGCGGCCTCGGCGGAATTCCGGGACATTCCCCGGGATGACGACGGGATTGCCCACAGCTTCTCCCCCCAATTTGAGAAAAAGATGGACCGGCTGGTCCGGAAGGAGCGCTCTGCCGCCTGGCGCCTGGTCAACACCTCGGCAAAGCGGGCGGCCGCCGTCCTCATCGTCCTGCTGACCCTGTCCACGGCGGCCCTGTCCGTGGACTCCCTCCGGGAGCCCGTGGTCCGTTTCGTGGAGAAGGTCCTGGGGATCAGCACGGATTACACCTTTACCGGCGACGTTACGGATCATATCGCCCGGCAATACGCCCCGGCCTACGTGCCCGATGGCTTCACTCTGGTGCAGTCCGACAGCACCGACGCCGCCGTCGTGACCCTGTGGGAAAATTCCCGGGGCGATATGCTCAAGTATGTCCAGTCCGTCACCGGCAGCGCCCTTTTCTCCATCGACGCGGAGCACGGGACCGTCCGCACGGAAACGGTAGGGGACCTGGAAGTGAAGCTGTATGAGGGCGACGGGGTCTGCGTGGCCCTCTGGCTGGACCACGGCTATGCCTTCGAGCTTTCCAGCACCTCCGGCGTCTCCTGTGAGGAGCTTCTCGCCATGGTCCGGAGCCTGGCCCCCGCCGGGCAGTGACCCAGCTCCCTAGAAAAGCGCCCCCTATGCGGATGAACCTGTCCGCATAGGGGGCTTTCCGCCCAAAGGGCGCAGCGCAGGATCCTCTGTTCCGATTCCGGGCCCGTCAGCCCTTCGGGCTTATGGCTTCGGGCTCCACCCCAGAGACCGTCTCCGTCTCCACGTCATATTGATATAATTGGAATGCCTCCAATCCATAGTACAAGCGGATGGCCCCGTCCAGGATCTCATAAATTGCGACCCGATCCGCCTCCTGTCCGAGGGGCAGTTTGGCATAGTATTCCTCCAGATACGGGGAATCCGGGGTGTTCAGCTCCTCCATCAGCGCGGCATATTGGGGACTCTTCTCGCTCCACCCTACTTTCCGGTTGGAGGGAAACAGCAGCGGCACCAGCCTGGGTCCTTTGTCCAGCGGGATCCCGCCATATACAAGGTCCAGCTGGCCCTCCGGCAGATAGAGTCGATAGATACCGGCGGCATCCCCGCAGCCCGCCAGAAAGTACAAAACCCGGCCATCTGCCAAGATCATTCGCCCGGTGCTGATGGGATTCTCCCACTGGACCAGCTCCGAAAGGGCTCCGGTCTCGTCCCGGTACAGCGTTGTGATCTCCCCGAACAGATAGTCCACAGAGACCACCTCCCGGCCTCCCCGGAATCCATAGGCCCGGTCCGGCATAGCCACCGCCCAAACGCAGTCCCGGTAGTTCTCGGCAGGCCCCACCACCCAGGTTTCCTGGAAGATCTTGTAGGGGACCACCCGCAGGCTCTCCTTGTCCTGCTCCAGCGTATAGACCCCGGTCCAGTACCAGGGATCCGACGAGTCGGCGATGAGATTCATGCCGTTTCCAATGTGCAGATCCTTCTCCGGATCATAGATCCGCTCCTCGGCAAAATAGTCCGTATAGGATGGGTCCGGGCTTTGCTCCGGCAGCTCCCAGGGCAGGGACGGTTCCGCCGCCTCCGTCTCCGTCGTCTCCGTGACAGTTGTCTCTGTGGCAGTTGCCTCCGCGGCGGCCAACCTCCCCTCGGTTTCCACGGTTTCCGCCGTCTGCCCCGTGGGGGCCCCGGTGGTATCCGCTCCGGTCTCTCCGACCTGTGCCGCCTGGCACCCGGCCAGCAGGAGCAGGCTCAGCAGAAGCACCCCCGCCGGCAAGCGCACCCCCGCCAGCCGGAACGCTCCTGTCAGCCGGAACGCTCCTGTCAGCCGGAACGCTCCCGTCAGCCGGAGCCCTCTCGCCGCCGCTGTCCATAGCCTTCTTGCCGCCTTTTTCATCTCTCCGCCTCCCGTCCTGTCCGTTCTGTCCAGTCTGTCCTTTGTATCCTCCCGCCCCGCTTTTTTATATTTGTAATGGCAATTTTATTGTATCATAAATTTCGTGCTTGTCAACGGCAGCTTACGCCCCCGCCTCGGCGCTTTGTATCCCTCTTGCGCTGAACCCGAAAACCGCCGCATTTTAACACGTCTTTCTAAAATGGTGCGTCAAGGATCCTGCACAAATAGCCTTCCATTGTCCCGACCGCCCGAAACAATTCATCCGTATAACTTTTTCCCTTGATTTGATCCTACAGGAAACAATATAGGAAAAACAGCAGCCCCGCAAGCTTTCTGGGGATATTCTCCTTTCCCTTCACTGCATCATCGATCTCCTGCAATACCACGCAGAGCTTCTCATAGGCTTCCCTGTTCAAGACCTTTGTTATGCGTGCCGGAACCAATAGATCCACCACCAGCTCGTTCACCCGATCATAAAATTCGTCCATCTGTCTGCCCTCCCTGAAAACTCGGCCCGCTGTCCTTCTGTATCTCTAAGCCTCCCGAGCCGCCTCCGCGGCCAGGATCAGATTTTTCAGATTCGTCCTCCAGTGATACTTTTCTTCCAGTTCATCCAGATTGGTGATCTCCGCCATATATTCAACATCCCCCGGCGCGATCACCGTTCCCATAGCGTAAGAGAAAATCGTATACCCCTTTCCTTCTTTTGGCCGGAGCGCAATGACATAATAGACAGGGCCGTCAAACGGGATGCTGTATTCCATTTCCCGGAACTTCATATGCGCCATAGCCTCATAGATTTCCCGGACGATCTCGGGGTCTGTCTCCGTGTATGAAAAATGATCTCCTCCAGCGTGGGCCACCCAATGTAGCAGCCGATAATCTCCGCCGAGTCAATGGCTGCTATCTTGCTCCGGATTGGGTTGTCCAGATCCCGGCAGATTTTTATCCCCATCAGCCCGGCACAAATCAGAACTGCCGCAATTGCAATAACCCAGATCAAGCGTTTCTTCATCGTCAACCCCCATGGCTTTCTTATCGTCTCATCCTGCCCAGACTTTACTCCCCGCTTGTTTCTGCGGCCGCCATTGTTTCCATAGTCCCGTTCGGCTCCGTGGCCTCGGCAGCATGGATCCATTCCTTCCGGTCCGCCCCCGCATTGCCTCTGTCATCCCCTTCAGCATATACCGGCCTCGTTTATTTGTCAATAAGAAATATTGTTCTTTTTCGGCTTTTGCCTTTTCTCAAAGGACAGCGCCCCGGCACAGGAGCCGCAAAAGGCGCAAAAACCGCCGCGGATGACCTTTCATCCGCGGCGGTGTGGTGGAGCAGGGGTGCTCAAGGATGAACACCCCTCCGAAGCTCCGGTTTCGCCTTCAAATGCCGTTTCTATATCATCCAGCGGGATATTGTCAATGCTCAACGGCTTCTTGCTGGCGTTGATGATGAGGGTAAAGTGGTCGTCATGCAGGTAGATGGAATGAACAAAGATATTGATGATGGCTCGGCGCTTATTCACATCGTCGGCGGGCATCTCGCAGACATAGTCCAGAAAGGCCAAAATCTGTGCCTCGGTCAGCGTTATCTTCTTGTTTTCCTCGACAGCGAGCTGCGCCTCCAGCTCCGCTTTTTCCGCCATGCGCTTGTTGAGTCGATCCGTCAGCATCTCCACGGACTGCCCCTGCTCAATGGCTTTCCAGAGATTTTCAATGGCCGTATCCGCCTCTCGGATCGCCTTTTTCAGCGCCTTGGCGGTAAGGTTATCCGGGCTTTTGGCGCACTCCTCAGCCACCTTCTTGGCAATGAAGCGGATTTTCTCCTCGGTCAGCATTTTCAAACACTCGTTGACCACACGGTCCTCGATATAGGACTTGCTGACGATCTTCTTGCCACACTTTTTCCTGCGGGCATTTTTGCACATATAGTAGTGATATTGCCTGCCGGTCTTGCTGGTGCCGCCGTAGCCCACCATCATTTCCTTGCAGTGCCCGCAGAACAGCTTTGTGGTCAGCAGGTATTCGCCCTCGCCGTGAGTTCGAGCCGGCGCATTTTTGTTTTTGTTCATCATCGATTGCACCCGGTAAAACAAGTCATCGTCCAAAATGCGAGGCATTCCGCCGGGTGTTTCCTTTCCTTTGTAAAGATAGACGCCGATATAACGCTTGTTGCTGAGCAGGTGACTGAGACTGTTGGGACTAAATTCCTTGCCGAGGGAGGTCTTGACCCTGCGCCGTTTCAGATCCCGGATGATCTCCGCTTTCGTCTCGCCGCTGGCGTAGCGCTCATAAATCTCACGGACAATGGCGGCTTCCTCCTCATCCACATAGAACCGCCGCTCGGCATCGACCTTGAAGCCCAGGCCGGGGTTGCTGCCGTTGGACAGGCACTTTTCGGCATTGATGGCCATGCCTCGATGGATCTTCTGAGAAAGCTCCACGGAGTAGTATTCCGCCATACTTTCCAGAACGCCCTCCACCAAGATGCCGGAAGCGTCGTCCGCAATATTCTCTTTGGCAGACAGCACCCGGACACCGTTCTTTTTCAGCTTCGCCTTGTTGATAGCACTGTCATAGCGGTTGCGGGCAAAACGGTCCAGCTGATATACCAAAACGCCCTCAAAGGTGTGCCTGTCGCTGTCGGAGATCATCCGCTGAAATTCGGCACGGTTGTCCGTGGTGCCGCTGATGGCCCGGTCAATATATTCTCCGACAACGGTATAATGATTCGACTCCGCATATTCATAGCACACCTTGAGCTGTCCCTCAATGGACTGCTCCGTCTGGCTGTGGCTGGAAAAGCGGGCGTAAATGACTACATTCATACAGAATCCTCCTCTCCGATTTTTATTATAGTCATCCGCTCTCCGGTGTCGAATGTGCCGCATATTCCGGGTGCTTCAGAAGCCACTTTGCAAAATAGGCCCTGCCCTCGTCGCTGGCGTAAAACTTACGCAGCTCCGGGAGCATGGCCTTGGCAAAGGAGGTAAGCAGTTCCTCCGGCAGTGCGACCTGCGTGTAGTCGATCTTGCGATATTCTCCCATAGGCCGCACCTCCTTATCGCGCTCGGTCGGTTCGTCGGCGGTAGTCCCGCTCACAGAGCTTCACCACGGCATCCTCGATCTGAGATGCGGTATAGCTCTGGGGGAAAAACTTGCGAATACGCTCCATCGGAATCTTGAGGCGGGCCTTCTGGTTTGCTTTTTCCTCCGACATAATGGCTTGAATAACCGCCGTGGTCAGCGTCCCCTCCCGGTCGGCTTTGTGCATCCGCCACGCCTGTGAATAGGACGGGGTGCAGTCGTTGATAGCGCACTGCTCCAGCACCTCCCGCTGGCTGGATTCGTCAAGAAACGAAAGCTCCACACCTACGGACAGGGCGATTTCGCCTTGATCCATCTTTTCAAGGAACTCTGAGATGAGATAGGTCAGGCGGATATAGCGCCGCACCTGAGATTTGCTGTCATCGGACTGCTGTGCAATAATCTCAGCGGTTTCCAACTTCCGACCAAGTTGGTCGGAAGTTAGGTCAGAGCGGTGTCCTTGTCTGCTCATTGCTTCCAGCTTCATTCTGTACGCAAACGCCTTTTCACTGGGCAGAATATGCTCCCGGTGCAGGTTGCTGTCCACTACCGCAATGGCGGCAGCATCCCGGTCGAGGGCATAAAT
>CAKTNP010000033.1 GCA_934589155.1 uncultured Oscillospiraceae bacterium | reverse complement strand
TTGGTGACCTTGCCCTCGTCCCAGGTATGGGTGGTGAGCTTTTCGATGGGCTCGGTCCGGCTGGCACCGCAGACGGCGCAGGTATAGGTCTTTACGCCCTCTTCCTTGCAGGTAGGCTTCTTGGTGACCTTGCCCTCGTCCCAGACGTGGTCGTCGGTGGAGCTGGGGCAGTTCACAAAATAGACCCGCAGCACATCGTCAGGCTGCAGCACGTAGGTATCCAGGGAGGCATAAATGGTATAGCCGGTCTCGGGATCCGTGCCCAGGGTGGGCATTTCGCCGTTGACGGTGAACATCCAGCCGGACCATGGACCATGGGCAGCATCGCCGGCAGTCAGACTCACGCCGTTGGCATCGGTAATGCCGGTCACGTAGGAGGTGGAGCCGGTGTAGGTGTAGCCATTCCGGGCAAGGACTTCCGTCAGAGCATCGGCGGCGGTCTGGCCACTGTAAGTCATGCCCTTGAAGCTGTCCTCCAGGTCCTGGAACTTGTCGTCAAACTTGCTGCCTTCCACGGAAACGGAAACGGTCATTTCCGTCCGGTCGGCGGTGTAGGTCAGGACGAACTCGTCGCCGTCATCGACCTTGCAGTGGCCAACGATGCCGTCGTCGGCGTAATCGGCGGGATCCTCGCCGTTGCGCGTTAAGGTCCACTTGGAGTTGGGGCCGAACTGGCCGTTGGCGATCTTTACGCCGTCAGGGTTGGTCACGGACTGGATGCCGGTATTCGTCAGCTCGAAGGTGTAGCCGGTGGACTCGGAGATGACGTCCAAGGCAGAGGTCACATCGGTGCAGATTTTGTCAAAGGTGGAAACGATCTCATAATCCAGCTTGCCGAAGTCCTTGATGCCATCGGAGCCGTCCAGGGTAATACGCACATCCATGGCATCGCCAGGATCGGAGAGGGTCTTGACCACGTCCACGATGACGCCGCCGGGGGAGGAAACATAGTCGTCGGTGTTCTCAATGCCCTTCTGGCCGACGACGGCAAACAGGTACTGCTTGCCCACTTCCAGATTCAGAGCCTTGGTATCTACGGTATAGGTGCCGTCGGCAGAGGTAGTGCCGCAGGCGGTCCAGGTCTCAACCTCACCGTCATACAGGTCCTCCAAAGCAGTGTAATACACGGGCAGCCCATCGGTGACAACGGTATGAGAGGTGGAGTAGTCACCGCCAAAGCCGTAGGACCGGTACAGGGTCAGCTCCAGCTCCTTGTCCTTCAAGACCTCCAGTTCGGCGGGGACCTTATTGTCGGCGGTGCCAAAGTGGTTGAAGCCGGCGGCGGAGTCCCCAAAGAAGGCCCAGCTGGTGAACATCATCATGGTGAACACATCGCCGTTATGGAGCAGAATCTGATCCATGGTGGAGCCCCAGCCGCCGGTGGCCAGAGGATACACGAAGTTGTGGTAATAGTTCAGGTTCAGATCGTGGCCCCAGACCTCATTCATGAAGAAGGAGCCGGTGGAGCCGGAAACGTTAAATGCGGGGGTACCCATGATGGCCTCGTTGTACAGATAGCCCTTACCTGCGTCCGCAGCGTCAATGCCGCAGTACTGGGTCTCCAGCATGTAGATCATCAGGTGAAGGTCCGTGATCTTGCCGTAGGCATAGTCACTGGTACCGGGGGTCAGGTCGGAGCCGGGCCTGTCGGGGTTGTCGGGATCGGGGCCATAGGTCTCGGACTTGAAGTAGTAATCCTCCAGGCCGTACAGGCCCAGGTCAAAGTAAGGCACGGTAACCTTCCGCAAGGCCATGACCTCGCCGCTGCCACCGCCGTTGTTATCGCCGACCACATAGTGGCCGTCGTCGGACAGGGAAAAATAGGCGGTGACGGTGGGCAACTCGTCGACGATCACGGCCTGCAGGCCGCTGTTTGCTGTGGCGGTACCGGCGGCGCTGGTATTGGTGACCCGGCAGAAATAAAACTGCATCTGGGTCTCTGCGGAGGTGTTGGGAGTGAAGGAGGCAGTGTTGGCCCCATCAATCGCCGTGGCGCCGTCATAACCGTCCACGGTATTCACATACCACTGATAGGACAGTTCCCCGCCGTCGGAAGACGTAGCGGTGACCACGAAGGTAGTGGCCGTGGCATTTACATCGTAGCGCTGGACCATTTCCTTGGCGTCAAAGCCGGTAACAGTAACCTTCGGCGTGGCGGCTCCCATGACATAGCCGCACTTATCGCACTTGCCGTCCTTATCCGCGCAGTTCTGCAGGGCGGAGCTGACCTTGGCGCCGCAGACGGTGCAGTAATCCACCATGTTGTGGGTGCCGTCGTTGTTGCTCTCAAACTTGACGGTGGTCTTGGCGTGCTTGCAGTCTACCTGGAAGTACAGGGCAAACTGACGATCATTGGTGGAATCCACCAGGAGGTAGTAGTCAGACGGATCCGTCAGAACCTCTACATCACGCATAAAACTCTCGCTCTCACATTTATAATGTGAGCCGTCACTCTTCCAGAGATCTCCATACTCATCCAGCTTCAGGGTTACAGTCTTGGTGCCAACGGGATAGACGATGGTACAGCCAAAAGCACGGTGCTCATAATCCAGATCATTTGGATACACCCCATGAATTTCACAGGGTTCATAATCACAGGTACCCTCATCCGGGACAACATCGTCACCCTTGTTGAGGATGCTCAGTTCTTTATCATCAGCGGATACACCAAATGTTGCTGCTTCGTTATCCGGGATGATTGCGTGTGCCGGGATGGTTCCAAAGGGCACCAGGCCCACCAGAAGCACCAGGGCAAGCAGCAGGGATAAAATACGTTTGCTCATTCTTCTTCCTCCTAAATCAAATTCTTATCTCACGCCAGACGGCTTGAAATACGGAAAATGCCCGCACGACCGAAAGGCCGTGCGGGCACAGAAAACCCACAGCAGCGGCATCCCGGTGAAGGCAGGATTCCAAAGCAGCCGCGGCGTATCTGACTGAACCGGTCGCGCCGGTATCACAGTGACCCACTCGCGGGGCATCTCACCCCATTCCGCCTGCGGAACTCTCCGAAGCGGCTGCTTTTTGTTCATCTTCAATTACACGGCTATTATAGTCTACTCCCCGGAAAAATGCAAGCAAAAAAGTGCGGGCAATACTGCCCGCACTTTTGGGAGACGCTGGGGATCAATACCGGCCCATGTCGGTGGAACGGCCGTCGGTCACGTCGGAGCCGAAGGTATAGTCCTTGCCGGGCAGGATGGCATTGAGCAGGATACCGGCGATGGCGGCAATGGCCAAGCTGGTCAGGGTGATGCTAGCCTCGCCGATGTGGAAGGTCAGGCCGCTGGAAAAGCCCAGGCCGCAGACCAGGATCACGGCGGCGATGATCAGGTTCCGGGAGTTGGTGAAGTCCACCCGGTTCTCCACCACGTTCCGCACGCCGATGGCGGAAATCATGCCGTAAAGGATAAAGGACACGCCTCCGATAATGGCGGAGGGAATGGAGCCAATCAGGGCGGCGAAGGCCGGACTGAAGGACAGAACCACGGCATAGACCGCAGCCAGGCGAATAACCTTAGGATCGTAAACTTTGGACAGGACCAGAACACCGGTATTCTCGCCGTAGGTGGTGTTGGCGGGGCCGCCGAACATACCGGCCAGGGAGGTAGCGATACCGTCGCCGATCAGGGTCCGGTGCAGGCCGGGGTCCTGAATGAAGTTCTCGCCCACGGTGGCGGAAATGGCGGACATATCGCCAATGTGCTCCATCATGGAGGCAATGGCGATGGGAGCCATGATGAGGATGGTGGTCACGTCAAACTTGGCCAGCTGGAAGGGCTGCAGGCCCACCGCCTTAGAGGCGGCCACGGAGGAGAAGTCCACCAGAGGCTTCACGGCGCCGGAGGCGTCCTTGATGGTAGCGCCGCAGGCATTTGCAATGACGGCCACCAGGTAAGAGCCTACCACACCCAGGAGGATGGGGATGATCTTGATCATGCCTTTGCCCCAGATGTTGGCAACAATGATGATACCCATGGCCACCAGAGCCAGCCACCAGCAGGAGGATGCGTTGGACACAGCGGAGGGCGCCAGGTTCAGACCGATCAGAATGATGATGGGACCGGTGACCACAGGGGGCAGGAAACGCATGACCTTATTGACGCCCACCAGCTTGATAACGAGAGCCAGAATCACGTACAAGCCGCCGGCCACCACGATGCCGCCCAGGGCATAGGGCAGCTTCTCAGCACCGGTCATGGTGGCGAACTTTCCCACATTCAAAGCCGCCACCGCCTGGAATCCGCCCAGGAAAGCAAAGGAAGAGCCCAGAAAAGCCGGGACCTTCAGCTTCGTGCAGACGTGGAAAAACAGGGTGCCGATACCGGCAAAAAACAGGGTGGTCTGGATGGACAGGGGCAAGTCGTAGCTGTTGACCAGAATGGGCACCAGAATGGTGGCGCCAAACATGGCAAACATATGCTGCAGACCCAGGACCAGCATCTTGGGTACGCCCAGCTTTCGCGCGTCCCGAATCGGTTCTTGATTGTTCATGGCGTTCTTCCTTTCTTTTACGCAGGCATAAAAAAAGAAACGATCTAAAAACGACCGTTTCACGAACATTTGGGAAAAAGGAAATAAATCACCCCTGCAAAACTGCTTCCCGTGAACCGACAGATCTGCATGATGACGCCCCCTTCCCATTGCGCCCTATGATAGCATATGTTTTACGGAAAAGCAAGCCGTTTTTTACAAAGCGGCTTGCTTTTTCCGGGAATCAGAGAAAACGTCAAAAAAAGAAGCGAAAAACAGGGGCTGTCTCAGCGTTCCAGAACCTGACCCTCCAGGGACAGGATCCGGACCTGGAGAGGGATTTGCTTGCCGCAATGCTGAAGCGCCGTCCGGGCCGCCCGCTCCAAGCCGCCGCAGCAGGGCACCTCCATCCGAACCAGGGTCACGGAGCGGATGGCATTGTCCCGGAAAATGGCGGTGAGCTTTTCGGCATAGTCCCCCTCGTCCAGCTTGGGACAGCCGATGAGGGTCACCCGGCCCCGGATGAACCGATCGTGGAAGTCGCCGCAGGCGTAGGCGGTGCAGTCGGCGGCAATGAGCACGTCGGCGCCGTCAAAGAAGGGCGCCTGCTCCGGCACCAGCTTAATCTGCACCGGCCACTGCCGGAGCTGGCTCATGGCAGGAGCGGCGGAAACTGGGGCCTCTCCCCTGTCCCGGGGCGCCAGCCGGTGCATCCGGCTGCCAGGGCAGCTTCCCGGGTGAGCCGGAGCCTGCTTTGCTGCCTGGGCGGCCTTGACGGCCTCGGCATCATAGGCGGGGGCCTCCCGCTCTTCAAAGGAAATGGCGTTCATGGGACAGGCGGGCAGACAGTCCCCCAAGCCGTCGCAGTAGTGCTCCCGGGTGAGCTGGGCCTTACCGTCCACAATATCAATGGCCCCCTCATGACAGGCAGTGGCACACAGACCGCAGCCATTGCACCGGTCCCGGTCTATTTTAATGATCTTTCTTACCATATAAAAAGATCCCCCTTGCAATTGGTATGGCTCGATCATACCAGCAAGGGAGATCTTTTTCGGTTGTATTTCCAACAAAAAGCTCAGGCAGCATCTTCCTTAGGCAGTTTTTTCAGGAAAGCCGCCATCATGGGAACGGAAACCAGGAAGGACAGCACGTCAGACACGGGCTGGGCCAACTGAAGGCCCAGAATGCCCCACAGAGCGGACAGGATCAGCACGGCGGGGATCAGAAACAGGCCCTGGCGTGCCATGCCCAGAATCGAAGCGCTGAGAGTCTTGCCAGAGGTCTGAAGTGTCATGTTGGCCAGCACCAGAAAGCCCGCAGTCCAGCCCGTAATGCACTGGAACCGCAGGGCCTTGGCACCGATGGCCACCACCTCCGGGTCTCCCTTTCGGAACAGTTCCACAAATTGGGGCGCCAGGGGCACCTCCAGCGCAGAAAACACCACCAGGAACACGGTGGAAACAATGGTGCAGAACCAGAAGCCCCGACGGACCCGGGAGTACTTCCCCGCCCCGTAGTTGTAGCCGCAGACGGGCTGGAAGCCCTGACCAAAGCCAATAACGGCGGACTGGAGCAGGTTGGCAATCCGGGACACGATGGACATGGCGGCAATGGCAGCATCACCGAAGGGGTTGGCCGCCTTATTCAGGCAGACGGTGGCCACACCGGCGATGCCCTGGCGGCACAGGGAGGGCAGGCCGCCGGAGATAATCATGCCGTAAACTGCCCGACTGGGCCGGAAGTTCCGAAAACGAACCTTCACCGTGCCCACATGATTGCACTGATACAGCAGAATGAGAAAGCTCACAAACTGGCTCAGGATGGTGGCCAGAGCCGCACCAGAAATACCCATATGGAATACGAAAATAAACAGAGGGTCCAGAAGAATATTGAGGACGCCGCCGGAGGCCAGTCCGATCATACCGTAAAAGGCATTGCCCTGGAACCGCAGCAGGTTGTTAAGAACGAAGGAGGCGGTCATGTAGGATCCGCCGATGAGGACGATGCGAAGGTAATCCACGGCGTAGGGCAGAATGGTCTCCGTAGAGCCCAGAAGCCGGGCCAGGGGCCGGATAAACGCCAGGCCAAGGCCCATGATGACCGTGCCGGAGATCAGAGCCGAAAAGAAGCCGACGGAGGCCAGCGTCTCCGCCCGCTGGGTGTTCCGCCGCCCCAACTCCCGGGAAATATTATTGCCGGAGCCCTGGCCAAAGAAAAAGCCCACGGCTTGGATCACCGACATCAGGGAGAAGGCCACGCCCACGGCGCCGGAAGCGCTGGTGCTGATCTTTCCGATAAAAAAAGTGTCCGCCATGTTGTAAACGGTGGTGATGAGCATAGAAATAATGGTAGGAATTGCCAGTTTCCCGATGAGCTTTTCCACCGGGAATCGGGTCATTTCGATATATTTTTCGTCTATGTTCTGTGCTTGCATGAAATACGCCTCGATACTCTAAAAAATGCCCTTTTATTATAAGAAATTCTCCTCAGAATTGCAAGTGCAAAAGGATGAAGATTTCCCCAGAAATGGCAAGTGTACACCTTGCGTGGGGCCCAGGGCTATGATATAATGAAGAAAAAACCAGGAAACGGAGGGATATTTATGGACGAACAATCGCAAAAGAACGCAGATGTCAACGTTGTAGAGTATAAATGCCCCTGCTGCGGCGCAGCCCTGTCTTTTGCCCCGGGCTCTCAGCAGATGCGATGTGCAGCCTGCCTGAACACCTTTGACTTGGAGGCTGTAAAGGACTACAACGACGCACTGGTCACGCCCAAGGAGAATGTGCAGTGGGACGACTACGGTGACGAGGACAGCCAGGGCTGGAAGGACGGCGAGGCCGAGGAAATGCAGGTCTTTACCTGCCCCTCCTGCGGCGGTGAGATCCTGACGGATACCAACACGGCGGCTACCTTCTGCCCCTACTGCGAGAACCCCGCCGTGATCCCGGGCCGGGTCAGCCGCCAGTTCCGGCCGGATTTCGTGGTACCCTTTCAAAACGATAAGAATTCCGCCAAGGAGGCCCTGAAGCGGCTGTGCAAGGGAAAGATCCTGCTGCCCAAGGGCTTTGTAGGCGAGAACCGACTGGAAATGATCTCCGGCATGTATGTTCCCTTCTGGCTCTATTCCTGCGACGTGAACGCCCAGGCCGTTTACAAAGCCACCCAGGTCTCCGGCTGGTCCGACTCGGAATACAACTACACCAAGACAGACTATTACATGCTATGGCGAGCTGGACAGATGTCCTTTGACGGGGTCCCCGTAGACGGCTCCAAGAAAATGGAGGACGGCTACATGGAGTCCGTGGAGCCCTATGACTATTCCAAGGCTGTGGACTTCGACACCGCCTATCTATCCGGCTATCTGGCGGACAAATACGACGTCACCGCCCAAGAGGGCCAGCCCCGGGCCAACGCCCGGATCGAGGCCACGGCGGACTCCATGCTGGCCGGTACCGCCCAGGGCTACGCCACGGTGCTCCGCCAGAGCGGCGGCAATCAGCTGTCCAACACCAAGATCCGCTATGGGCTCCTGCCGGTCTGGATGCTGAACACCAAGTATAAGGATAAAATCTACACCTTTGCCATGAACGGTCAGACCGGAAAGATTGTGGGTCAGCTCCCCGTGGACAAGGGCAAGTGCTGGGCACTGTTCGGCGGGATCACTGCGTGGCTTTCCCTGTTGTTCCTGCTGATCTCCCTACTGTTTTAGGAGGTGCCGGAATGAAGAAACGCGTATTTTGTCTGCTTCTGGCTTTGGCCTTGATGCTGGGCCTGTCCCTCCCCGTCTTTGCGGAAAATGACTGGCCCAAGGTCATGGATAAGGCGGGTCTGCTGACCGCTGAGGAGCAGGAGGCGCTGGAAGCCCGAGCCCAGCAGATGGCCGAAACCTACGGCATGGACGTGGTCATTGTGACCAACGATTCCCTGGACGGAAAAACCGCCACGGAATATGCCGACGACTACTTCGACTACAACGACTATGGCATCGGCCCCTACGGCAGCGGCACTCTGCTCCTTGTGAGCATGGGCGAGCGGGACTGGGCCATCAGCACCAAGGGCAAGGCCATCCGCGCCGTGACGGACTGGGGCAACGAGCAGCTCCAGGACGCCATGCTGCCGGACCTGTCCAACGGTGACTACGCCGACGCCTTCAACAACTATCTGGATGAGCTGGAAACGCTCTATGACAGCTATACCAAAGATCAGGCCAACGGCTCCGAAGACGGCTCCTCGGACTATGACGGAAGTGAGGATTACGACGGACCCATCTTTTGGTATTACCTCCGGTCCAAGCTCTCTCTGGGGCGGATCCTGCTGTGCATGGCCATTGCGGCTGTGATCTCCGGGATCACCGTGGCCAGCATGGCCAAAAGCATGAACTCCGCTCGGGGCCAGCGCCAGGCCAGGGAATATCTGGTCAAGGATAGCTTCCATCTGAGCCAGAGCCGGGACCGGTTCCTGTACTCCACGGTGACCAAGACTCGTCGGGCCCAGGAGGAGGATCACGGCGGTGGAAGCTCCACCCACGTGAGCAGCAGCGGCAGCACACATGGCGGATCAAGCGGTAAATTCTAAAAACTATTTTACATATTTGGAAGGAGAAACACAAAAATGGGCTTAATTTCTGCAACTCTGGGCGCCGGACGGGCGCTGCTGGCGGATCAGTGGAGAGAGTATTTTTACTGTGACAGCCTGGACGCAGGTACCCTTATGGTCAAGGGCGCAAAGCGGGTCACCAAACGGGGCTCCAACACCAAGGGCTCCGACAATCTGATCTCCAACGGCTCCATCGTGGCCGTCAACGAGGGCCAGTGTATGCTGATCGTGGATCAGGGTAAGGTGGTAGAGCTCTGTGCCACCCCCGGTGAGTTCGTTTATGACGCCAGCGCCGAGCCCTCCATTTTCTATGGCAATCTGGGCGAGAACATCAAAAAGAGCTTCTCCACCTGGGGCCGCCGGATCAGCTTCGGCAACGAGACGGCCCGGGACCAGCGGATCTATTTCGTCAACACCAAGGAGATCTACGGCAATAAGTACGGCACAGCCAACCCCGTGCCCTTCCGGGTAGTGGACAACAACATTGGCCTGGACATTGACATCTCCATCCGCTGCAACGGCGAGTATTCTTACCGAATTGAGGATCCCATCCTCTTCTATTCCAATGTGGCGGGCAACGTCACCGACGAGTTCAAACGGGACGGGATCGACAGCACCCTGAAGGCGGAGCTGCTGTCCGCCCTGCAGCCCGCTTTTGCCAAGATCTCCGACATGGGCATCCGCTACTCCGCTCTGCCCGGTCACACCACGGAGATCGCCGACGCCCTGAACGAGGTCCTCACCGCCAAGTGGCGGGAGAAGCGCGGCATCGCCGTGTTCAGCTTCAGCGTCAACTCCGTCACCGCCCCCAAGGAGGACGAGGACATGATCAAGGAGCTGCAGCGCAGCGCCGTCCTCCGGAATCCCAATATGGCTGCCGCTACCCTGGTGGGTGCCCAGGCCGAGGCCATGAAGACCGCCGCCGGCAACAAAAACGGCGCCATGATGGGCTTCATGGGCATGGGCATGGCCCAGCAGGCCGGCGGAGTCAACGCCCAGGCCCTGTTCCAGATGGGCGGCCAGCAACAGGCACAGCCCGCCCCCCAGCAGGCGGCCCCGGCGCCCAAGGGCGACAGCTGGACCTGCGCCTGCGGCGCCGTGAACACCGGCAGATTCTGCGCCGAGTGCGGCGCGGCCAAGCCCGCCGTCTCCGGCTGGGTCTGCTCCAAGTGCGGCACCGTGAACAAGGGCAAGTTCTGCGCCGAGTGCGGCGCCAAGAAGCCCGCCGGAGAGCCCCTGTACAAGTGCGACAAGTGCGGCTGGGAGCCTGAAGATCCCAAACACCCGCCCAAGTTCTGCCCCGAGTGCGGCGACCCCTTCGACGAGAACGACATTCAGTAACGTCTTTATACCGCAAAATCCCCGCCGGAGATTCCGGCGGGGATTTTTGTATATCGGCGTCAGTTCAGCATTTCCAGGAACTCCGCTTCGGTAAGGACGGGGATCCCCAGCTCGTCTGCTTTCCGGAGCTTGGAACCTGCGTTCTCTCCGGCCACCACATAGCTGGTCTTTTTCGACACGGAGCCGGAGGCCTTGCCGCCAAAGAGCTCTATCTTCTCCGTGGCCTCCTCCCGGGTGAACATGGTAAGGGCCCCGGTCAGAACGAAGGTCTTGCCCGCAAAGCGGGTGTCCGTGATCTCCCGCAGGCTCCTGAAGTTCACCCCGGCCTCCCGCAGCCGGGAAACAAGGTGCCGGGACTGGGGCTCAGCAAACCAGGCCCGGATATTCTCGGCCGTTACGGCACCCACGTCGGGGACAGCGGTGAGAGTCTCCAGATCCGCCTCCATCAGGGCATCCAGGGTCCCAAAATGTCCGGCCAGGGTCTTCCCTGCCTTGGCCCCCACCTGACGGATCCCCAGCGCATAAATCAGCCGCCCCAGGTCCCGGGATTTGCTGTCCTCAATGGCAGCCAGCAGCTTTTTCGCGGCGGTCTCACCGCTTTTCCAAAGACTCTTTAGTTCCTCCAGAGTCAGATAGTAAATATCCGCCGGGGAGTGAATGGCCCCCATCTGAATGAGGGAATCCACAATGGCGCTGCCCAGGCCGTCAATGTCCATGGCATCCCTGGAGACGAAGTGGGCGATATTCCGGGACAGCTGAGCAGGACATTCAGCGCCAGTGCAGCGGAGAAAGGCCCCGTCCTCATCCCGGACCACAGGGGCCCCGCAGACGGGACAGGCGGAGGGCAGAAAATAGGGCTTGGCTTCCGCCGGGCGCTTGGAAAAGTCCACCTCCAAAATTTCAGGGATGATCTCCCCCGCTTTCCGGATTCTCACGGTATCGCCGATACGGATGTCCTTTTCGGAGATAAAATCCTGGTTGTGCAAAGTAGCACTGGTGACAGTGGTGCCTGCCAACCGCACCGGGTCCACGGAAGCCTTGGGGGTCAGCACGCCGGTACGGCCCACCTGAATGAGAATGTCCCGGACCACGGTGGTCTTGATCTCCGGGGGATACTTATAGGCCACGGCCCACCGGGGAAACTTGGCGGTGCTGCCAAGGAGGCTCCGGGCAGACAGATCGTTGACCTTGATGACGGCGCCGTCAATGTCATAGGGTAGGTCATGGCGGCCCTCATCCACAGCCCGGACGGCAGCCTCCATTTCCTCTCCGGTGCGGCAGAGGGTGTAAGGGATCACCCGGAAATACTGATCTCTAAGATAATCCAGGGTCTCGCTGTGGCTTTGGAAGCTGCGGCCCTCGGAAAGCTGCAAATTAAAAATGATCACGTCCAGCTGGCGCTTTGCGGCGATCTTGGGATCCAGCTGCCGCAGGGATCCGGCGGCGGCGTTCCGGGGATTGGCGAAGGTGGGCTGGCCCTCCTCCTCCCGCTGCTCGTTGAGCTTGGCAAACACGGCCTTGGGCATATACACCTCGCCCCGGACAATGAGCCGCCGGGGGGCGTTCTCCAAGTGCATGGGAATGGTGCGGATGGTCTTGAGATTCTCCGTCACATCTTCGCCGATCCGACCGTCGCCCCGGGTGGCGCCCCGGACGAACTCACCGTCCATGTATTCCAACGCCACGGACAGGCCATCCACCTTGGGCTCCACAGTGTACAGGGGCTCCGTCAGGGTCTCCCGGATCCTGTCGTGAAACTCCGCCAGCTCCTCCATGGAAAACACGTCCTGTAAACTCTCCAGGGGAACGACGTGCTCAACTTTCTGAAACTGGCTCAGGGCCTGGCCTCCCACCCGCTTGGTGGGAGACAGAGGCGAAGCCAGCTCCGGGTACTCTGCCTCCAGCTCCTCCAGCCGCCGCAGCATTCGGTCGTACTGGAAGTCCTCCATAGTGGGATCGTCCAGCACGTAATAGCGATAGTTCGCCTGCTCCAGGGCGGCGGTCAACTGTGAAATCTCCTCTTTTGCGTCCATATTATCCTCCTATTTTCCCAAGGCCCCGGGTATCGATAAAGGTCTCGGGTACGGCCCCGACGATGACGGTCTCCGCCACCACCATCTGGCTCGTTACGGTAAAAGTCTCCATCCGGTTCATGACGAGGATCGTCACATCCACGGATACGTTCACGGTAAGCTGCTGCAGGGTCTGATTGATCCCTGCTTCGGAAAAGGTACTGACAAAATCCGCACCGGAATTGGCGGCGGACAGGACTCTGACGGAGATCCGTGGTCCCTTGCCGGATAAGAGCTCCGGCAGAATCACGCTTCCGATAGGCACCCCGGTCTCCTGGGGGTCCATATGCAAAACGGCCTCGCTGATTTCGTCCAGGATCTGGGCCCGCAGGCGGTTGATCTCGGTCATGTTGGTCTTGAGGGCCGTGATTCTCCCCTCCAGATCCTTTTCAAAATACACGATCCGATCATATTGAATGTTTTCACTGTCGATCTGGGCGGCAATGGCGTCATTGATCAGGTCCGACGCTGCGATCTTTGCCTGGGTCTCCGCCAATTCCTCCACCACGGGGGCATACTTAGTCCGCAGGAACAACCAGAAGGCCAGGCAGAGTGCAACCACCATGATCGGGAGCAGTAGCCTTGACATCGGCTTTCGCCGTCTGCGTCTCATGTCCATCCCCCCTCCGGCACAGTTTATGCCGGAGGGGGCAGGATCATAACTTCTTCATGTGGGAGCTGGCGGCCTTGGCCAGGAGTTTTTTGGTACCGATCTCGTCAAAGGCGATTTCCAGCAAAGCGTCGCCGCCCATTTTCATGACGCTGAGGACCATGCCCCGGCCAAAGGCGGTGTGCTCCACCATGTCGCCCTTCTGCAGCTCCAGCATAGGCGCCGGAGCTGCAGGCTCGGCGAAGAAGGTCCCCTTCCGCGGATGGGTCTTTGGCTTGGCGCCATAGCCGCCCTGATAGCCCTGACCGGAGCCGGTGCCGGTGTATCCGCCCCCCTGCCAGGAGCTGGAATTGAACTGGCGGCCCTTTTCCACCACGCACTCCTTGGGGATTTCCTCCAAGAAGCGGGAGGGCATGCAGCCGGAGGTCCGGCCGTACAGGGTCCGCTGCCGGGCGTGGGAAATGGTCAGCTCCTCTTTGGCCCGGGTGATGGCCACGTAGCACAGGCGGCGCTCCTCCTCCATTTCCTCCGGCTCGCCAATGGAGCGCATGCCGGGGAACAGGCCGTCCTCAAAGCCCACCAGGAACACCTTGGGGAACTCCAGGCCCTTGGCGCTGTGCATGGTCATCATCACCACGGCGTCTGCGTTCTCGTCATACTGTTCAATGTCGGTATACAGGGCGATCTCTTCCAAAAAGCCGTTCAAGGTCGGCGTTTCCGTGTTTTCCATGTAGGAAAGAATGCTGGATTTTAACTCCCGGACGTTTTCCAGCCGGGTCTGGTTCTCCTCCGTAGGCTTGGCCTCCAGCATGGCGGCATAGCCCGTGCGGATCAGCAGTTCCTCATAAAAGTCCGGCAGGCTCAGGGTCTCCAGAAGGGCGGCGGACTCCTCGATCAGCCTGCAGAATTCCAGCAGCTTGGCCGCAGGCTTTTCCAGCGGCTGGTAGGAATTGGCATCGGCCAGTACGGAATACAGGGGCTTGCCCTCGGCGGTACTGAGCCGCTCCACGGTCTCGACAGTTTTTGCGCCGATGCCCCGGGGCGGGTTATTCAGGATCCGCCGGAGCCGCAGATCATCGGACCGGTTGTTGATGACCCAGAGATAGGCCAGCATGTCCTTGACCTCCGCCCGGTCAAAGAACCGGGTGCCGCCGATGATCCGGTATGGGATTCCATTGCGCTTGAAGGCATATTCCAGGGCGTTGGACTGGGCGTTGGTCCGGTAGAGGACGGCGTAGTCCTTGAACTGCTTGCCCTTGGACTCCTGAATGATCTGGCCCGCCACGAAGTTGGCCTCGGCTCCCTCGTTGTCGGCCTCATAGATCACCACCGGGTGACCCTTGCCGTTGGCGGTCCATAGGGTCTTGCCCTTCCGCCCGTGGTTGTGGGAGATCACAGCGTTGGCCGCGTCCAGGATGGACTGGGTGGAGCGGTAGTTTTGCTCCAGACGGATGACCCGGGCGCCCTTATACTGGTGCTCGAAGCTCAGAATATTCTCGATGGTGGCGCCACGGAACCGGTAAATGCTCTGGTCGTCGTCGCCCACCACGCAGATATTCCGGTACAGCCCCGCCAACAGGGAGGCCAACTGATACTGCAGGTTATTGGTGTCCTGATACTCGTCAATGAGAACATAGCGAAACTTCCGCTGGTAGTAGGACCGGACCTCCTCATACTCCTTCAGGAGCTTTACGGTCAGGAAAATAATGTCGTCAAAATCCAGGGCGTTGTTCTCTTTCAGCTGCTTCTGGTAGCTGGCGTAGGCCTTGGCGATCCGTACCATGCGGTAGTCCCCGGCACCCTCGGCGGTCTTGGCAAACTCCGCGGGGTCCTGATACTGGTCCTTGGCCTTGGAAATGGTATTCAGCACGGACTTGGCCGGGAAGGTCCGGTCGTCCAGGCCCATTTCCCCAATGATCCGCTTCATGACCCGCTCGGAATCCTGGGTGTCGTAAATGGTAAAACTCCGATCATAGCCCAGCCGGTCGATCTCCCGCCGGAGGATCCGGCAGCAGGCGGAGTGGAAGGTCATGGCCCACACGTCGTTGGCCTCCGGCCCCAGCATGGCAGTCAGCCGGGCCTTTAACTCATTGGCCGCCTTGTTGGTAAAAGTGATGGCAATGATGGTCCAGGGTGCGGCGGGCCGCAGGGCGCAGATCTCGTCGGCCCGGAGAATCTCATCCGGGGTGGGGTCCTGGGACAGGTTTTCCAGGAAATCCAGGTCTTCCTCCGTTACGTTTCCGGGGACCTCGTCGCTGTCGCTGCCGCAGCCGTAGGTCATCAGGTTGGCAATCCGGTTAATAAGAACCGTAGTCTTGCCACTGCCGGCGCCGGCCAACAGCAGCAGCGGCCCCTCGGTGGTCAGCACCGCCTCCCGCTGCTGGGGGTTCAGATTGTGGAACCGGGAATCGATATAGCGCCGCCGTGCGGCGGGAAAGCGTTCCTGCAGGGTATTGTCCATGTTGTCGTTCTCTCTTTCTTGGTTCAAAACATTTGGGTTTATTGTATCACAAATCGGCGCATTGGGAAAGTCCCAAAGAAAAAACAGGCACCATTTCGGTGCCTGTCAGATCATGTCCCGAAGGTGACCCAGGGCCTTCTTCTCGATCCGTGAGATCTGGACCTGGGATACCCCCAGGATCCTTGCCGTGCGCTCCTGGGTCAGGCCGTGGAAATACCGGAGCCGGATCACCAGAGCCTCCCGTTCCGGCAGGTCGGAAATGGCCTGATCCAGGGCGATGCGCTCTAAGATCTGCTCCTCTGAGGCGGTATCCGTCAGCACGTTTTCCAGAGTGAAGCCCTCTTCCCCGGTCTCCTTCTGGATGGACTCTGGCCCGGCGGTGGCGGTCTCCGCCACGGCGATCTCCTCGGGACTGAGGCCCGTTTCCCGGGACAACTCCTCCAGGGTAGGCTCCCGGTTCAGGTCCTGCAGGAGCCGGGACCGGGCCTGCTTTATGGCGGCGGCTTGCTCCTTCAGGGTACGGCTCACCTTCACCGCTCCGTCGTCCCGGAGAAAACGGCGGATCTCCCCTGCGATCTTCGGCACGGCATAGGTGGAAAACTGGGTGCCGAAGGCCGGGTCGAAACCCTCCACCGCCTTCAAAAAGCCTAAACAGCCCAGCTGATACAGATCGTCGGGATCCGTGCCCCGACCGAAATACCGCCGGGCAATGGACCAGATGAGGCCGGAATTTTCCCGGATCAGGGTCTCCCCCGCCTGCCGGTCCCCTGCCTTAGCCTGTTCCAGCAGGGTCTCCATGATCTCCTGCATGTCAGCCCCGCCGCTGGATCCGGCGGCGCATATGTACGGTGGTGCCCTTGCCCGGGGTGGATGCTATGGAGAAGGAGGTCATAAAGCTCTCCATTATGGTAATGCCCATGCCGGACCGGTCTGCGCCGCCGGTGGTGAACATAGGCTCCTTGGCCTTTTCCAGGTCCTGGATCCCCACGCCCTTGTCCTTTACCACAATGTCCAGCACATTGTCCTTCAGGATCCGGCACCGGAGGGTGATGATCCCCAGGGTGTTGGGGTAAGCGTGGACGATGCAGTTGGTCACGGCCTCGGACACGGCGGTCTTGATGTCCCCCAGCTCCTCCAGATTGGGGTCCAGCTGGGCGGCAAAGCAGGCCACTGCGGAGCGGGCAAAGGATTCGTTGCTGGCCCGGCTGGGAAATTCCAGGGTCATAAAGTTGTCAAATTTCATCGGACTGCCTCCCTGATCTCTACGATTTTTTCGATACCTGCCGTCAGCAGCACCCGCATGGGTTGACTGCCCAGGCCCTCCAACCGGAGCTTACCCCCCACCCCGTTCATCTGACGCAGGGCGTTGATGACCACGGCAATGCCGGAGGAGTCCATAAAGCTCACATCCCGGAAATCCAGGACGCAGACGGCGGGCAGGTAAGTGTCGATCTTTTCCCGGATCTTCGCGATATACTCCCTGGCGCACTGGTGGTCGATCTCCCCGGTGAGGGCCACGGTCAGCTGCCGGTCCTGGAGAAAGCTGGTAAAATTCATAAGGCGCTCCCCTTCTTTCCTGGTCTTGCTGACAGTTTACACCCCGGGCCGTGCGGATGCCGTCGAAGGTCCGCCCGCCCGGGATTTTTTGCCTTTGGGAAACAGAAAGCGGCGCTCTGACGAGCGCCGCTTTCTGGCAATTGTTATTTTATTTCTGGAGCTTCTTCATCCGCTCTTCGCTGTCCAGAAGCTGGGCAATGAGGGTGCGGAGCTTCTCCGCCTTCTCCCGCTCGGCGTTGACCACGTTCTCGGGAGCCCGGGCGGTGAACTTTTCGTTCTGCAGCTTGGCTTCCGTGGAGGCCAGGTTCTTCTCCGCCTTTTCCCGTTCCTTGGCCAGTCGCTCCAGCTCCTTGGCGGCGTCTACCAGCTGGCCCATGGGGATGAACAGCTTGGCGTCCACGGTGACACAGGAGACCATATCCTCATGGCCCTCCGGCTCCTGAGACAGGACCCGGACCTCGTCTGCGTAGGCCAGACGCTGGATGAAGGGGATCCCTTCTCGGAATGCCTCAGCCTTCTCGGTGACCACGTACAGGTTGGCCTTCCGGGAGGGGGGCACGTTCATTTCCGCCCGGCGGTTCCGGACGGCCCGAATGGCGGCCATAACGGACTCCATCATGGTCTCTTCGTTCTTAAAGCTCAGGCTCTCCCTGGCCTCCGGCCATTTGGCCACGATCAGGGCCTCCCCTTCATGGGGAATGGACTGCCAGATTTCCTCGGTGATGAAGGGCATAAAGGGGTGCAGCAGCCGCAGGATCTGGTCCAGCACATACACAAGGACCTGAATGGCAGTCTGCTTGCTGTCCTCATTCTCACCGTAGAGCCGGGCCTTGGTCAGCTCGATATACCAGTCGCAGTAGCTGTCCCAGACGAAGTCATAAACCTTCTGGACGGCAATACCAAGCTCATACCGGTCCATATTATCGGTCATTTCACCGATCAGGGTGTTGAGCTTGGACAGGATCCACTTGTCAGCGATCTCCAGACGGCTCTCCTCCGGCAGGCCCCAGGAACCATCCTCCTTCACGTTCATGAGAACATAGCGGCTGGCGTTCCAGAGCTTATTGGCGAAGTTACGCATGGCCTCGCACCGCTCCACATAGAACCGCATGTCATTTCCGGGGCTGTTGCCGGTGACCATGTTCATCCGGAGGGCATCACAGCCGTATTTGTCGATCATTTCCAGCGGATCGATGCCGTTGCCCAGAGACTTGGACATTTTTCGGCCCTTGTCGTCCCGGACCAGGCCGTGGATCAGCACCGTGTGGAAGGGGGTCTTTCCGGTATGCTCACAGCCGGAGAAGATCATCCGGGCCACCCAGAAGAAGATAATGTCGTAGCCCGTGACGAGAACGTCCGTGGGATAAAAATAGTCCAGATCCGGGGTCTTGTCCGGCCAGCCCAGGGTCTCAAAGGGCCACAGAGCGGAGGAGAACCAGGTATCCAGCACATCGGGATCCCGCTCAATGCTGTGACTGCCGCAGGCTTCACAGCAGACGACATCCTGCCGGGACACGGTGATATGGCCGCAGTCGGCGCAGGTCCATGCCGGGATTTGATGGCCCCACCAGAGCTGACGGGAAATGCACCAATCCCGGACGTTCTCCATCCAATTAAGATAGGTCTTGCTGAACCGGTCAGGGACGAACTTGGTCTCCCCGTCTTTCACCACCCGAATGGCCTCTTCGGCCAGGGGCTTCATTTTCACGAACCACTGGGCGGAGATCAGGGGCTCCACGTCGTTGTGGCAGCGGTAG
>CAKTNP010000032.1 GCA_934589155.1 uncultured Oscillospiraceae bacterium | reverse complement strand
CCTAAATTGAGAACTGCACCCCCCTCCGAACCGAAGTTGCACCCCCTTACACGGTTTCTATCAAAATTAGAGTCATTTGCCAAAGCAAAACCACCCAAGAAATTTTCTTGGGTGGTTTTTTCTATGGTTTCCCGGAACTTTTGCGGCCTATTAAGCTTTTCTCCATTGTTTGCTCCCGCTGTTTTTTGAGCGTATCCGCAAATTTTTGCGATTCTCCGCCAAAAAGCGATGAAAAAGCTACAGGAAAGTTTTGTTTTTCCTAAAGCAAAAACAGGCCCCCGCTTTTCGGCAAAGGCTTTCTTAAAGATGTAACGGTAGACTTTGCCTATAGTCAATTTGCGGTGTATCAACTGACAAAGTGTAACAGCAAACAGACAATCGCTTTTTATGATTATAAACGTTTTTAAGTATATAAAACAAAATGCTTTCTATAGGTGAGTAAAAGAATGGGGGCTGTAATAGCCCCCATTCTTAATCATTATCTAATAGAAACAATAAATTCTTCGGTTTCTTCATTAGAAGAAGGTAATGTAACTTTAAGATTTAATGGTTTATCATCATTTTCGAAAACTTGATTAGGCAAGTCAAATATCATAACCTCTGTGATAGGGTCGCTTAAAACCTTTAGGGTATTGGTAAAACCAAAATATTTGGTAAATCCGTCAATCCCTCCAGAAAATGTATATCCATCGTCATAATTCACTTCAATAGTACCATATGGCAAAGCCCAATAACTACCATCGCCTACAGACTCTTCTCCAGAAACAACATCTTCTTTACCAACATTTTGTAGAGAATACACTACGCAAAGATATGAGGAATCTGTAAGCGAAGATTTAGTAATTTTAGTTATGCCCTTTGCTTCATAATCAGGAAACACTGTGCTAATAGAAAGGTTTTCTCTTGTGGTATACTGTTCAAATTCTTCTGATGTAATCCATTTGGTTTCCTTTATCACACATTCTACACTATCAGTACCAAAGGCTTCACCTATTGCAAATGCAGTGCTTTCTGGTGATTCATTTTCAGTATTTGATGTTTCTTCTCCTGATGGTTTATTGGATTCTCCACAAGCAACCATTGATATGCTCATAAGAGCAGCTAAAAGTAGCGCAAGTAGTTTTTTCATCGGAATACTTCCTTTCAGTTTGTTCTTATCCTCTTTATAATATCAATACAGTTCCTATTTGTCAATATAATAAGGATTATTATGAACTTAAAAGCGAATACTATTCCCTATAAAATATACTTATGGGGTGGTACTTAATGCTTGATATGAAGATTATAGGAGAAAACATTAGAACAGAGCGCAAAAGACAATTGTTGACTATAGAAAGATTGGCTGAAATGGTTGGAATAACGGAGAACTTTTTAGGAAAGATAGAGCGAGGAGAGAGTATGCCAAGTTTTCCAACTATGGATAGCATCGCTTGTGTGTTGGGTGTAAGTATTGATTTTCTTAAGGGCAATTACAGACATAATACAGAGTACCAGTATATAAAAAGCCTTATGGAAGTTAACGGGCTGTCACAAGAGAACAAAGATAGGTTTATCGACTTTATAAGCACTAATATCAAATACTTCAAATAATCGTAATATTGAATTAAAATCCTTCTTCATAGGGCAGAAAGTCTCCACTAGACCAGAAGCAGAATAGAAAAAAGAAAGTTCCCGTATTATATCCCCCTCTCTATCCCGCTCCGATGTTTTACAAGGGCAAAACTCATTAAACCATTATAAGCGTTTTTAAGTATAGTAACGGAAAGCAAAAGACTTATATCTGCATTTGACGTCAAAGGGCCGTGAAGGAAACTTCGCGGCCCTTTACGATACGCTGCCTTGGATTCTTCCGGAAGTATTCCGGGATTCATTGACAGAATGGGCCTTTCCTGCTATACTTATGATGCAAAATAAGGACATTTCAAGTGCCCTCCCGGCCCTATGGGGTCCGGAGGGAGAATAGACAACCGGGTGAGATTCCCGGACGGTACCGCCGCTGTAAGCGCAGAGGCCGGCGCAGGACGAAAGTCAGCCATTGGGGCGACCCGAGAAGGCAGCGCCGGACCGCAGACGCGCAAGTCAGAAGACCTGCTTGAAATTGCTCCGTCCACGAGTTATGGGCAGACGGTGCATACATTCCCTAAGGAACGGACGCTGCATCCTGCTGCACGGCTGTTCTTTTTTTATGCCTTTCCAGGCTGTTTTTGTCAAGCGAGGTTTCACACATGAAGCGAAATAAAAAGGGGCTGTTCGGTGTCCTGGCGGCGCTGCTGGCCCTGGTTTTGATCCTGGGCGCGGTCCTGTCCCTGGCGGGCGCCGGGACCCGGATCCCGGAGAACCCCATCGATCCGGAGCCCTCCCGGCTGACGCCGGAATCCATGGCCCGGTCCGGCGGCAGCGGTACCGGGGACCGGGATGACACCGAGCCCCCCACGGAGCCGGAAACAGAACCGGAGACGGAGCCCACCCAGCCCCAGGAGGAAACGGAGCCGCCGGAGACCCGGACCCAGGATCCCGTTCCCGACGCCACAGCCTCCGTGACGGAGCCCACCGCTCCGGACGCCACCGGCAGCCAGCCGGACCCCTCCACCCCGGGGACCGATCCTACCTCCCCCACGGTGCCGAACCCCGGCCCTACGGAGCCCCGGGACCCGGAGACGGAGCCCCACATCGTCACGAACCTGCAGAATCGAGCCTGGACCCCCAAGGAGCTGGAAAACGACACCCTCCGGTTCTATGCCTACGGCGCGGGCGGCACAGGTCTTTCCGTCAGGGTCTACTGGAAGGAGCAACGCTCCACCGCCAACAACGGCCAGCTCCTGACGCCGGAGTCCGGCTCCTACGCCCTGAAAATGGCCCTGAACACCAGCTATAAGCTGACGCTGTACCTCTATCAGAACGGCAGGGTCCTGGGCTCTCCCTTGACCTACTATGTCTCCTATCAGGCGGATCTGGCCGACGAGGACCACCCCGAGATCGGCGATGCGCCCCCCGTCATCACCACCAACCGGGACGGGGTCACGGATCCTATTCGGGTCCAAAAATTCATTCTCCGGGTCTCCGCCCGAACCGGGGGCGACACCGGAGGCCAGCCCATTTATGAAAATCACCTGCGGGTCTGGCTGGACGGAACTCTGCTGACCAACCCCACCGGAAACGCCCGGGGCGGCTTTGAGTACACCCTGCGGTTTTCCGCCCCGGAGATGGGCGACTCCCGGACCTATATCGTAAAAATCCTGGCCTGGGACGACGAGGGCAACTCCACCTGCCGGACCCTGTCCATCACCTATGAGACCGTATCCAAGGGCGATCCCATCGGCTCGGCCACGGTCCGGGTGGACGCCACCACCCTTGGCCTTGGGATCCTGGACGAGGAAACTCTCACAGTCACCCAGGGCGAGACCTACGCCCAGGTGGTGCTGCGGGCCCTGGATCTCTGCGGCTATACCCCCGGCTACGCCGGGACCCCAGCAGAAAACGGTGGTTTCTACCTCCGGCGGCTCACCCGGGGCGACATGATGTACGGGGCCGAGGTGGATCCCCGGCTGTGGCAGCTGATCCTCCGGGACGGCATCAGCCTCACAGGCCAGTCGGACCCGGACAGTCTGGGCGAAATGGACTACACCCGGGGCTCCGGATGGATGTATGACGTCAACGGTGCCTATCCCGGTTTCGGCATGGACGGCGGGTTCCCCTCCGACGGAGACGTGATCACCCTGCGCTTTACCCTGTCCTGGGGCAAGGACATTGACGGCTACGGCTCCACCGGCGGCCAGTACGGCAGCCTGTCCAGCTACTGCGGGATCTGGCGGGACGGGGTCTTTACCCCCCTGTCCCACGATTATCAGGAAACCGCCCGGGTAGAACCCACGGACACCCAGGACGGATACATTGAAAGAACCTGCTCCAAGTGCGGCGAGGTGACCCGGGAGGTCCTGCCCGCCACGGGCCCGGAGCCCACGGAGCCGCCTACCGAGCCTCCCACGGAACCCCCGACGGAACCCACAGACCCTCCCACAGAACCTACGGAGCCTCCCACGGAGCCTACGAAACCGTCGGAGCCCTCCCCTTCTCAGGAATCTCATAAACGAAAAAAGGATGAACTGCTATGAAACGTTTGCTGCACCCCCTGTGCCTTCTCTTATGCGTCGTGCTTCTGGCCGGCTGCACCGGCTCCCTGTCGGGGCTGGACCAGTCCGCCGCCAGCTTCCGGTCCCTGCTGGGGGTCCGGGGAAAGATCCTGTCCCATCAGGACGTATGCCCTGCCGGGAACTCCTCCTTTGACTGGATGGCCATGGCCCTGAAGCTCAGCGGAGCCCAGGACGACTACGACGGCTATCTTGCCGCCATGGCGCAGTCCGTCACGGACCGCTATGGAGAAAACGGCGCCCTGGACGCCTATAAGCCCACGGAATACCACCGAATCGCTCTGACGGTGCTGGCCCTGGGGGGCGACCCCACCGCCTTCGGCACCGATGCCCAGGGAAATTCCGTGAATCTGATCGCGGACGGGACCTATAGCTATGACGGCGACCTGGGCGTCCAGGGTCTCAACAGCCTGATCTTCGCCCTCATCACCCTGGATGCCGGTGCCTATGAGGTGCCCGCCGGGGCCGCCCACAGCCGGGAGGAGATCCTCTCCGCCATTCTGGCCCAGCAAGAACCGGACGGCGGCTTCGGCCTTGTGTCCGGCAGCTCGGATCCGGACATTACCGCCATGGCCCTGCAGGCTCTTGCGCCCTATGACGAGGCCAAGGAGACCGTCGAGTCCGCCCTGTCCTATCTGTCCGATCAAATGACGGACCGGTGCACCTATGCCGCCTACGGCGCCGAAAACGCCGAGACCATCTGCCAGGTTCTCATTGCCCTCTATGCCCTGGGCCTTGACCCGGAGACCGACCCCCGGTTCACCCGGGGTGAACGGACCCTGCTGACGGGTCTGGACCAGTTCCGGCTCTCCGACGGCAGCTACTGCCACACGGAGCAGGACGGCAAAGGCAACGTCATCGCCACAGAGCAGGCCATGCTGGCTCTGCTGGCCCAGCAAAAGGCCCAGAATGGCCTGCGGCTTTATGATTTCACCCAGGGAGCGTGAATGAACATGAACGAAATGTACGCCCTGGCCCAGGACATCCAGTCCCAGGTCAAGACCGTGATCCTCGGCAAAGACGCCGCCATTCAAAAGGTCCTGATGGCCATTCTGGCCAAGGGCCACATTCTGCTGGAGGACGTGCCCGGCGTGGGCAAGACCACCCTGGCCCTGTCCTTCGCCCGGGTCCTGGGGCTGGACACCCGGCGGATACAGTTCACTCCGGACACCATGCCCTCGGACATTGTCGGCTTCTCCGTCTATGACAAGGCCACGGGCCAGCTCCGCTATCAGCCCGGCGCCGTCATGACGAACCTACTGCTGGCGGACGAGATCAACCGGACCTCCGCCAAGACCCAGTCCGCCCTGCTGGAGGCCATGGAGGAGCGGCGGGTCACCGTAGACGGCCAGACCCGGGATCTGCAGTCCCCCTTTGTGGTCCTGGCCACGGAGAACCCCGTAGGCTCCGCCGGGACCCAGATGCTGCCCTCCTCCCAGCTGGACCGGTTCCTGATCCGGCTGAGCATGGGCTATCCCGACCGGAAGAGCCAGGTGGAGATCATGAAGGACCGGCATCATTCGGACCCGCTGGACAATTTGAAGCCCGTAACGGACCGGAATACCCTGCTGGCCCTCATCGACACCGTGTCCAATGTTTACATTGCCGACGGCGTCTATGATTACACGGCAGAGCTCATGGACGCCACCCGGAAGCACCCCTATATCCTCTTGGGCGTCAGCCCCCGGGGTGCCCTAGCCCTGTGCCGGGCCGCTAAGGCCTGGGCTTTTCTCCAGGGCCGGGACTATGTGATCCCTCAGGACGTGGCCCTGGTACTCCCCGATGTCTGCGCCCACCGGCTGGTGCTGAGCCCCAAGGCCCGGCTTCATGACTACACCCCGGAGCAGCTGCTGACAGAACTGCTGGACAAAACTCCCCAGCCCAACAGCCGGAGCTTTACAAAATGAGCGCCCTGGTTTCCTTTTTGCTTTATCTTGGCCTATTCTTGGTCCTTTGTCTGGTCTTTGCCTTCACGGGCTCCGTCTTGGCCCTGTGCGCCATGGCAGGCCAGGCCCTGTTTCTTCTGTTTTCCTGGCTGCTGGCCCTGGGCCAGCAGAAAAAGATAAGCCTCCGGGTCACGCTGCCCCCAACCGCCGCAAAGGGCGAGGAGATCTCCGGCCGGATCCAGGTCAAGGGAGAGACCCGGTTCCCCACCGGTCCCGTGGGCCTGAAGCTCCGGATCACCAACCGCCTTACCGGGGAGACTGCCCGGATCCGGCTCCGGGAGACCGGCGATTTCGCCTTCGCCTGCACCCACTGCGGCGAGGTCGAGGTCCTGGCCGAAAGGGCCTGGCTCCGGGGGCTTGTGGGCTTTCTGCCCCTTCGGCTCCCCACAGAGGCCCGCAGCCGCCTGACGGTACTGCCGGACACCTTCCAGCCGGAGATCCGGCTGACCGTCCCCCAGGCCATGACCCTGGACAGCGAGGACTACGCGCCGGACCGCCGGGGCCCTGATCCCACGGAGCCCTATCAATACCGGGAATATCAGCCCGGAGACAGCCTCCGCAGCATCCACTGGAAGCTGTCGGCCAAGCAGGACGATCTTATGGTCCGGGAGGCCAGTCTTCCCGTGAGCCGCTCCCTGCTTGCCTTTTGGGAAAAGCGGGGCGAAGCGCTGGACGCCCAGGCCGAAGTCTATTTCTCACTGTGCCAGGCTCTGTGTCAACAGGGTTATGCCTTTACCATGGGCTTTTGCCGGGAGGGTGGTCTCACCTTCCTGGAAATCAACACCATTGACGACCTGCTTGCCGCCATTCCCGCCGTTCTGCGGGGCGCTCCCGCCGGGGAGGACCCTCTGCCCCGATACACAGCGGAAAAGGGCGCGGCAGGCTTCGGCAAGATCCTGTACTTCGGCGCCCGGGTCTCCCCTGCCCTGTCTTTATTCACAGGCACGGCGAATACGACCCTGATCCTGTGCGGCGGAGAAGGCTTTGACGCCTATCCCACCGTAACCTATACGTCTCAGAACTATCCGGAGGTCCTCCGGCATTTGGAGCTTTGACCATGAAACAAACCCCAGGCTTTGTTCTCTATCCTCCCAAAAAGCACAGGCCGGGTCCCAGTCTGGGCCTTGCCTCCGTTGTCCTGCTGGCAGGACTTACAATCTATTGTCTGGCTCTGGGGAGCCGGGTGCATTCCGGCCTCATCGCCCTCATGAACCGCGGACTGGACTGGCTCACCCGGCGCACCGGGATCCTGCACCTGCCCCTGTCCGGCGGTACGGAGGAAAATCTGATCTATATCCTGCTGCCCCTGGGGCTTCTGCTGTTCTTCGGCCTTGCCGCCGCATTCCTGCAAAAACGGGCCTGGTTCCCGGCGCTGTGCTGGAGTCTGGGCGCCGCCGCCTTGTGTCTGGGGCTTCTTTCCCCCGGCTGGACCCTGGTTCTGTGCCTAGTGCTGACCCTGGTGTTCCACTTGTACGCCGCCTCCGGTGCCCTCACCTGGCGCTCCGGCCTGGCGCTGATCCTGTGCCTGAGCCTGGGTCTCGGTCTTCTGCCCCTGTCCGGTGCCCTGCCCCAGTCCGACCTTGCCCATTCCCTGTCCTCTGCCTGGCACCGGGTCCGCTATGACAGCCCCGGCAACTCCATGCCGGAAGGGCAACTCCAAAATCTCTCCGCCTGGAACAAAAACGGCACCGCCGCCCTGGATGTGACCATGGAGGTCCCCCAGAAGCTCTATCTTCGGGGCTTTGTGGGCGAGACCTACACGGGCAGCGCCTGGGAACCCCTGTCCGGGGATACTCTTGCGGAATCGGAGGATCTGTTCTACTGGCTCCACCGGGAGGGCTTCTACGGGCAAAGCGCCGTGGGACAGGCTCTGGCTCTGACGAGCGGGGAGGCTCCCGCCGCCATGACCATCGTGAACCGCTCCGCCTGCTCCGCCCGGATCTATCTTCCCTACGCCCTGGCGGACACCGGGCTTCTGGATTCCATGGCTCTGGGGGACGCTGTCACCCGGGCCCACGATGGAAGCTGGACCTTAACCTACTACCCCGGCAGTGTGCCCCAGTGGTATGCGGCCCAGGCGGCCCTTTCCCGGGGCCAGGAGACCCAGCGCTCCTATCTGGCCCTGGAATCCGCATATGCCGATTACGCCCGGGCCCAGGATCTTCAGATCACGGCGGAGGCCGCCCAGGCCGTTCGCTCTCTGCTGGGCAGCGAGGCCCAAGCCATGACCCTGGCAGAGATCCGTCAGAGGATCCTGGACGGTCTGGACGGCAATCTCACCTATGACGAGACCGTGGACACCCAGAACGGATCCATGGACTTTCTCCAATATCTGACCTCCGTCACCCGGCGGGGCTACAGCGTCCACTATGCCGCCGCCGCCACCCTGATGCTGCGGTACTGCGGCGTTCCCGCCCGGTATGTGGAGGGGTATTTCCTCTCCGCCGAGGAGGCCCAGAGCCTGGCCCCGGGCCAGACCGTCACCTTGGACGAAAATCACGCCCACGCCTGGACGGAATACTATTTGGAGGGCGTAGGCTGGATTCCCTTTGAGGTCACGCCGGGCTACCGAGACGACGAGGAACTTCCCGCCGGGTCCGACACGGACCAAAAGCACTATGAAAACACGGAGCTGCCGCCTCCGGTGGTGGAACAGCCCGACCGGGAGCCGGAGGCCTCCCCGGAGGAGGCCCCTCTGCGGCTCCTGTGGTGGCTGCTGGGGCTCCTGATCCTGGCCCTGGCCGCCTGGGAAATTCTGGGTCGCCGAAAGCTCCGCCGGGCTCTTGCTCGGATGAAGTCCGCCTCCGGGGCTCAGGCCGTTGCTCTGTATTACGGCTACGCCCAATACCTTCTGGCCCACTGCCCCGGCGCGGAGATCCCGGATCCCGAGGCGGAGCGTCTGAACCGGGAGGCCATGTTCAGCCCCCACCCCATGGGGCCCGAGGAAAAAGCCCAAATGCGGGACTACGCCGCCCGGGTCCTGGCCCTCTGCAAAAACCGTTGGAATCTCTTGCGGCGTTTCTATTACCGCTTCGTACTTTTCGTCTATTAAGGAGGTCCTATTTATGAGAATCCGCCGATGGATCGCGCTGCTGCTCTGCGTTCTTATGCTCTTTTCCCTGGTGCCTGTTGACGCCCAAGAGGGAGGCAGCTTCATTCTCACCGCCACATCCGCTTCCCAGGTGATCATTGCCCCCACCCGGATCACCTATGGGCCGGGCCAGACCATCCGTCAGGCTTTGGATGCCAGCAGCTATGCCTTTTCCGGCGACGGCGGCTCCATCCAGATCATTGAGGGCGTGGTAGGCAACTACACTCGCTATTACGACGGCGGAGCCTATGACCTGGATGCTGTGGCCTCTCCCGAGACCGTCACCGCCCTGATCTTCTCCGAACGCGCCGATAGCACCGCTTATTCCCAGCCCTTACTGGAGCTGACCCGGCAGCTGGCCGCCCTGACCGAGCGTACCGATACCGTCCTGAAGGACGCCGCCGTAAAGAAAGCCCGGGACCAGGCCCTTTCCGAGCTGCCCTCCGCCGACGGCAGCCGGGCGGATGCCCTTCTTACCGCATTGACCCAGGCCGTAGCGGATTTTGATGCGGCCCAGTCCGGCCCCCGGTACACCCTGACCTTTCAGATCCCCGGGAGTTCCTCCATCGCGCTGACGGATCCCTACGGAGACACCTCCCTGCTCTCCGGCACCTCTGCGGAGGTTCTGGCAGGGACCTACGGCTTCGTGGCCTCCGATGGCGGCAATAACCGGGTGGAGGGCTCCGTTACCGTGTCCGGCGATACCGCCGTCACTGCCGCCCTGCCTCAGGGCAACTGGTTCGGCAGCGTTCGGCTTCTGCGGGCCGCCGGGAGCACTGCCTCTGCCTATGACGGCCAGGACGGTACCTATTTCATTGAGGATGCCTACACCGCCGCCTATCTCTATGCCGAGCTGGGCGACGGTACTCCCACCGCTCCTCTGCCCCGGCTGTACACCTGCTATACGGGTCTGGACGGCGTGGACTACGGCGACGGCACCGTCTCCACCAATCAGAAAAGCTGGGAGAGCTACCGAACCAACCTGATCTCTCTGCTGGACGAGTCCATGACCGGCCGCAGCTTCACCCTGGAGGCCCGGCTCACAGGTGACGACGGCTATACCCGGATCCAGTCCTATCCCATGACCGTGACCCGGGTCCCCACCCTGGCCAGACTCCGGATCCTGGACGGCGGCACTGCCCTGCCCTTGGACTTTGATCCCGTCTCCACCGGCTACACCGTTACGGCCCTGTCTGACAGCCTGACCGTGGAGGCCAGCCCCTTCGGCTCCCAGGGCTACACCGTGACCTACAACGGCGGATCCGATCCCACGGTGCCCGCCAAGGACCTGACCGTCACCGTTTCCCATACCAACGGCCAGAGCCGGACTTATTCCGTCGCCGTAAAAAAAGCCCCGGCGGTGGATGTGACCCTGCGCCTGCCCTCCGGCGTTACCGCCCAGGTAAAAAACGCCGCAGGCAGCGTTATCGCTCCGGTCTCCGGCAATACCTATCGGCTGATGAACGGAGAAGCCTACACCTATGAGGCTACGGCCTCCACTTATTTCCACACCTCCGCCGCCTTCACTGCCGCCCAGGGACTGACGGTGGACGTGGCGGCGCCGGAGACCGGCGACCGGCTGTCCGTCCTTGGGGCCTATTCCGCCCGAAATATTTCCAAGGCCCGGAGCTATGCCATCTCCCCCGCCTTCTCCGCCGGGACCCACAGTTATTCCGTTACCATACCGGATTTCAGCAGCGCTCCCTTCCTGACGGCAGATCTGTCCGACAGTGCCTATACCATCACGGCCCTCTATACCAAGCAGTCCGCCAGCCTCTCCGCCGACGGCAGTGCGGCCGTCGTCACAATCCCCGCAGGCAGCAGCTCCGCCACCCTGTGTGCCCAGGCTCTTGTCACCGGAGGCGATTCCAACATTATTACCCTGCGGCTGTCCCGAACGGCAGGCAGCGTTACCTATTATCAGGATTACACCCTGACCCTGGAGCGGCAGCTCAGCCTGAAATCCCTGTCTCTGACCAACGGCACCGGCAGCCAGACTCTGCTGGACGGCTCCGGCAATTCCATGAAATTTGACCGGGAAACCCGGGAATACTGGGTCAAGGTGCTGAACAGCACCGAAAACCTGACCCTCAGCGGAGAATATGTCAGCAGCGACGGTTCCGCCCCCCACTCCGGCGGCTACTGGGCCATGGTCAACGGCCAGCGGCAGGACAGCCTGTCCAGGCTGGGCCTGTCTCTTGACACCGCCAAGGCCCAGGAGGACATTGTGATCACCGTCTGCCACAGCGACGAAAACGCTCAGCCCGGGACCTACACCATCCATGTACAGAAGCTGCCCCCCGTGGCCGTGACCTTCCGGGTCACCCCTGCCGGGGCCAACGTGTTCCTCACCCACGACCAGACCGGACAGCGCGTGGACCGGAGCTCCGACGGCAGTTTCCTGCTGATCCCCGGAGACAGCTACACCTACACCGTCACCTGCGCCGGTTATGTGGGACAGGAAAAGACGGGCTACATTGCCCCGGAATCCCCCGCCGCCGTGGCCGTGTCCCTGACTAAGGCCAAAGAAAACACCCGGCTTCAGGATCTTTCCGCCCAATGGCCGGGGTTCCGAGCCGACGAATGCAACAACGGCGTGGTAGACGCCTCCACCCCCACCCGGGCGGAGGACGCCGCCCTCTACTGGGCCACCCAGCTGGGAGAAGGCTACGGCTCCGAGGCCTGCGGCTGCCCCATTCTGGTAGACGGCTACCTCTACGTCTACGCCGGCAAGACCCTGTACAAGGTAGACAAGATCACGGGCGAAGTCGTAGCCACCGGCAAAATGGACCACAATTCCAGCTTTGCCATCAACTCCCCCACCTACGCCGCGGGCATGATCTTCGTGGGTCTGGCCAACGGCTGCGTCCAGGCCTTTGACGCCGTGACCCTGGAATCCCTGTGGCTCTACCGGGATCCCCTGGGCGGCCAGCCCAACTGCCCTCTGGTCTACCGCAACGGCTATCTCTACACCGGCTTCTGGAACAGCGAGGTAGGCGATGCCAACTTCGTGTGTCTGTCCGTCACCGATGAGGATCCCGACAGCTCCTCCGAACAGAAGCTGGCCACCTGGCGCTTTACCTCCCCCGGCGGTTTCTACTGGGCCGGCGCCTATGTCTGCGACGACTATCTTCTTGTGGGCACCGACGACGGCAAGGCGGGCTACACCACGGGCTTCGGCCGGTTCCTGTCCCTGGATCCCATGACCGGCCGCCTGCTGGATTCCATAGACCTGCCGGATCCCGGCGACGCCCGCAGTTCCGTTGCCTTCGTGCCCGACGGAGACGGAGCCGGTACCGCCTACTTCACCACCAAAGGCGGCTATTTCTACACCGTCCATGCGGAATCCGACGGCAGCTTCACCCCCGGGTCCTTCCGGAGCCTGCGGCTGTACAATTATTTGGAGGACGGCGAAAATCCGCCCATGAGCACCAGCACCCCCACCGTTTACAACGGGCGGGCCTACATCGGCGTGTCCGGCGCAGGACAGTTCTCCCCCTATTCGGGGCATAATATCACCGTTATCGACCTTGCCGACCTGTCCATCGCTTATACCGTCCGGACCCAAGGCTATCCCCAGTCCAGCGGCCTGCTCACCACCGCCTATGAGGACCAGGAGGGCGCCGTCTATGTCTATTTCTTCGACAACTATCTGCCCGGCAAGCTCCGGGTCCTGCGGGACCGGCCCGGCCAGACGGAACCGGATCTTCTGACCCAGGAGACCGCCTTCGTCGGCGGCAAGGAAGTGACCTACGACACCCCCTCCGTGCTCTTTACCCCCAGCGGAGCCCAGGCCCAGTATGCCATTTGCAGCCCCATTGTGGACGAGGACGGCGTGATCTACTTCAAAAACGACTCGGCCTATCTCATGGCCGTTGGCCCCACTATCGACACCCTGGAAGTCAGCCAACCCCGGAAGACCGATTACCATGAGGGCGAGGCCTTCGATCCTGACGGTATGACCGTCACCGCCCGGTATTCCAACGGCGTGAGCCGGGACGTGACGGACTATGTAACCTGGTCCCCGGATCCTCTGACTCCTGACGACAGCATGTTCCAGATCGTATTCCCCTACACCATGTACGGCGACCGGGACGGGAAGGCCGGTCAGACTTACTATGCCCCCACTGGGGCCGTGGAGCTGACGGTTTCCGCCCACGAATACAGCAAGCTGGAGACCGGCGCCCAGGGGCACCGCCACGTCTGCACCCTCTGCGGCAAGGCCCAGGAGGACTGGCAGGCCCACGACTTCACCTCCGCCGTCACCGATCCCACCTGCACGGAGCAGGGCTATACCACCGACACCTGCGCCGTCTGCGGCTATTCCCAGCGGCGGGCGGAGACTCCGGCGCTGGGCCACAGCTACGAAAACGGGACCTGCGCCCGCTGCGGAGCCAAGGATCCCAATTGGTCCGCCCCGGTTCAGAATCCCTTTGTGGATGTGGCACGGTCGGACTACTATTACGATGCCGTGCTGTGGGCAGTGAATCATGAGATCACCGCCGGCACCAACGCCACCCACTTCTCCCCCAACGGCACCTGCACCCGGGCCCAGGTGGTGGCCTTTCTGTGGCGGGCCGCCGGAAAGCCGGAGCCCAGCACCACAAAAAATCCCTTTGTTGACGTTTCCGCCGATTCGTATTATTATAAGGCGGTGCTTTGGGCGGCGGAAAACGGCATCGTCTACGGAACCAGCGCCAACCGCTTCAGTCCCAATGCCTCCTGCACCCGGGCTCAGGTGGTGTGCTTCCTGCACCGGTATCAGGGAAATCCCAGCCACGGGACGGCCAATCCCTTCCGGGATGTGACCGGCGGCGCATACTATTATGACGCGGTCCTTTGGGCCGCGGAAAACGGCGTGGTCTACGGTACCGACACCACCCACTTCAGCCCGGACAAAACCTGTACCAGGGGCCAGGTGGTGTGCTTCCTTTACCGCCTGCTGAAATAATTCTCGGAATTCCCTCGGAAAGGAGGCGGTCTTATGAAAAAGGACATTCTCATTCTATTTGCCATCGTCCTGGCCCTTGTGATTCTGTTCCAGGGCGTGCATGTCCAGTCCGTGGACGAGTATTACCTCGCCCACCTGGAGGATGTAGGGCCGGATTCGGAGACCGTCACCCTTTCCATTCGCTGCGACACCATCCTGAAAAACTACGACAAGCTCAATAAATCCCTGCGGTCGGAGGAATACGTTCCGCCGGACGGGGTAATCCTGCCCCCCACGGAATACGTACTGCGCCCCGGTGACACGGTCTTTGACGTGCTGTATCGGGCGGTCCGGGCCAATCGGATCCAATTCGAGTACCAGGGGGCAGACCAGAATTCCTTGGGCAGTGTGTATGTGGAGGGAATCCACTATCTGTATGAGTTCTCCTGCGGCCCCACCTCCGGCTGGGTCTACACCGTTAACGGAGAATTTCCGAATTATAGCTGCTCGGATTACGTGCTGCAGGACGGCGATGTGATCCAGTGGTCCTACACCTGCGACCTGGGACAAGACGTGGGTTTTGTCATGGAGGAGCCATGAAGTTTTTTTCCAATTTTCATCCTGCTGCCCTGATGCTTTATTTTCTCGGGGTGCTGCTGGCGGCCATGTTTTCGGGGAACCCCGTCATTCTGATCCTGGCTCTTCTGGGCGGCGGCAGCTTCGCCTGGCTCCTGTCGGAGCCCCGGGAGCGCCGGGAGGATCTGGGCTTTTATCTTGGTCTGCTGGTCCTTGTGACGCTGACCAATCCCCTGTTCTCCCACAACGGCGTGACCCCCCTGTTCTTCCTGAACGGCAACCCCGTGACCCTGGAGGCCATCGTGTACGGCTTTTTCACGGGTCTCACGGTGGTATCCGTCATTCTCTGGTGCAAATGCTATAACAAGGTCATGTCCACGGACAAGTTCCTGTATCTCTTCGGCCGGGTGATCCCCAGCCTGTCGCTGGTGCTGTCCATGGCCCTGCGGTATGTGCCCATGCTGAAGCGGCAGGCCGGAAAGGTGGAACGGGCCCAGAAAACCATGGGCCTGTACGCCTCCGACAGCCGCTTTGACCGGATCCGGTCCAAGCTCATGGTGTTTTCCTCCCTGGTGGGCTGGTCCCTGGAGAACGCCGTGGAGGTCAGCCGCTCCATGCGGGCCCGGGGCTACGGTCTGTCCGGCCACACCAGCTATTCCAACTACCATTTCACCGGCAGGGATCTTCTGCTGCTGGGGGCCACGATCCTGGCCATGGGGCTGTATTTTGGCACCTCTGTCCTGGATCTGGGCCGCTTTTCCTTCTATCCCGCCATCACCGCACTGGACACCCGGCCCCTGGCCCTGGTCCAGTATATTGCCTTCGGCCTTCTTTCCCTGGCCCCGGCACTGATCGAAACAGAGGAGACCTTGCGATGGAATTACTCCAGATCCAAAATCTGAATTTTGCCTACGGCGACCGGCGGATCCTCCGGGACCTGAGCTTCTCCGTGGAGCGGGGCAGCTTTCTGGTGCTCTGCGGCCCCTCCGGCTGCGGAAAGACCACCCTTCTGCGGCTCCTGAAGCCAGAGCTGGCTCCCCACGGGGAGCGGAGCGGTCAGATCCTGTATGACGGCAGCCCCCTGGACCGGCTGGAGCCCCGGCGCAGCGCCCAGGAGATCGGCTATGTCCGCCAGAATCCCGACGAACAGATCGTCACGGACAAGGTTTGGCACGAACTGGCCTTTGGTCTCGAGAATCTGGGACTGCCCACGGCGGAGATCCGCCGCCGGGTGGGCGAGACCGCCAGCTATTTTGGGATCCAGGATTGGTATCACCGGGACACGGACCGGCTCTCCGGCGGCCAGAAACAGCTTTTGAATCTGGCCTCCGTCATGGTCATGAATCCCCGGGTCCTGCTGCTGGACGAGCCCACGGGGCAGTTGGATCCCATTGCGGCGGCGGACTTCATCGCCACCCTGCAAAAGCTGAACCGGGAGTTCGGCCTCACCATTCTCCTGGCGGAGCACCGGTTGGAGGACGTGTTCCCCATTGCGGACCGGGTGCTGGTGCTGGACCCGGAGCGGGAGCCTGTTTGGGACACGCCACGGGCCGTATGCCAGGCCCTTCGGGGCCACCCCATGGCCCTGGGCCTGCCCAGTGCCAGCCGGATCTGGACCGGCCTGTCCTCCCCTGCCCCCTGCCCCCTGACGGTACGGGAGGGCCGGGAATTTTTGGAGGAGAATTTCTCCACCCGAAAGGGCACCCTGGTGCCGGAGAAGACCCCACCCCGGACGGAGCCCGCCCTGGAGGTCTCCGGCGCCTGGTTTCGATACGAAAAGGACAGCGCCGACGTCCTACGAAACCTGGAGCTCACCGTCCGGCAGGGGGAGATCTTCGCCCTGCTGGGAGGCAACGGCAGCGGCAAGACCACCACGCTGTCGATCCTCTCCGGTCTGGAGCGGCCCTATCGGGGCACGGTACGGGTCCTGGGAAAAAAGCTGAAGGAGTATAAAAACGGCAGTCTGTACCGGAAGACGCTGTCCCTGCTGCCCCAGAATCCCCAGACCGTATTCATGGAGGACACAGTCCGGGGAGACTACCTGCAAATGCTCAAGGCCATGGATACGCCGAAGGAGCAGCAGGCTGCCCTGGCGGAGGCCATGGCGGAAAAGCTGGGCATCGGGCCTCTCATGGACCGGAACCCCATGGACCTCAGCGGCGGAGAACAGCAAAAGTGCGCCCTGGGCAAGCTCCTGCTGACGGAGCCCCGGCTCCTGCTCATGGACGAGCCCACCAAGGGCCTGGACGCCGACTTTAAGGAGCGCCTGGCGGCCCTTCTGTCCCGGCTCCGGGCCGAGGGACGGACCATCGTCCTGGTGACCCACGATGTGGAGTTTGCCGCCGCCGTGGCGGACCGCTGCACCCTGTTCTTTGACGGCGAGATCATTTCCGACGGCACCCCCAACGCCTTCTTCTCCGGCAACCATTTCTATACCACCGCCGCCAGCCGCATCGCCCGAGGCCTGTTCCCCAACGCCGTGCGCTGTGACGAGGTGGTAGCCCTGTGCGGCGGGAAGGAGAACCCATGAAACGAAAACACGTCGCAGCCTATCTTGTTTTTCTGCTCTGCATTCCCCTGGTGGTACTGCTGGGGGCCACGGTGTTCCGGGGCCGGCAGTACGCCTTCATCTCCCTGGCGGTGGCCCTACTGTCCTGCGTTCCTTTCTTTCTCTCCTTTGAGCGAAAGACTCAGTCCGGCTCCCGGCTGATCCTCATTGCGGTGCTGACAGCCCTGTCCGTTCTGGGACGGATGCTGTTCTACGCGGTGCCCGGCTTTAAACCCGTCACCGCCATGGTCATCATCACGGCCATGTATCTTGGCAGCGAGGCCGGATTCCTGACTGGCGCTCTCTCCGCCGTGATCTCCAATTTCTACTTTGGCCAGGGACCCTGGACCCCATTTCAGATGTTCACCTGGGGCCTGATCGGATTTCTGGCCGGGCTCCTGGCCCGGCAGCTGAAGGGCCGCCGAATCTTCCTCTGCGTGTTCGGCGCTCTGGCCGGGGTGCTGTTTTCCCTGTGTATGGACGTGTGGACCGCACTCTGGGCCGACGGCACCTTCCAACTCTCCCGGTACCTGGCGGCTCTGGTCAGCTCTGCCAGTTTCACTCTTATCTATGCCGTGTCCAATGTTATCTTTCTGCTGCTCCTGGCAAAACCCATTGGAAAGAAGCTCCAGCGGGTGCTGGATAAATACGGGATATAGTTCCCCTATGCGGGTCCTTTTTCGGCCGAGCGTAGTTCCCCGCTCCCCACAGCCGTGAAAAAGGCCCGTATTTTTTATTCTTTCCTCCTTTTTCCGGCGCTCCGTCCGCTTAATGGAAAATTAAGAATTCTTAAGAACTTAACCCATTGACAGAATCCGGAATTCAGCGTATGCTGTGTATATAGCAATTGCACGGTCCATATCCTGGATCAAAGAGAGAGTGTGCAAGGAGGCGGTTTTATGAAGAAAAAGATGATAGCGCTGGTGCTGGCCCTGACCATGACGGCCCTGCTGCTCAGCGGCTGTACCGGGATCCATTCCGCGATCAACGGCATCAAGGACAAGGTCGATTCCCTCACCGCCTCGGGCCTGGTGGTCCGGGTCCTGCGGCTGGAGGACAACGGCAGCGTTCGGTGCAAGGTTGTCAACGGTGACTCCCATTTTGACACCACCGACGAGCTTTTCGTGTACTACAATCAGGTGGCGGGCACCGGCGGCACCAATAAACTGAACGTCACGGATCAGCTTTCCGTCTCCTACGACTATACCGCCAATGTTTCGGTGGAGGGCAAGTACCCGGTGATCCGAGTGGATGTGGTCTCCCTGTACGTCCCCGACTGAGGTCCGCTTATGCAGCTTTTATTCAAGCAGCGAGTTTTCAGCTGGTTTGACAGCTACGACATTTACGATGAAGCCGGCTGGGTGGTATACACCGTCAAGGGCCAGCTCAGCTGGGGCCACCGGCTCCACATTCTGGACACTCAGGGCCGCCATGTGGGCACCGTACAGGAAAAGGTCCTGACCTTCCTGCCGAAATTCGAGCTTTACGAAAACGACCGATATCTGGGCTCCATCCGCAAGGAGCTAACTCTGTTCCGGCCCCGATACGACATCGACTGCATGGGCTGGCAGGTCTCCGGAGACCTGATGGAATGGGATTATACCGTTTCCGACAGCGCCGGCCGCCTTGTGGCCCGGGTGGAAAAGGAACTGCTCCGTTTGTCGGACACCTATGTTCTGACCATAACGGATCCCAAAAACGCCCTGTACGTTCTCATGCTGGTCCTGGCCATTGACGCGGAAAAATGTTCCAGAAATTGATCCTCTCCATACAACGGGAAAGGGGCGCTGAC
>CAKTNP010000031.1 GCA_934589155.1 uncultured Oscillospiraceae bacterium | reverse complement strand
GAATGTTGGAGCGGTAGGGCAGGATCTTGGCACCGGCGGGCATAATGTGGTCCGTGGTGATGTTGTCGCCCACCTTCAAAATCAGAGGGGCGGTAATCTCATCGGTGAGAGGATGGCTCTCGGGGAATTCCTTGATGTTGGGACCCCGGAGGACCTGGACGCTGTCCGCCTCCTCGGGGCTGGCCGGGGGCAGAATGGCGCTGTCGTCAATGGCGAAGGTGTCGGGGAGAGTAATTTCCGGTGCCTTGCCCAGAGTGGTGGGGTCCGTGATGTGACCCGTCAGAGCGGAGGCCACGGCGGTCTCCGGGGACACCAGGTACACCTGGCCGTCGGCGGTGCCGCTGCGGCCCAGGAAGTTCCGGTTAAAGGTCCGCAGGCTCACGCCGCCGGAGTTGGGGGAGAAGCCCATGCCGATGCAGGGGCCGCAGGCACACTCCAGAAGCCGGGCGCCGGAGGCTAGAATGTCCGTAAGAGCGCCGCTGCGGGTCAGCATTTGCAGCACCTGCTTGGAGCCGGGGGACACGGACATGGACACGGAGGGATCTACGGTCCGGCCCTTCAACATGGCCGCCGCCATGGAAAGGTCCGCCAGAGAGGAGTTGGTGCAGGAGCCGATGCAAACCTGGTCCACCTTGATCTCGCCCAGTTCCGACACGGGTTTTACGTTGTCGGGGCTGTGGGGGCAGGCCGCCAGAGGTACCAGAGTGGAAAGATCGATGTGGATCACCTTGTCATACACGGCGTCGGGGTCGGATTCCAGAGGCGTGAAGTCCTCCGGCCGGCCTTGGGCGGTCAAAAAGGCCTTTGTCACCTCGTCGGAGGGGAAGATGGAGGTGGTGGCGCCCAGCTCGGTGCCCATGTTGGTGATGGTGGCCCGCTGGGGGACCGTCAGAGTCTTGACGCCGGGGCCGCCCCACTCGATGATGGCCCCTACGCCGCCCTTGACGGAGAGAATCCGGAGAATTTCCAGGCTCACGTCCTTGGCGGAGACGTAATCCCGGAGCTTTCCCGTCAGCTCCACCTTGTACATTTTCGGCATGGTGATGTAATAGGCACCTCCGCCCATGGCCACGGCCACGTCCAGGCCGCCGGCGCCCATGGCCAGCATGCCAACACCGCCGCCGGTGGGGGTGTGGGAGTCCGAGCCGATGAGGGTCTTGCCGGGCTTGGAGAACCGCTCCAGATGGACCTGGTGACAGATGCCATTGCCGGGCCGGGAGAACCAGATCCCGTGCTTTTTCGCCACGGTCTGGATGTACCGGTGGTCGTCGGCGTTCTCGAAGCCGCACTGCAGGGTGTTGTGGTCGATATAGGCCACGGACCGCTCGGTTTTCACCCGGTCCAGGCCCATGGTCTCAAATTCCAGATAGGCCATGGTGCCGGTGGCGTCCTGGGTCAGGGTCTGGTCGATCTTCAGACCGATCTCCTGGCCGGGTACCATTTCTCCGGCCACCAGATGGCTTTTAATGATCTTCTGCGCAATGGTCAGTCCCATGATAGTTCCTCCTGTTTGAGAATGTTGTCTCTGGCCCGGCTGACGTGCAGCACGGCCAGGCGTTCCGCTTCCTCTTCGTCTCCCGCCGCCAGGGCCTTCAAAATGGCCTGGTGCTCCGCCAATGCTTCTTTTGCCCGGCCTGTCTGGGACAGGGACCGGCGGCGAAAGCCCTGGATCTTCCGGTGCAGGCCCGTTAAAATGCCCTGGAGCACCGGGCTGCCGCAGGCGGCGTAGAGGAGAGTGTGAAATTCCGTATCCGTGGATTTTAATTTGTCCGTGTCGCCCCGGCTCAGGTAGAAGTTTTGCAGCTCCACCACCTCTTCCAGGGCCGTTCGCTGCTCCGGACTGATCCGCCGGGCAGCCCAACGGGCGGCCAGACCCTCGGTCCGAAGGCGGATGTCATAAATATCCGACACGTCCCGGGCGCTGAGGCCCAGGACCTGGCTGCCCTTGCCGGTCTCCCGAATGAGGCCCTCCTGCTGGAGCCGCCGCAGGGCTTCCCGCACCGGGGTCCGGCTGACTTCCAGCTCCCGGGACAACCGCAGCTCCGTCAATATTTCCCCAGGAGGGTATTTCCCGGAGAAGATCCCGTCTTCCAGGTGGTCAAAGACCCGGTCGGACAGGGACGCCGCTTCTATCAAAGTCCTGCATCTCCTTTGTCGGGGCTCAAAGCTGGGCTTTCCAGCCGCCGGTGAATTCGTCGATCTTCCGTTCCATTTCGTCGGGGGAGATCATGTTCTCCCGGCCGCCCTCATACTCCCGGTCCACCCAGTTTTTGAGATAGACCACCAGGGGGCTGTGCTTGTCCACGGCCTTGTCCCCCCGCAGATCGTAGTTCTCGTTGATCCAATAGGCGATGCCGGCCAGGCCCGAGGTCTTGCCGATGGTGACGGTGGCGGGCCGGTCCAGAATGGTTTTGGTATCGAAAATGTTGTAAATCTCCTCGTCCTTCAGGAGACCGTCGGCATGGATGCCGGCCTTAGTCATGTTGAAGTTCCGACCCACGAAGGGGGTATTGGGCGGAATGTGGTAGCCGATCTCCTTGGTAAAGTACCGGGCGATCTCCGTAATCACCGTGGGGTCCATGCCGTCCAGGGTGCCCTTCAGGGAGGCGTATTCAAAGACCATAGCCTCCAGGGGGATGTTGCCGGTGCGCTCGCCGATGCCCAGCATGGAGCAGTTCACGGCGCCGCAGCCGTAGAGCCAGGCGGCGGTGGCATTGGGCACGGCTTTATAGAAGTCGTTGTGGCCGTGCCACTCCATGCACTCGCTGGGCACGTCGGAGTAGTGCTGCAGGCCGTAGACGATGCCGGGGACGCTGCGGGGCAGGGCCACCTCGGTATAGGGCACGCCGTAGCCCATGGTGTCGCAGACCCGGATCTTAATGGGGATCCCAGCCTGACGGCCCAGAGCCATGAGTTCGTTGACAAAGGGAACCACGAAGCCGTAAAAATCGGCTCTCGTCACGTCCTCCAGGTGGCACCGGGGACGAATGCCCGCCTCCAGGGCCATGGACACGGTGGCCAGGTATTTTTCCATGGCCTGCTTTCGGGTGAGGCCCAGCTTCTTGAAGATGTGGTAGTCCGAGGAGCTGACGAGAATGCCGGTCTCCTGGATCCCCAGGTCCTTCACCAGCTTGAAGTCCTCTTTGGTGGCCCGGATCCAGGTGGTGATCTCCGGGAACGGATAGCCCAGGTCCTGGCACCGGCGGACCGCCTCCCGGTCCTTCTGACTGTAAACGAAGAACTCCGTCTGGCGGATGATGCCCTTGGGACCGCCCAGCCGGGAGAGCATTTTGTACAGGTCCACGATCTGGTTTACGGTGTAGGGCTCCACGGACTGCTGACCGTCCCGGAAGGAGGTGTCGGTGATAAAAATGTCGGCGGGCATGCCCATGGGCACCCGGCGGTGGTTAAAGGGGATCTTTGGGGGTTCGGTATAGGGATAAATGTCCCGGTACAGGTTGGGCTCCGCCACGTCCTGAAGGGAGTATTTGTAGCTTTTCTGCTCGAGAAGGTTGGTTTTCTTGGAGATCTCCAGCATGGATGATCGCCTCCCGGAAAATTTCCCCAGGCCGCAGCCTTGGATGGATGTATACAATTATACTAAGCGGGAGCGGGATGTCAAGTATAAATGCAGTTTTATGAGGGACAAAATAGGGACGGCTCGGCCCGGAAAGGGGTGCGGCGGGGATCCTAACGGGTAGGAGAGGAGAACGGAGAAAAAACGGGCTCCGTTTCGGAGGGAAACGGAGCCCGTATGCCGGTGTCAGTTTGGGATTCAGCCCAGCAGGGTGCGGTCGGAGGCAAAGCTGCTGGCCTGGGAGAAGGCGTTCATCAGATCCTGGACCGTGAGCTTTTCCTTTTCCACCCCCGACACGTCCAGGACCACGTGACCGGCGTCCATCATAATGAGCCGGTTGCCGTAGGCCAGGGCGTCCCGCATGTTGTGGGTGATCATCATGGCGGTAAGATCGCCCTCCCGGATGACCTCGTCGGACAGAGCCAGGACCTTGGCGGCAGTTTTTGGGTCCAGGGCGGCGGTGTGCTCGTCCAGAAGCAGCAGCTCCGGCCGCTGGAGGGAGGCCATGAGCAGGGTCAGGGCCTGCCGCTGGCCTCCGGAGAGAAGGCCTACCTTGGAGGTCATCCGGTCCTCCAGGCCCAGCTCCAGAGAGGACAGCCGGGTCCGGAACTCTGCCTGTTCCTTCCTGGTGACGCCCCAGCCCAGGGTCCGGCGCTGTCCCCGGCGGGCAGCCAGAGCCAGATTTTCCTCGATATTCATGGTGGCGGCGGTGCCGGTCATGGGGTCCTGGAACACCCGGCCCAGGTACTTGGCCCGCTTGTACTCCGGAAGCCTGGTCAGCTCCCGGCCGTTTAGGCGGATGGAGCCGCAGTCTACGGGGAACACTCCGGCGATCAGGTTCAAAAGGGTACTTTTGCCTGCGCCGTTGCCGCCGATGACGGTGACGAAATCTCCGTCGTTTAAGGTCAGGGACAGGCCCTGGATGGCCACCTTTTCGTTGACGGTGCCGGGGTTAAAGGTCTTGCTGATCCCTTGGATTTCAAGCATTTTTCGCACCTCCTGGCAGTTTTTTGCCCGCATGGGCGGCATACCGGCCCTTCCAATAGGGCACCGCCAGGAACACGGCCACCACCATGGCGGACAGCAACTTCAGAAGATTGGCGTCGAAGCCCAGGGTAATGACCACGGTAATGACAAAGTAATAAAGGATGGAGCCCAGGCAGACCCCCAGGAGCTTCAGGCCGAAGTTGTGGAAGAGTTTGCCGAATACGGCCTCGCCGATGATGACAGCGGCCAGCCCGATGACGATGGCGCCCCGGCCCATGCTCACGTCTGCAAAGCCCTGGTACTGACTCAGCAGAGCCCCGGAGAAGGCTACAAGGCCGTTGGAGAGCATGAGACCCAGCACCACGTTCCACTTGGTGTTGATGCCCTGGGCCCGGGCCATCTGGGGGTTGGCGCCGGTGGCCCGGAGGGAGCTGCCGATCTCCGTGCCGAAGAACCAATAGAGGACCCCGATGACCAGGGCCGTCACAATGGCCGTGACGAAAATGGGATTTCTGAGGGTCAGATCCTTGACCCATCGCAGGGACACCAACAGGTCAAACTTGTCCACATTGATGGACTGATTGGATTTTCCCATGATCTTCAGGTTGATGGAATACAGGGAAAGCTGGGTCAGAATACCGGCCAGAATGGCGGGGATTCCCATAAAGGTGTGAAGCAGGCCCGTCATCAGGCCGGTCAAAAGCCCGGCAAGAAGGGCCAGCACCAGAGCCACCCACATATTCTGGCCCGACAGCATGGCCATGATGCACACGGCACCGCCGGTGCACAGTGAGCCGTCCACCGTCAGGTCCGCTACGTCCAGGATACGATAGGTGATGTATACGCCGATGGCCATAATGCCCCAAATCAGGCCCTGGGCTACGGCCCCGGGCAGGGCGCCGGGCAGCTTGGCAAGCAGAGAAAGAAGTCCGTCCAATTTGCTCCCTCCAATATTATTGTGTGCAGAAAACCGGGCAGAAGGGAAAGTCGTTCTGCCCGGTTATTGTTGCTTATGGGCTTAGTTTTCGATGGCCTCATAGCCCTCGGGAACCGTCAATCCCAGAGCCTCACAGATGGCGGGATTATACTTCTTGACGGCGGGGGCGTACTCGATGGGCATTTCGGAAATGTCGGCCTCGCCCTTCAGAATCTTCACGGCCATTTCGCCAGTCTTGTAGCCCAAGTCGTAATAGCTGATGGACAGGGTGGCTACGCCGCAGCCCTGGCAGATGCCCTCTTCTCCGGTGATGACGGGGACCCCTTCGGGACGGCAGATGTTGTCGATAATGCCGGTATTGTTAGCCACGGTATTGTCCGTGGGAAGATAGAGCACGTCTGATTCCCCGGCGGCAGTGGTGCACACCGAGGCCAGGTCGTTGGAATCGGCGAAGGGATAGAGAGCGGCAGTATAGCCCAGCTTTTCCAGCTCTGCCTTTACCACGTCCACCTGGTACTGGGAGTTGGGCTCGGCGGAGCAGTACAGAAGGCCTACGGATTTGGCACCGGGGAACCACTCCTTCACCATCTGAGCCTGCTGGTCCAGGGGTGCCAGGTCCGAGGTGCCGGAGATGTTGCCGCCTACGGTGCCGTCAAAACCGTCCAGACCCAGGGCCACGCCATATTCCGTAACGGCAGTGCCCAGAATGGGGATCTCGGAAGTGCCGGCGGCTGCGGCCTGTAAAGACGGGGTGGCGTTGGCCAGGATCAGGTCCACCTTGTCGGAGACCAGGCTGTTGATGATGGTGGAGCAGGTGTTGGAGTCGTTCTGAGCGTTCTGGATATTGAACCGGACCCCATCCTCCCCAAAGGCGGCCACAAGGGCATCCTGGAACCCCTGGGTGGCGGCGTCAAGCGCCGGGTGCTCCGTCAGCTGGCAGATGCCAATCTGGTAGGCACCGGCGGAGGAAGTGCCGGTGCTCGGGGACTCCGCAGGGTCGGCGCCACAGGCGGCGAGGGCCAGGACCAGGATCATGGCCAGGATAAGCGCAATGATTTTTTTCATATGTTTTCTCTCCTTTATTGCAGATCGGGCAAGTCTTTGCGTGAGACCTTGAGATAAAGACATCTGTCCTTCTGCTTTGAATAAGTATACTTCTTGCAGTATGACATTTCAACCAGCAAATTCCACAAAATATGAAACGGTTCAATGAACTAAACTGGGAAACTTCACGGGACAGTGATGGATCGAAACAGGGGAGAACGACAATGTTTTTTCTATTAAAAAGTATCGATAAAAACGTATTTTTTCGTAATTTTTCCGTAGCCCCATGGACAAAGATTGGAAAATGCGATATAGTGAAACCAGTAAGATCCATCCGGCCCGGGGCTTGTCTCCCGAGCCGGAGCCAAACTATAAAGAGGTGATCGACCAATGGCGTTTTCCTTTTTTGGCGGCGTACATCCCCGGGAAAATAAAGAATTCGCAGAGTCCCGGCCCATTACGCCATTCCCCGCGCCGGAGCTGCTGGTGATTCCCCTGTCCCAGCACATCGGCGCCCCCTGCAAGCCCCTGGTGAAAAAAGGGGACCGGGTCCTCATGGGCCAGAAGATCGGCGATAACGAAGGGCTGTGCGCCCCGGTCCACGCTTCCGTTTCCGGTACCGTAAAGGCCGTGGAGCGGCGGCCCCATCCCGGCGGCACCACGGTCATGTCCGTGGTCATACAGAACGACGGACTGTATGAGCTCTGTCCCGACATTCACCCCAGAGCCTCCATTGACGACCTGGAGCCCGGGGCCCTGATGGCCCTGATTCGGGAGGCGGGCATCGTTGGCATGGGCGGCGCTACCTTCCCCACCCACGTGAAGCTGTCCTCGGGCCTGGGCAAGGTGGATACCATCATCGTCAACGCGTCGGAGTGCGAACCCTATATTACCGCCGACGACCGGCTCCTGCGGGAGAGCCCGGAGCGGGTGCTCCGGGGCGTCACGGTCATTATGAAGGTGCTGGGCCTTTCCGAGGCCGTCATCGCCATGGAGGACAACAAGCCCCAGGCGGCGGCAGCTCTGCGCCGGGCCCTGGATCCCAAAACCGGCATCCGGCTGGAGATCCTGCCCACCAAGTACCCCCAGGGCGCGGAAAAACAGCTGATCTACGCCATTACGGGCCGGGAGGTCCCCTCCGGTGGCCTGCCCGCCGCCGTGGGCTGCGCCGTGTTCAATGCCGCCACCTGCGCCGCCATTTCCGACGCGGTGTTCGAGGGTATGCCTCTCATTTCCCGGGTGGTGACGGTGTCCGGCGACATCGTCATGGAGCCCAAGAACCTGCTGGTGCCCATCGGCACCTCCTTTAACGACCTGTTGGAGGCCGTGGGCCACTCCGAGAATCCCTATAAGGTCCTGTCCGGCGGCCCCATGATGGGCATGGCCCAGTTTGACCTCAGCGTTCCCGTCATCAAGGGTACCAACGCTATGACGGTGCTGGGACACAAGGACCGGTTCGTGGTGGATACGCCCCACTGCATCCGCTGCGGCAAATGCACCGAGGTCTGTCCCATGCACCTGATGCCCCTGATGCTCCATCGGGCGGAGCTGGCCGGGGACGTGGAGAAGTTGAAGCAGGAGGGGATCCTGGACTGCATGGAGTGCGGCTCCTGCGCCTATACCTGCCCGGCGGGGATCCCTCTGGTCCAGAGCTTCCGGGCCGCCAAGCAGCGGGTCCGAAACACCATGCCGCCCAAGCCTGCACCCAAGCCCCAGGGGGACAAAGCCCCCGCGAAAGCCTAAAGGAGGGAACGGAATATGGCACCAATGAAATACTTTTACGAGCTGACCATATCCAGCTCCCCTCATGCTCATGGAAAATTCACTACCCGGCGGATCATGCTGGATGTGATCCTGGCCCTGTGTCCTGCCCTGCTGGGGGCCATTTATTTCTTCGGATTCCGGGCCCTGACGGTGACGGCCCTGTCCGCGGCGGCCTGCGTGTTCTTTGAATGGGGCTATCGGAAGATCATGAAGCAGGACTGCACCATCGGGGACCTGTCCGCCGTGGTGACGGGCATGCTCCTGGCCTTTGTGTGTCCCGTGACCATTCCCTATTGGACCATCGTCATCGGCGATTTCTTCGCCATTATCGTGGTCAAGCAGCTCTTCGGCGGCATCGGCAAGAACTTTATGAACCCGGCCCTGGCGGGACGGGCCTTCCTGTTCTCCTGGCCCGTGGTTATGAGCACCTGGGTGAAGCCCGGCTTTCAGAACGCTGCCGGGATCTTCTCCACCGCCGATGTGGTAACGGGGGCCACGCCCCTGGCCAGCCTGCGGGCGGGCACCATCCCCGGCGAGGGCATCGGAAAGCTGTTTCTGGGCGGCGTTGGCGGCTGTATCGGCGAGACCTCGGCCCTGCTGATCCTGCTGGGCTTTGCCTATCTTCTGATCCGGAAGGTGATCTCCCCCCGGATCCCCCTGGTGTACATCGGTACCGTGGCGGTACTGACCTTCCTGTTCCCCCGGGGCGGGGACCGGCTGGGCTGGATGGCGGCGGAGGTGCTCTCTGGCGGTCTCATGCTGGGCGCCGTGTTCATGGCCCCGGATTACGTGACCAGCCCCGTGACGAAATGGGGCCAGGTGATCTACGCCCTGGGCTGCGGCGTTATTACCGTGGTGATCCGGTACTTCGGCTCCTATGTGGAGGGCGTGTCCTATGCCATTCTGGTGATGAACGCCTGCGCGGCTCTGCTGGATAAGGTGGGCCGTCCCCGCCGGTTTGGCACCGTGCCCAAGGCAAAGAAGGAGGCGGCAAAGTAATGGAAAAGAAGCAAAGCCCCGCCCTGTATGTGCTGCGGCTGGGGTTGACGTTGTTCCTCATTACCGCCGTGGTGGCGGGGCTCCTGGCCCTGGTCAACGGGATCACGGAGGATAAGATCGCCGCCCTGGAGGCGGAAAAGACCCGGGCCGCCATGACGGAGGTTCTGGGGGAAGGGGATACCATCGGAGATCCGGTGGAAAACTTCAAAGACGACACGGGCCTGGTCCGCAGCGTGACGGAAACCTCCGGCGGCTGGGTCATTGAGGTGGCCCCCTCGGGCTTCGGCGGTGAGATCTCCATGATGGTGGGGGTCAGCCGGGATCTGACGGTGACGGGAGTATCCGTCATCAGTCATTCCGAAACCTCGGGCTTGGGCGCCAACGCGGCGGCCAAGACCCAGGTGGGCAAGGATTTCCGGGGCCAGTTCGTGGGCATGTCCGGCACCCTGGCCGTCACCAAGGACGGCGGACAGGTGGAGGCCCTGACCGGGGCCACCGTCACCAGCCGGGCCGTGACCCAGGGCGTCAACGCCGCTCTGGCCTGCGCCGCCGGGCTGGACTAAGGAGGCTGCGTCATGAATTTCAAGAAACAGTTAAAAGAGGGCCTTCTGACCCAGAACCCGGTGCTGGCACAGCTGTTGGGCATGTGCTCCACCATGGCCATCACCACTACCTTATTCAACGGTCTGGGCATGGGCCTGTCCGTGACATTGATTCTGATCTGCTCCAACGTGATCATTTCCCTCCTGCGAAAGGTGATCCCCGGCAGCATCCGCATTGCGGCCTACATTACCATTATCGCGGGCTTTGTGACCATTGTGGATCTGCTGCTCCAGGCCTATCTTCCCGACCTGTCCGAAAGCCTGGGCGTGTTCATCCCCCTGATCGTGGTGAACTGCATCATCCTGGGCCGGGCGGAGGCCTTCGCCTCCAAGAACGGAGTCCTGGCCTCGGCGGTGGACGGCCTGTGCCAGGGAATCGGCTACACCCTGGCCCTGACCATCATGTGTATTGTCCGGGAATTTCTGGGCAGCGGTACCTTCGGCGCGGGGCTCCTCAACGGCGGCGAGGGGATCAGGATCCTGCCCAGCCAGTACCCCGCCATGCTGCTCATCATGCCCTTCGGCGGATTTCTGACCCTGGGCTGCCTCATCGCCGCTTCTCAATGGCTGAAGGCCCGGATGGAGAACCATGAGAAGGAAAAGGAGGCCGCGAAATGAATCTGACGAAGATTTTGGAGATCGCCCTGGGGGCGATCCTCATGAACAACTTCATTCTGGTGAAGTTCATGGGCATCTGCCCCTTTATGGGCGTGTCCAAAAAGATGGATACCGCCGTGGGCATGGGCCTGTCCGTGACCTTTGTCATGGGCCTGGCCTCCGCCGCCACCTGGGCGGTGAATGAGTACATCCTGCTGCCCCTGAACCTCAAATACATGCAGACCGTGGCCTTTATCCTGGTCATTGCCGCCATCGTCCAGGTGGTGGAGATGTTTCTGAAGAAGAGCGTTCCGGCCCTGTACCAGGCATTGGGCATTTACCTGCCCCTCATTACCACCAATTGCGCTGTATTGGGCGTGGCGCTGCTGAACATTCAGGAGGGCTACAATTTCCTGGAGTCCGTGGTCTACGGCGTCACGGGAGGACTGGGCTTCACCCTGGCCATTGTACTGTTTGCCTCGGTTCGGGAGCGGACGGCGGATAACGAGTGCCCCAAGAGCTTTGAGGGCTTCCCCATCGCCCTCATTTCCGCGGGCCTTCTGGCCCTGGCCTTTATGGGCTTCTCGGGCCTGAAGATCTTCTGAGGAGGGGTGGAAAATGGATCCGATTTTAATCGCAATTCTGGTTTTGGGCGGCATGGGTCTGCTTTTCGGCCTGGTGCTGGCTATTGCGTCCCGGGTGTTTTATGTAAAGACCGATCCCAGGCTGGATCAGCTGATCGAGGCTCTGCCCGGGGCCAACTGCGGCGGCTGCGGCTTCTCCGGCTGTGCCGCCTATGCCCAGGCGGTGCTGGAGGGCAAGGCTCCGGTGGGAAAATGCGCCTCCGGCGGTGACGCCGCGGCGGAAAAAATGGCGGAGATCATGGGCGTCAAGGCCGAAAAGGTGGCGCGGAAGGTGGCGCTGGTTCGCTGTTCCGGCACCCAGGCCCGGCAGCGGGGCGCCTATGAGGGCATCCACGACTGCCTGGCGGCCACCAAGGTGGCGGGCAGCGGCCCCCTGATCTGTAAGTTCGGCTGCCTGGGCTTCGGCAACTGTACCAAGGCTTGTAAGTACGATGCCATCCATGTGGTAGACGGCGTGGCCAAGGTGGACCCCGAAAAGTGCGTGGGCTGCCTCAGCTGTGCCGCCCAGTGCCCCCGGCATCTGATCGTTCCCGTGAACTACGGCACCAACGTGATCCTGGCCTGCGCCTCCACCGCCAAGGGCGCCGTGACCCTCCGGGGCTGCGACAACGGCTGTGTGGGCTGCGGCCTGTGTCAGAAGATCTGTCCCAAGGGGGCCATCCACGTGGATTCCTTCCTGGCCACCATCGACTATGACAAGTGCGATTCCTGCGGCCTGTGTGCCAAGGTCTGTCCCAAGCATCTGATCGTCGACGTAAAGCAGATGAAGCAGGACCCGGTGGAGAACACCCAGGAGCCCACCGCCGCTCCTATGCCCCAGGGCTGAGACAAAACGAACAGGCGCTCCGGCAGCTTTCGCTGCCGGAGCGCCTGCTGTATTAGGAAGGCTTTGGTCCTTGATACGCAAAGGCCCCGGGAGATCCCGGGGCCTTTTTTCTGGAAGCGCAAATTTATTTGTCGAAGTTCTGCTTCAATTTCTCAAAAAAACGAGAGATCTTCGGCTGGGACTCGCCCTTGGCGTTTTCGTCCAGCTTCCGCAGCAGGTCCTTCTGCTCCCGGGTCAGCTTCGTGGGGGTCTCCACCACCACGGTGACCAGCTGGTCGCCCCGGGTCTTGCTGTTGACATAGGGAATACCCTTGCCCCGGAGCCGGAAGGTGGTGCCGGTCTGGGTGCCCTCGGGCACGGTGTAGCGGACCCGGCCGTCCAGGGTGGGGACCTCGATCTCCGCGCCCAGGGCCGCCTGGGTGAAGGTAATGGGCATTTCGCACAGCACGTTCACCCCGTCCCGCTGGAACAGGGGATGGTCCTTGATGTAGATCTCCACCAACAGGTCTCCGGCAGGGCCGCCGTTGGCACCGGCGCTGCCCTCGCCCCGGACCCGGACCGTCTGGCCCTCGTCTACACCTGCGGGGATCTTAACCTTGATTTTCTGAGTGTGGCGGACCTTGCCCTTGCCCTTACAGGTGGAGCAGGGCGTCTTGATGATCTTGCCACGGCCGCCGCACTTGGGACAGGCTGCCGTGGACTGCATGGTCATGCCCATGAAATTCTGAGTGGTGCGGACCTGACCGGAGCCGCCGCAGTTGGGGCAGGTCTCGGGCTGGGTCCCGTCGGCACAGCCGGTGCCGGAGCACCTGGGGCAGTCCTCCACCCGGGAGACGGAGACCTCCTTCTCGGTGCCGAAGGCCGCCTCCTCAAAGGTGATCTCCAGCTGGGCGCCGATGTTTTCGCCCCGACGGGGACCGTTGGGGTTGGCCCTGCGGCCGCTGCCGCCGCCGAAAATGCTGCCGAAAATGTCCCCCAGGTCGTCAAAGCCGCCGAAGCCGCCCCCGCCAAAGCCGCCGCCGAAACCGGCGTTGGGGTTGAAGTTGGGATCTACGCCGGCAAAGCCGTACTGATCGTACAGGGCCTTCTTTTCGGAGTTGGACAGGACCTCATAGGCCTCGTTGCATTCCTTGAACTTGGCCTCGGCCTCCTTATCCCCGGGATTCCGATCCGGATGGTACTGGAGGGCCTTTTTCCGGTAGGCCTTTTTAATATCGTCGGCGCTGGCGTTTTTATCGACGCCCAGCACCTCATAATAGTCACGCTTGTTTTCTGCCATACTTATTCACCTCGAGCTCCGGGGAATCCCGGACAATACCGCAATAGGGGACGGCTGCTGCGCCGTCCCCATGCTGCGGAACTATGGTTTAGTCCTTGACTTCCTCGTAGTCGGCATCCACCACGCCGTCGTCGCCGCCCTGAGCACCGGTGTTGCCCTGGGTGCCGCCCTGGGCGCCGCCGTCCTGAGGCGCGGCGTTCTTATAGAGCTTCTCGGAGATGGCGTAGAAGGCCTTCTGGCACTCGTCGGTGGCGGCCTTGATGGCCTCCACGTCGTTGCCCTTGTTGGCTTCCTTCAGCTTCTCGATAGCGGCCTGAACGGGGGCCTTCTCGCTGTCGGAGACCTTGTCGCCCAGATCGGACAGAGCCTTTTCGCTCTGGTAGATCACGGCGTCGGCGTTGTTGTGAGCGTCCACGGCGTCCTTCCGGGCCTTATCCTCGGCGGCGTACTGCTCGGCCTCCTTCACGGCCTTGTCGATGTCGTCCTTGGACAGGTTGGTGGAGGCGGTGATGGAGATGTTCTGCTCCTTGCCGGTGCCCAGATCCTTGGCGGAGACCTTCACGATGCCGTTGGCATCGATGTCGAAGGTGACCTCAATCTGCGGCACGCCCCGGGGAGCGGGAGCGATGCCCGTCAGCTGGAACCGGCCCAGAGTCTTGTTATCGGCAGCCATTTCCCGCTCGCCCTGGAGCACGTGGACCTCAACGGAGGTCTGGCCGTCGGCGGCGGTGGAGAAGATCTGGCTCTTCTTGGTGGGGATGGTGGTGTTCCGGTCGATCAGACGGGTGAACACGCCGCCCATGGTCTCAATGCCCAGGGACAGAGGCGTCACATCCAGCAGCAGGATGTCCTTCACGTCGCCGCCCAGCACGCCGCCCTGAATGGCAGCGCCTACGGCCACGCACTCATCGGGGTTGATCCCCTTGAAGCCCTCGGAGCCGGTGATTTTCTTCACGGCCTCCTGAACGGCGGGGATCCGGGTGGAGCCGCCTACCAGCAGGACCTTATGCAGATCGCTGGGCTTCAGACCGGCGTCGCTCATAGCCTGGCGCACAGGACCCATGGTCCGCTCCACCAGATCGGCGGTGAGCTCGTTGAACTTGGCCCGGGTCAGAGTCACATCCAAGTGCTTGGGGCCGGTGGCGTCGGCAGTAATATAAGGCAGGTTGATGTTGGTGGAGGTCACGCCGGACAGCTCGATCTTGGCCTTCTCGGCGGCTTCCTTCAGACGCTGCATAGCCACCCGGTCGCCGGACAGGTCAATGCCCTCGGCCTTCTTGAACTCGGAGACCATGTAGTCCATGATCCGCTGGTCGAAGTCGTCGCCGCCCAGATGGGTGTCGCCGGCAGTGGCCAGAACCTCGATGACGCCGTCGCCAATGTCCAGGATGGACACATCGAAGGTGCCGCCGCCCAGGTCGTAGACCATGATCTTCTGCTCGCTCTCCTTGTCCAGGCCATAGGCCAGGGCGGCGGCAGTAGGCTCGTTGATGATCCGCTTTACGTCCAGACCGGCGATCTTACCGGCGTCCTTGGTGGCCTGCCGCTGAGAGTCGGAGAAGTAAGCGGGAACGGTGATGACAGCCTCGGTAACGGGCTGGCCCAGATAAGCCTCGGCGTCGGCCTTCAGCTTCTGGAGGATCATTGCGGAGATCTCCTGAGGGGTGTACTTCTTACCGTCGATCTCCACCTTGTAATCGGTGCCCATGTGGCGCTTGATGGAGGCCACGGTGCGGTCGGCGTTGGTCACGGCCTGGCGCTTTGCCACCTGGCCCACCATGCGCTCACCGGTTTTGGAAAATGCCACCACGGAAGGGGTGGTGCGGTTGCCTTCGGCGTTGGCGATGACGACGGGTTCGCCGCCTTCCAGCACGGCAACACAGGAATTGGTCGTACCAAGATCGATACCAATAATCTTGCTCATAGTTGTTTCCTCCAATATATACTGTAAAAATTTTTACGAGATCAAAGCCCCACGTGGGGATCAGTTGGCCACCTGGACCATGGCGAAGCGAATGACCTTATCGCCGTCCCGGAAGCCTTTCTGGAATACCTGGGCAATGACGTTCTCCCCAAGGCTTTCGTCCTGGGTGTGCATGACGGCGTTGTGCAGGTTGGGGTCGAAGGCCTCGCCGGCCTCGCCGAACACCGTAATGCCAAGGCCTGTCAGGATCTTCTGCAGCTCCGTCATGGTCATTTCCACGCCCTTTTTGTAGGCCGCGTCGGCGGTGTCCTGAAGGAGGGCCCGTTCCAGATTGTCATAAATGGGAAGGAACTTCAATACGGCGTCGCCCTTGCCGTTGGCATAGGCACCGTCCTTTTCCTTCTGGCTGCGCTTGCGGAAGTTATCGTATTCCGCCGCCAGCCGAAGATTCACATCGTGCTCCCGGTCCAGGGCCGCCTGGAGCTCCTGAGCCTTGGCCTCCCAATCGGGGCCTGCCTGGGTCTCTGCCTGGGGCTCCGCCTCGGGGACCTGGGCTTCCTCCACGGGTTCCGTTTCCGTTTCGGGGGCCGCCGGGGCCGGGGTCACGGGGTTCTTATCTTTTTTCGCCATGGGTGTTGATGCCTCCTGGTTCATTCTTCATTGGTTTTCTGCGGGTCGCCGGCGGGAAGCTGTCCCTGCCGGGGCTCTTCGGCCTTGCCGAACATCCGGCCCAGGCTTTCCGCAAAATAGCTCAGCCGGGCGGTGACTTTGGCGTAATCCATTCGGGTGGGACCCACCACGCCGATCATGCCCTCCATGCCGTCGCCGATGTCGAACTTGGTCATGACCACGGAGGTGTCTTTCAGCTCCTTGGCCACGTTTTCGGGGCCTACCAGGATCTGAACGCCCTGCTGGGCGTCGGCTAAGGCGGGCAGCTCGGCGATCATATCCTCGTCCAGGGTGCTGAGCAGCTCCTTGGCCTTGGACACGTCCTGATATTCCGGCTGGCCCAGCAGCTTCATCTGCCCCGTCAGGAACACCTCGCTGCCGGTCTGCTGGTGCAGAAGCTCGGTGACGAAGTCCACGATGATGGGGACCAGACTTCCGGCGGCGCCGGCGTTGGCGGTGATCCGGGTCAGAAGCTCCGGGGTGATGGCCTCGGGACCCAGGCCCGTCAGGGTGGCGTTGAGGACTGCTGACAGGACCTTCAGATCCGCCTCGGACACGGTGACAGGCAGCTTGATGAGCTTGTTCTTGACCACCTCGTTGGACAGCATCACCACCAGGATGAAGCTGTGGGCCTCGGCGCTCAAAAGCTCAAACCGCTTTACCGTGGCCCCGCCCTGGCGCTTTGCCACGGTGTAGGCCGGCAGATCCGTAGCCTGGCTGACCATTTTTCCCACCTGGCCCAGGAGCTTATCCAGCTCCTGCACCTTCAGGCCCATGTTCTTGTTGAGGCTCTGGGCCTCGTCCAGGCTGATCCGGTAATTCTGCATCAGTTCGTCCACATACAGGCGGTAGCCTGCGGGAGAGGGGACCCGGCCCGCGGAGGTGTGGGGCTGCTCCAGGTAACCCATGGAGGTCAGCTCCGCCAGCTCGTTGCGGATGGTGGCGGAGGAGTAATCCATGTCAGGCATGGCCGCAATGGCCTTGGAGCCTACAGGCTCTGCCGTGCGGATGTACAGGTCCACCACGGTACGCAGGACCTTTTTCTTCCGATCGGACAGCTCCATGATTTCTCCGCCTTTCTCCGGCTCCCCGGTGAACATTCTCTTTAGCACTCTTTCTTCCTGAGTGCTAACGCTACTATACAACCGCCTGCCGGGGTTGTCAAGGGGAAAAGCAAAAATATTTTGTGAACGGGAGAATGGGCGCAGGATCCCCGGCGGCTCCCTTATATTTCCCGGTTTTCCGCAATTTTTGCGGCAGGGATCCCCGCCGCCTCATTTATATAAGGAAGGAGGAAAAGAGAAAAAAGGAGCCGCCCTCTGGGCGGCTCCTTTCGGCAGATCCGTTATGGATTATTTCGCAAAGACCTTCTTCAGGTGGCAGAACCGGGGCAGGCCATCCTCCTTCTCCATGGCGGTCTCGCCCTGAATCAGAGGCAGGCAGTAGCTCACAAAGTCGGCGGTGACGCCGTTGCCCTCGGCGTTGATCCACTCCTTGGGGAACTTCTTCTCGGTGTTGGCCACCAGGCTCAGGTCGAAGAGTTCCGGCTCGCACTTGTAGCCGTTTGCGTCCCGGGTGCACTTGAAGCCCACCATCTTGTCGGTGATGCCAGAAACGGCGGACTCCACGGCCACCTTGCCGGACATGAAGCTCTCGGCAATGTCGGTGCCGGAGGCGCAGTGGGCGGCGCAGCGCTGCAGCAGGCTCAGCTCGATGCCACGGACCTTGGCGCCGGTGGCGGCCTTCACCACGTCGGCCAGACGAGCGGCCAGGCCGCCCAGCTGGGCATGACCGAAGCCGTCGGTAGCGGCGGTCTTGGCCTCGGACACGAAGGTGCCGTCGGCATAGTGCAGGCCCTCGGACACGGCCACGATGCAGTTGTGCTTCTCGCCGTAGACCCGCTTCACATCGGCCACGAACTTGTCCATGTCGAAGTCGGTCTCGGGCAGGTAGATGAGGTCGGGGCCGTCGCCCTTCAGGTTGGCCAGGGAGGCGGCGGCGGTGAGCCAGCCGGCGTGGCGGCCCATGCACTCGATGATGGTGATCATGCCGGTGTCGTACACCTGGCAGTCACGGGACACTTCCATAACGGAGGTGGCGATGTACTTGGCAGCGGAGGAGAAGCCGGGGCAGTGATCGGTACCGGCCAGGTCGTTGTCGATGGTCTTGGGCACGCCCATGACCCGGCACTCATAGCCGACCTTGTTCATGTACTTGGAGATCTTGTTGCAGGTGTCCATGGAGTCGTTGCCGCCGTTGTAGAAGAAGTAGCGCACGTTGTACTTCTGGAAGATCTCCAGGATCCGCTTGTAGTCGGTGTCGTCCACGTCGGGATCGGCGATCTTATACCGGCAGGAACCCAGGGCAGAGGAAGGGGTCCACAGCAGGCGCTCCAGCTCCTTGGGATCCTCCTCGTCCATGATCATGAGCTTGTCATCCAGCACGCCGCGGATGCCGTGGTTGGCGCCGTAGACGGTGGTGATGCACTCGGCCTCCAGGGCGGTCTTGATGACGCCGTAGGCGGAGCAGTTGATGACGGAAGAGGGGCCGCCGGACTGGCCGATAATGGCAGCGCCGACCAAGGGTTTGTTAGACATATTCTATTACCTCCAGGTTTTGAAATAACAAATTGGATAAAATGACGATTTTTCCGGTGCTCCCGGAGCGATCATTGAAATTGTATCACGAAATATGACAAATGGCAAATAAATTTATTGAAAAGAGGAATTTATGTGTTATAATGTTCTCGGAAAAAAGGCGGCTCCGCCGCCTGAAAAAACAAAGGAGTGTTTTTAATGGCTCTGGTAACATCTACTGAAATGTTCAAGAAGGCCTACGACGGCGGCTACGCCATCGGCGCTTTCAACGTCAACAACATGGAAATCGTGCAGGGCATCACCGAGGCATGCCGGGAGGAGAAGGCCCCCGTCATCCTGCAGGTGTCCAAGGGCGCCCGCGCCTACGCCAACCACACCTACCTCGTGAAGCTGGTGGAGGCTGCCGTCATTGAGTGCCCCGAGATTCCCATTGTGCTGCACCTGGACCACGGCCCCGACTTTGAGACCTGCAAGAGCTGCATCGACGGCGGCTTCACCTCCGTTATGATCGACGCTTCCTCCAAGCCCTTCGCCGAGAACATCGAGATCACCAAGAAGGTCGTCGAGTACGCCCATGACCACGGCGTTGTGGTCGAGGCTGAGCTGGGCACCCTGGCCGGCATCGAGGACGAGGTGAAGGTGGAGCACGGCGCTGCCTCCTACACCCGGCCCGAGGAGGTCGAGGAGTTCGTGTCCAAGACCGGCTGCGACTCTCTGGCCATCGCCATCGGCACCAGCCACGGCGCTTACAAGTTCACCGCCGCCCAGTGCACCCGGAATGAGAAGGGCATCCTGGTTCCGCCTCCCCTCCGCTTCGACGTGCTGGAGGAGGTTTCCAAGCGTCTGCCCGGCTTCCCCATCGTTCTCCACGGCTCCTCTTCCGTGCCCCAGAATTACGTGAAGATGATCAACGAGAACGGCGGCAAGATGCCCGACGCCGTGGGTATCCCCGAGGAGCAGCTGCGTCACGCTGCCGAGCTGTCCGTCTGCAAGATCAACATCGACTCCGACCTGCGTCTTGCCATGACCGGCACCATCCGTCAGTTCTTCAA
>CAKTNP010000030.1 GCA_934589155.1 uncultured Oscillospiraceae bacterium | reverse complement strand
GGATGGAGAGGCGGATTTGCCGCCCATTGACCAACCTATGTATCCGTTGGGAGAGGATAGCGAATGAGATCCTCATGCACTTCCGCAGTCAGAAAAAGACGGCGGGGGATGTGTCTCTGTCGGACTGCATCGAGACCGGGAAGGACGGCACCATGCTGTCCCTGATGGATGTGATCTGCGACGAGGAGGACCTGTTCGACCGGGTCAGCGCCCGGGAGATGACGGGAAAGCTCCGTCTTGCCATGGAAAAGACCCTGACGGACCGGGAGCGGCAGGTGCTGACTCTGCGCTACGGCCTTTTCGGCTGCAGGGCCCTGCCCCAGCGGGAGGTGGCCAAGGCCTGCGGTATCAGCCGGTCCTATGTGTCCCGGATCGAGAAAAAGGCCATGGAAAAGCTGCGGCTGGCGCTGGAGGCGGGGCCGGAGGCATAAGAACCGGGCCGGAGCATATGCTCCGGCCCGGCCGAGATCGGTCACCACAGCACCCCAAAGAAATCGGCACCCCTGGCGGGGGCGGGAATAGCGGCTTATAGGGCGTGGTGAAACCTCCGGCTAAGCCGGAGGTTTTACATATCAAAAAATATTTTCGATGGTTCCAATAAAAAGAGAGCGCGGTTCGGCAGTTCCGACAAAGAGAGTACAATCTGGTGGTGCCGATAAAGAGATGGCGGCTGGCTGCGCGCACGGCCTACGGGCGGCGGAGCATTCGATGCAAGTGAAAGATCATTCAGCGCATCTTTAGATGCCAGCCGGTAAAAAGCCCTTCTAGGGATTAATCAAGCCTTAGGCTCGGGCTTTTTCGGTTGCACGACAGGGAAAAACGGTGTAGAATAAGAGAAAACAGCGGGAAAGAGGGAGCACGCCGTGAAGCCCTGGAGCCATTTCAAAACCATAACCCATCACCGGAATCTGGTGATGGTGAACTGCTTTCGGGTGGGCCTTGTATGGCAGGGCCTGACCCACGACCTGTCCAAGTACTCCCCCACGGAATTCTGGGTGGGGGCCAAATACTACCAGGGGACCCGGAGCCCCAACGCCAAGGAGCGGGAGGAAAAGGGATATTCCACGGCCTGGATGCACCACAAGGGCCGGAACCGGCACCACTACGAATACTGGACGGATCTGAATCTCAAGACCCGGACCTATGAGCCTGTGCCCATGCCCCGGCGGTATCTGGCCGAGATGGTCATGGACCGGATCGCCGCCAGCCGGACCTATCAGGGGAAGGCCTACACCGACGCCTCGCCCCTGCAATACTTTGAGCGGGCCAACGAGACGAGAATGCTCCACCCCCAGACCAAGCGGGAGCTGAAATTCCTCCTGGCCATGCTGAAGGACCGGGGGGAGAAGGAGACCTTCCGCTTCATCCGGCAGGTGGTCTTAAAGGGAAAGGATTTTGCCCCGGAGGAAATCAGCCCTCCGGACCCGTAAAATAAGTACAGTAGGGGGCTAGGGGACAGCTGCCGCACTTAGGCGCCCGGGCGGTGCACAGGGCCCGGCCGTGGAGGACGATCCGATGGCAGAAATCGGAGCTTTCCTCCGGGGGGAGGATGGCCCGGAGCTGGGTCTCCACCTTCTCCGGCTCCTTGCCCTGGGCCAGGCCCAGCCGGTTGGCGATCCGGATGCAGTGGGTGTCGCAGACCACGCTGCCCGGGGCCTTGTACAGGTCCCCCAGCAGAAGGTTGGCGGTTTTCCGGCCCACGCCGGGGAGTTTCAAAAGCTCCTCCATGGTGCCGGGGACCTTCCGGCCGTACCGGTCCCGAAGCGTCTGACAGGCCAGGACGATGTCCCGGGCCTTGTGCTTGTAAAAGCCGCAGGAGTGGACCAGCTCCTCGATCCTCGTCACGTCGGCCTCCGCCAGAGAGTCCAGGGTGGGAAATTCCCGGAACAGCTCCGGGGTCACCAGGTTCACCCTGGCGTCGGTGCACTGGGCCGACAGGCGGACGGCGATCATGAGCTCGTAATCCTTATCATAGTGCAGGGCGCACTGGGGGTCCGGGTACAGCTCCTTCAAAATGTCGATAATGGCCTGAACTTTTTCCTCCATGGGAAGGCCTCCTTTTCTTTTCCTACATCATATCACAGGTTTCGGCAAAAGGGAAATGAAAATGGGTGCTAATGCACAAACATTCGTGCGAGAATTTCGGGAAAGGGGCTGACTTTTGGCCCAAGGTGTGCTATACTGGCAAAAGACACCCAAAGGAGGGAACCAAATGTATCAGCCCTTGGCGGACCTGCTCCGCCCCAAAAATCTGGACGAGGTCTACGGTCAGGAGCATATTCTGGGGGAGGGGGCCATTCTGCGCAGGCTCATCGACTCCGGGAACATTCCCAACCTGATCTTCTACGGCCCCTCCGGCACGGGAAAGACCACGGTGGCCAACATTATCGCGGAAAAGACCAACCGGAAGCTGTTCAAGCTCAACGCCACCACGGCCTCCACGGCGGACATCAAGGAGATCGTGTCGGAGTTGGACACCTTCATGGCTCCTAACGGGGTGCTTTTGTACCTGGACGAGATCCAGTCCTTTAACAAAAAGCAGCAGCAGACTCTGTTGGAGCATATCGAAAACGGAAAGATCACCCTTATTGCCTCCACCACGGAGAACCCTTATTTTTATGTATTCAACGCCATCCTGAGCCGGTCTACTATTTTTGAGTTCAAGCAGATCACCCCGGAGGCGGCCCTGAAGGCCGTGAAGCGGGCGGTGGGCTTTCTGGAGCAGCGGATGGCGGTTCAGGCGGAGCCGGAGGCGGGGGCCCTGGAATACATCGCCTCCTGCTGCGGCGGAGACATCCGCAAGGCCATCAACGCCGTGGAGGTGCTGTTCTCCGCCGCCCCGGTCCGGGAGGGGAAGATCGCCCTGTCTATGGACGATGCCAAGGCTGTGACCCAGCGGTCCTCCATGCGCTATGACCGGGACGGGGACAACCACTATGACCTGCTGTCGGCATTGCAGAAATCCATCCGGGGCTCCGACCCCGACGCCGCCTGCCACTATCTGGCAAGACTTCTGGAAGCGGGAGACATGATCTCCGCCTGCCGGCGGCTCATGGTCATTGCCTGCGAGGATGTGGGTTTGGCCTATCCCCAGATCATCCCCATTGTGAAGGCCTGCGTGGATGCGGCGGACATGCTGGGCCTGCCGGAGGCCCGGATTCCTTTGGGAGACGCGGCGGTGCTCATGGCCACGGCCCCCAAGTCCAACTCCGGCTATATGGCGCTGAATAAGGCCCTGGCGGATGTAAAAAAAGGAAAGGGCGGGGACTTTCCCCGGCATTTGCAGAACGTCCATGCCGATACCTATACCATGGAGCGGGACCAGGGGTATCTGTACCCCCACGATTTCCCTAACCACTGGGTGCGGCAGCAGTATCTGCCCGATGCTCTGGTGGGGACAAGGTATTACGAGTACGGCGAAAACAAGGTGGAGCAGGCGGCAAAGGCCTATTGGGAGCGGATCAAGGGCAAGGAGGACTGAACTTGGACATTCGGTTAAACGACATTCTGGTCATGAAAAAGCCCCACCCCTGCGGGGAAAAACAGTGGAAGGTCCTGCGGGTGGGCATGGACTTTCGCCTCCGGTGCCTGGGCTGCGGCCATGAGGTCATGATCACCCGGCAGAAGGCGGAAAAGAACCTGCGAGAGGTCCTGCGGGAAGGGCAGAAGGTCCAGTAAAAACTTTCCGACAGGGTGGGCCTCCGGCCGCCGGATGGTCCGAAGTTCCGCAGGCGGCGCCGGGGGAAAGGCCCCGGCTCCCGGTGAAAGGCCGGGGATATTCCGAAAATCAGGTCGTGATCCCGGATTGGGATTGCGACCTCTTTTTTTATGGACGGAGGCTATACTGGGGACAAGATCCACGGGAAAGGGGGAGGGACATGACAGTCTATGCGGACGGGACGGCGGTCCTGAATTTCCTCACGGACTACCTGCTGCTGTGGGGCACCGGGGCTCTGACGGGGAAAGGGCGGGGTAGCCTGCGGCTGTGCCTGGGGGCGGCGCTGGGCGGACTCTACGGCGGGGTCTGCCTGGCGCCGGGGTTCCGGTTTCTGGGGACCCTGGGCTGGCGGCTTCTGTTTCTGGGGCTGATGCTGGTCTTGGCCTTCGGCCCGGGGCGGCATTTGTTCCGGCAGGGCCTTCTGTTTCTGGGGCTGACCCTGGCCTTAGGCGGCGGAGGGTATCTCCTGCGCCAGGAGGGCTGCCTCAGCTTTCTGACCCTGGGGGCCGGGGCGGGGGCTCTGGCCCTGGGCTGCCGGACCCTGGCCAGAACCGGCACCGGGGGGGAGCGAGTGCCGCTGACCCTGACTCTGGGGGGGCGGACCGTCCGAGTCACGGCCCTGCGGGACACGGGCAACGGCTTGAAGGACCCACTGACGGGACAGGCCGTGACGGTGATCGGACCCCGGGCAGCCAGGCAGCTGCTGCCGGAGCTGGATCCGGAGAGCCTCAGAGATCCGGCGGCGGCCATGGAGCGGCTCCAAAGGCCGGGGCTGGGCCTGCGGCTGATCCCCTATCAGGCCGTGGGCCAGGCGGGGGGCCTGCTGCTGGGCTTGCGCTGCGACCGGGTGACGGCGGGCCGGGAGCGGCTGGGGGAGCTGGTGGCCCTGTCCCCCACGGAACTGACGGAAAACGGGACCTATGACGCGCTGACGGGAGGGGTATAAATGCTGGGGGAAATGCTGCGGAAGCTGTTATGGTATCTGGGACTATTGCCGGAGAAGGGATTATACTATGTGGGGGGCTCCGACACCCTGCCGCCGCCGCTTCGAGGCCAGGAGGAGCAGGACATGATCGCGCGGCTGGAAGCCGGGGACGAGATTGCCAAGGGGACCCTCATCGAGCGGAACCTGCGGCTGGTGGTGTACATCGCCCGGCGGTTCGAGAACACGGGCATCGGGTTGGAGGATCTGGTGTCCATCGGCACCATCGGGCTTATCAAGGCGGTGGGGACCTATCGGTCCGACAAGAACATCAAGCTGGCCACCTATGCCTCCCGGTGCATTGAAAACGAGATCCTCATGTATATCCGAAAGATCTCCGCCCAAAAGGCGGAGGTGTCCCTGGACGAGCCCATCAACACGGACTGGGACGGCAACGAGCTGCTGCTGTCGGACATTCTGGGCACCGACGGGGACATGATCCTGCGGCCCATGGAGGACCAGGTGGACCGGCAGCTGCTGCGGGAGGCCCTGGGGCGGCTGCCGGAGCGGGAGAAGAGCATTATGGTCCTGCGCTTCGGCCTGGAGGGCCGCCGGGAAAAGACCCAGAAGGAGGTGGCGGAGATGATGGGCATCTCCCAATCCTATATTTCCCGGCTGGAAAAACGGATCATGCTGCGGCTCCGGCGGGAGCTGCTGCGGCAGACTTCCTAGAAGTTTTCCTTGCAATTCGGATTCCGATATGGTAAAATCGATAAAGAAATGTATCGATAACGAAGTATCGGAATGGAACGGAGGATGGGAACCTATGGAGCGCAAGGAAATTTCCAAGGCGGTATTGAAGCGGCTGCCCGGGTATCTGGCCTATTTGAAGGCACTGCCGGAGGACGCCCCGGCCAATATTTCCGCCACGGCCCTGGCGGCGGCCCTGAACATGGGGGAGGTCCAGGTGCGGAAGGACCTGGCCATGGTCTCCGACGGGGGGCGGCCCAAGGTGGGCTATCAGCGGGAGAGCCTGATCGCGGATATTGAGAGCTTTCTGGGCTACAACAACACCACCGACGCGGTGCTCATCGGCGCAGGAAAGCTGGGCCGGGCCCTGCTGGGGTACAGCGGCTTTGAGGAGTACGGGCTGAACATTGCCGCCGCCTTTGATCTGCGGCAGGAGCTGGATGGTACCATGGAATCCGGCAAGCCCATTTACCACATCTCCAAGCTGGGGGAGTTCTGCCGGGAACACAAGGTGCTGATGGGCATTATCACCGTGCCCGCGGAGCAGGCCCAGGGGGTCTGCGACGAGCTGATCGCCAACGGCATCAAGGCCGTGTGGACATTCGCCCCCGCCCATCTGGACGTGCCGGGAAATATTCTGGTCCAGTATGAGAACATGGCCACCTCCCTGGCGGTGCTGTCCATGCACCTGTCCGCCCAGATCAACGGCAGATAAAACACCGGCGAAAATTCCGGCCCTGCTCCAGGGACCCCAGGCGGAGGGCTGCCGGAGGGTGGAGCCCGACCTGGAGGACGTGTACCTCTATTATTTCAAAGAGTAAAAAATATGCCTCCGGCAGTGAGCCGGAGGCATATTTGATCGTTTGGTGTTATTTTACCAGCAGCTCCGCGATCTGGACGGCGTTGGTGGCGGCGCCCTTGCGGACCTGATCGCCGCAGCACCACAGGGCGATGGCGTTGGGGTCCGTCAGGTCCTTCCGGATCCGGCCCACGAACACCGTGTCCTGGTCTGAGGTGTCCAGGGGCATGGGGTAGATCTTGTTGGCCAGGTCATCCACCAGGCGGCAGCCCGGGGCCTTGGAGATCACGGTCTTGGCCTCCTCCACGGATACGGGGCGGTCGAAGCGGACGGACACGGAAATGGAGTGGCTCCGGACCACCGGGACCCGGACGCAGGTGCAGGTCACGAGAAGCTCCGGCAGGTGCATGATCTTCCGGCCCTCATTCTGCATTTTCATTTCCTCGGTGGTGTAGCCGTCCTGGGACTCGCTGCCGATCTGGGGGATCAGGTTGAAGGCGATCTGATAGGGGAACACCTTGGGGGCCACGGCCTTGCCCTGGGACAGGGCCTCTACCTCCTCCATGAGCTCAATGGGGCCGCCGGCGCCGGCACCGGACACGGCCTGATAGGTGGAGGCCACCATGGATGTTATGGGGGCGATGGAGTTCAGGGCGTTGACAGCGGTGATGGTAATGATGGTGGAGCAATTGGGATTGGAGATGATGCCATGGTGGCGCTTTGCATCCTCCGGGTTCACCTCCGGGACCACCAGGGGGACCTCCGGGTCCATGCGGAAGGCGCTGGAATTATCCACGAATACGCAGCCCGCCTTCACAATGGCCGGGGCGAACTGCTGGGCAATGGGGTTCTGGGCGGCACCCAAGACAATGTCCACCCCCTGGAAGGCTTCGTCCCGGGCCTCCTCTACCACCACGTCCCGGCCCCGGAAGCTGTAACGCTTGCCCACGGACCGGGCGGAGGCCAGGAGCTTCAGATCCCCAACGGGGAAATTCCGCTCCGCCAGCACCTTCATCATTTCCTGGCCTACGGCGCCGGTGGCGCCCAGAATGGCAACAGTATACTCTTTCATGATTTTTCCTCCTAGTCAACGAAATTATCGTACAGGACCCGAATGGCCCCGGCAAAGTCCTTGTTGTCCACGCCCACGATGATGTTCAATTCGTTAGGTCCCTGGGTGATCATGCGGATGTTGATGCCGCTTTCGCCAAGCTTGGCGAAGATCTTGCCGGAGATGCCGGGCTTATAGGCCATTTTCCGGCCGACGGCGGCCACGATGGCAATGTTTTCCGTGACCTCGATGGAGTCCGGCCGCAGGGACTTCTGCAGCTCCGCCAGCATGGAATACAGGCAGCCGGAGACCTTCTCCGCCGACACCACCAGGGACACGGAGTCGATGCCGTTGGGGGCGTAGTCGATGTTCACGTTGTGAGCCTCGAAGACCTCCAGGATCCGCCGGAGCTGGCCCACCTCCCCGGACAGGCCGTTTTTGGCCACGGTGATGATGGAAAAGTCCTTCCGGCCCGCGATGCCGGTGATGAAGCCCTGGTTTTCATCGGCTTCGTCGTCAAAGGATTCCATAATGAGGGTGCCGGGGTTCTCCGGATCGTTGGTGTTGCGGATGTTCAGGGGGATGCTCTTTTCCCGGACGGGGAAGATGGTGCCCTCGTGAAGGACCTGGGCGCCGATGTAGCTCAGCTCCCGCAGCTCATCGTAGGTGACCCGGCGGATGGGCTTGGGATCGGGAATGATCCGGGGGTCCGCCATGAGAATGCCGGACACGTCGGTCCAGTTTTCATATACGTCGGCCTCTAAGGCTGCCGCCGCCACGGCCCCCGTGATGTCGCTGCCACCCCGGGAGAAGGTCTTGATTCGGCCGTCGGGCATGACCCCGTAAAAGCCGGGCAGCACCACGCTGCGGCCGGAGGCCAGGTCCCGGAGGGTTCCGTAGGTGGCCTCCTGATCGATCTGGCCGTCGAAGCGGAACTTCATCCACTGGGCCGCGTCCAGAAAGTCGAAGCCCAGGTAGTCTGCCATGAGCCGGGCGGAGAAATATTCACCCCGGGAGGCCAGCTCATCCACGGTGATATTGCCGGACCGCAGCTTCTGCTCCAGAGCGTCCAGCTCCGGCTCCAGATCCGTTTTGAGGCCCAGCTCCTGGCGGATGGACAGATACCGGTCCCGGATCATGCCGAAAATACTGCCGCAGTCCACGCCGTATTTCATATGGGCGTGGCACAGATACAATAGGTCCGTGATCTTATGGTCGTCCTTGAACCGTTTTCCGGCGGCGGAGACCACCACTACCCGGCGGGCGGGATCCGAACGGACGATGGAGCGGACCTTTTCATATTGCTTGGCGTCTGCCATAGAGGAGCCGCCGAATTTCAAAACCTTCAGCACAATATTCTCTCCTTTGTTTATTCGGGCAGAGCGGCGAAGAACACCGGCGCCGTCTGAGCCTTTGCCCAGGCGTGGATCTCCGAAACGGGAAGGGCCTTTGTGACTACGGCGCCGTCCCAGTCCTCCTCCCGGACTCCTTCCAGGAAGGGATCCACGGGGCCCCGGACGTAGTACCGCCGCAGGACTGCACCGTTGTCCACGGCGCAGGGGGCGCTGGTTTCGCAGTAGAGCCCGGCGCCCCGGCTCACGTCGATGCAGTCCTGGACCACATTGTAAGCGGTGGGCGCCCGGCCGGCACCCTGGCCGTAGAAGCTCTGGATGCCTACGTTTTCCCCCTCCAGGGTGATAAGGTTGTTGTTCAGGGGAACACCGGCGGCCAGCTGTCCCATAGGCACCAGCTGAGGCTCCACAAAGGCGGCCACGCCGGTTTCGGTTTTCCGGCCGTTCATCATGAGCCGGCATACCAGGCCCCGGGCGCGGAAAGCCTCCATATCCCGGGCGGTGATGTTCCGGATGCCCGCCGCGGGGACCTGCAATGGATCCAGCAGGGCACCGAAGGCCACGCAGCAGCTGAGGATCAGCTTGTGCTGGGTGTCCCAGCCGTCCACGTCGGCGGCAGGGTTGGCCTCGGCATAGCCCAGGGACTGGGCCTCCCGCAGGGCTTCGTCATAGCTGAGACCCAGGTTCGCCATCCGGTCCAGCATATAGTTGCAGGTGCCGTTGACGATGCCGGATACGGACAGGAGCCGGTCCGCCCGCCGGGTCCGCTCCAGCGTAGTGAGCCAGGGGATGCCGCCGCCGGCGGCAGCGGTGAAGCGGAAGGCGGCGCCGGAGGCCTGGGCCAGGGCGGCCAGCTCCGGATAGTGGCGGGAGATCATGGCCTTGTTGGCGGAGACCACGTTCCGGCCGGAGGACAAGGCCGCCTTCACGGCCTCATAGGCAGGATGTTCGCCGCCCATGACCTCTACGATCGTATCGATCTCCGGGTCCCGGAGCATTTCCTCATAACCCATCCGGGTGACGCCGGGCAGGGAAATCTCCTGAAGGCACATGATCGCTTTCACATCCAGACCGGGTTGGGAGAGCAGTTGGGTGTACACGCCGCCGCCTACGGTCCCAAGCCCTAAAAGACCGATTTTCATGGTTGATCCACTCCTGTTTCTGGGATTTTCCTTCTCAAAATGTATTTGTGAGAAAAACACTTGCTTTTTGAGCGAGAACAGTATATCATAGTAGGGTAGAAAAAGCAAGAAAAAAGATTGGAGCAATGGACCATGAATTATCACAGCACAAGAAGCAGCCGGGAGAAGATCTCCGCCGCCGCGGCGGTGCTCCGGGGCATTGCCCCCGACGGCGGCCTGTATATGCCGGAGCGGCTGGACCTGGGCTTTGACTGGCGGGAGCTGATGGGCATACCGGCACAGGAAATGGCGGCCCGGATCCTGGAGGCCCTGCTGCCGGATTTTGAAAATATGAAGGACCTGGTGGGCAAGGCCTACCGGGGAAAATTCGAGACCGAGGAGCTGACGCCCCTGGTCCCCGTGGGGGACCGGTACGTGCTGGAGCTGTTCCGGGGACCCACCTCCGCCTTTAAGGATGTGGCCCTGTCCATGCTGCCCCAGCTCATCACCGCCGCCCGGCGGCAGGAGCATATGGAAAAGGAGGTGCTGATCCTGACGGCCACCTCCGGCGACACGGGCAAGGCGGCCCTGGCGGGCTTTGCCGATGTGCCCGGCACCAAGATCTGCGTGTTCTATCCCGACGGCGGCGTTTCCGCCGTCCAGAAGGCCCAAATGGTGACCCAGACCGGGAAAAACGTCCGGGTCTGCGCCGTCCGGGGCAACTTTGACGACGCCCAGACCGGGGTGAAGCGGATCTTCGCCGCCTGCGCCGAGAAGGATCTGCTGGCGGGGAAGGGAGTGGCCCTGTCTTCCGCCAACTCCATCAACATCGGACGGCTGGCCCCCCAGATCACCTATTATTTCAAGGCCTATTCGGACCTGCTGGCCCAGGGAAAAATTTCCTTGGGGGATGAGGTGAACTTCACGGTGCCTACCGGCAACTTCGGCGACATCCTGGCGGGGTACTTCGCCAAGTGCCTGGGACTGCCCGTGGGGCGGCTCATCTGCGCCTCCAATGCCAACGACGTGCTGACGGATTTCATCCGCACCGGCGTCTATGACCGGCGGCGGCCCCTTCACAAGACCGTGTCCCCCTCCATGGACATTCTGGTGTCCTCCAACCTGGAGCGGCTTTTATATCTTATGAGCGGGGAAAGCTGCGGTTTCGTGGCGGAGCGCATGGAAGAGCTGGTCTCCAGGGGCGTCTACACCGTGCCGGAGGACATGAAGGAGAAGATCCAGCGGGAATTCTGGGCCGGGTGCTGCGGAGACGGAGACACGGAGGCCACCATCCGAGAAGTCTGGGAGAAGCGGGGGTATCTCTGCGACACCCACACGGCGGTGGGCTGGAACGTATCCCAGCAGTATCTGGAGGAGACGGGAGACCGGCGGCCTATGGTGGTGCTGTCCACGGCATCTCCCTATAAATTCCCGGCGGCGGTGCTGGAGGCCCTGGGCGGCGACGGCCGGGGAGACGAATTCCGGCAGATGGAGACTCTGGGGGAGATGACCGGGGTGCCAATCCCCAAGAATCTGGCGGGGCTCCGGGGAAAAGAGGCCCGGTTCCGGGACGTCATCGACCGGGAGGACATGCTGGACTATGTGCTGGCACTGGGGGAGGACGCGGCATGGGAAGAGTGACCGTTCGGGTGCCCGCCACCACGGCAAACCTGGGGCCGGGATTCGACTCCTTCGGCTGCGCCCTGGCGCTGTATAACGAACTGACCTTTGAGGAAACGGAGGCGGGGCTTCGGTTTTCCGGCTGTGATCCCCGGTACGCCAACGAGGACAACCTGGCCTATCAGGCCTACCGGGCGGCCATGGAGGACATGGGCCTGCCGGTAAGGGGCCTTAACATCCACATGGAGACCAATATCCCCGTGTCCCGGGGCCTGGGGTCCTCGGCGGCCCTGCTGGCGGCGGGGGCCATGGCGGCCAGCACCCTCCACGGCGGGCGGCTGGACCGGGAGGGGCTCCTGCGGGTGACCACCCCGCTGGAGGGCCATCCCGACAACCTGGCCCCGGCCATTTACGGCGGCCTTACGGCCTCGTTTCTGACGGAGCGGGGGCCTCGGGCGGCGGAGTTCGCCCTGTGTCCCGACTGGCACTTTACGGTGCTGATCCCGGACTTTGAGCTCAGTACCCGCAGGGCCCGGGAGGCACTGCCGGACCGGGTGAGCCTAGAGGATGCGGTGTTCAACGTGTCCCACGGGGCCATGACCCTGAAGGCCCTGGAACTGGGGGAAGAGGAGCTATTGGGCCTTGCCATGGAGGACCGGCTCCACCAGAACTACCGGAGGGGCCTGATCGACGGCTATGACCGGGTAGAGGAGGCAGCCCGGGACTGTGGTGCCGCAGGCTTCTGCATCAGCGGCGCGGGGCCCACCCTCTTGTGCCTGTCCAAGGATCCAAACCTGGAAAAGCGGCTGGCTCCGGCTCTGGGGGACCTGGCCGGGCATTGGAGAATCCTGACCCTGAAGGTGGACAGCCTTGGGGCCCGGGTGGTCCATCCCGACGGGTTTCCGGCAGAATAATTTACATTTTTTTCATGAAATTCCCGGTCCGGTCCTTTCCAGGCCGGGATTTTTCATGTATAATGACAGAAAGAGCTGCTGCCAGGACCCTGGCGAAAGGAGAAAAATATGAAGAGAATCATTTCTACGGATCAGGCCCCCAGTGCCGTAGGGCCCTATTGTCAGGCCGTCGAGGTCAACGGTGTGATCTATACCTCCGGCGTGCTGGGGATAGACCCCGCCGACGGTCAGATCAAAGGGGACGCGGCTCGGCAGGCGGAGCGGGCCCTGACCAGCCTGGAGGCGGTGCTGCGCCAGGCCGGGGCCACCATGGCCGATGTGGTAAAAACCACGGTGTTTTTGAAGGATATGGGAGATTTTGCGGCGGTAAATCAGGTTTACGCCCGGCATTTCTCGGAGCCTTATCCTGCAAGATCCTGCGTGGAGGTGGCCAAACTGCCCAAGGACGGCCTGTTCGAGATCGAGGCCGTGGCCGTAAAATAAAAAGGGAGCCCCGCGGGGCAGGTGAACGGATATGAACGAAAAAAAGCCTCTGGGCTTTCATCAATATGTGCTCCTGATCGTCTTTGCCATCGGTCTGTGGACCGGGCTCAACAATCTGGAGAAGATCATTCTGGGCCTGAAGAAGGTCATTACCATGCTGCTGCCCTTGGTCATCGGGGGCTGCCTGGCCTTTGTGCTGAACGTCCCCATGAGCGCCCTGGAGCGGGCCTTTGCCCGGGGCCAGCAGCGCCGGGGCAGACCCATAAAGACCGGGCGAAACGCCACGGTGAGTCTGATCCTCACGGTGCTGGCGGCTCTGCTGGTGGTGGCCTTTGCCGTGTACATCGTGGTGCCTCAGTTCGTGGCCTCCTTCGGGGGGCTGGGGACCAAGGTCCAGAATTTCTATCCCCAGGCTATTGCCTGGCTCCAGAGCATCGGCGTGGATACCACCAGCATCCAGGAATTCGTGGAGGATTTCGACATTCTCCAGCTGATCACCAAGATCAGCAACGACGCCACCCTGTCCGGCGGGGCCCAGACGGTGCTCAACGCCGTGGTGGGCACGGCCTCTACGGTGATCACCTCTCTGACCATCTTCTTCATCGGCGTGGTCATTGCCCTGTACCTGCTGGCCATGAAGCGGCAGCTGGGGGCCCAGTGCACCAAGATCCTCTATGCCTATGTGAAAACCTCCGTGGTGGACCGGATCATGCGGGTGGCGGGCATCTTCTACAAAACCTATGCCAGCTTTATTTCCGGCCAGTGCGTGGAGGCCTGTATTTTGGGCCTGCTGTTCTATATCGTTCTGAACATTTTTAGGTTTCCCTATGCCGCCACCATCAGTGTGCTTATTGCCATGTTTGCCCTGCTGCCCTATCTGGGCGCCTTCCTGTCCTGCGTTATCGGCGCTTTCCTGGTGCTGATGGACAGCCCGACCCACCCTATGCGGACGGTATTGTTCCTTGTGGTGTATATGGTGGTGCAGCAGTGCGAGAACCAGATCATCTATCCCAGGGTGGTGGGCAAGTCCGTGGGACTGCCGCCTATCTGGACCCTGCTGGCGGCCTTGGTGGGCGCCAATGTCATGGGCGTTCTGGGTGTGCTGTTCTTCATCCCTCTGACCTCTGTGGTTTATCAGCTCCTGCGGGAAAGCGTGTATAAGCGACTGGACAAGAAGCACGTGGCGGCGGAGCGCCGGGCCCAGGCGGCCTTTGACGATCCGCCGGAGGGGGCAAGCCCTCCATCGGAGGAAGAGAAAGCCGAATAAAGCCGGGGCGGAGCTTCGGATACAAAAAGGACGCAGGAAACATTCCTGCGTCCTTTTTTCGTTGAATGTGGAGGTCAGGCGTCCTGGGCCTTCAGCTCCACGGTCCGGCCACCCATGTTCTCATAGATCCGGTGGGAGATGGAGAGCACCGTACGGCCCCGGGAGGCCCGGGCCAGGGCCTCCAGCACCCGGGCCTCGGTCTCCGCGTCCAGGTTGGCGGTGATCTCGTCCAGCAGAAGCACGGCGGGATCCGCCGTCGCTGCCCGGGCGATGGACAGAAGCTGCCACTCGCCCTGGGAGAACAAACCCTCGTTGCAGGGAGTGTCGTAGCCCTGGGGCAGGGCCCGGATGGCCTCGTCCATGCCGGAGAGCCTGGCCGCCTGCCGGGCCATGTCCGCCGTGACGCCGGGATCGCCCAGGGTGATCTGGTCCAGCACCGTTCCCGGCACCCGGGAGAAATGCTGCTCCACGCAGCCGATGCAGGCCCGGCGCTCCCGGTCCGTGATCTGGGAAACATCCACGCCGCCCAGGGTGACGGCGCCGGACTGGGGCCGGTACAGCCCCAGCAGCAGGCGAAACACGGTGCTCTTTCCGGCGCCGGTGCGGCCCACCAGGGTGACCTGTTCGCCCTCTTTCACGGTCATGGAAAAGTCCCGGAGCACCGGCCGCTCCCCATAGCCGAAGGTCACGTGGGACAGGACCACGTCCCCCCGGGCCGGGGCCTTCCGCTCCGGGGGAATGGTCCGCTCCGGCTGGTCCAGGAAGGCGTCGATGCGCTTGACGCCGGCCATGGCGGACTGAATGGTCTGGATCTCCATGCCCAGGCTTTCAATGGGGGTGAAGATCCGGGAAATGTAATTGATGACGGCCACGGAGGTGCCCACAGACATGCCGAAGAGGGACAGAACGGTCTCATTACCGGAGGCGGACAGCAGCATCACAACCCCCACCACGGCGGCGTTCAGCAGCAGCACCACCGGGGAGTAAACGGCGTCGTAGAAATTGGTCCGCTCCATGGCGGCGTAGCTGTCGCCGATGCGGTGGTCGTAGCGCTCCTCCATGTAGGATTCCAGACCCAGGGCCCGGATGGTGCGAATGTTGTGCAGGGTCTCCGGCACCTGGCCGGCCACGGCGGCCACGGCCTTTCGGTTGTCCAGCTGGGCGGCCAGCATTCTCTTCTGCACATGGCGGGTGAAAAGGGCGAAGAAGGGAAGAACCACCAGCAGCACCAGGGCCAGGCCCGTATTCTTGACGGCGATCACCGCCAGGATGGACAGGATCCGGCAGGCGTCGGCCACCATGCTGATGATGCCGGAGGTGAACAGAGCCTCCACGGTGTCCACATCGCCGGAGAACCGGGAGGCCACCTCCCCGGGATTCTGGGCGGCCAGGGTGGCCGCAGGCAGGCGGATGAGCTTCTGGGACATTTCGGAGCGGAGAGCGTGGGTCATTTTCTGACCGAAGATCACAAGAAGGGTCTCCTGGGCCGAGGAGAGGGCCCCCTCCAGCACCAGGCTCCCGAAATAGAGGAGCACAGCCCCCAGGGTCAGGGGCAGGCCGCCGGCCAGGCGGTCGATGATCCGGGCCAGCAGCAGGGGCGGGATCAGGGAGGCACCCACGGAGGCCGCCACGCAGAGCAGGGTCCCGGCGGTGAGAAAACGGTGAGTCCCCGCCGCCATGCGGACGGCGGAAAAGACACCGGAGGTTTTATGCTTCATAGTGTTCCCCTCCCGCCTGACTCTCGTAAAGCCGGCGGTACGCCGGCACGGCGGACATGAGCTTGTCATGGGTGCCCACGGCGGCCCTTCCGTCCGCCAGGAACAGGACCTGATCCATCCGGGGAAAGTGGTACAGCCGGTGGGAGATGAGGAAAATGACCTTATCCTTTCCGTACGCTCGAAGCTCCTCGAACACGGCGTCCTCGGTCTTCCGGTCCAGAGCGGAGAAGGGGTCGTCCAGTATCATGATGGGTCTGGGGTGGGCCATGGCCCGGGCCAGGGCCAGCCGCTGGGCCTGGCCGCCGGAGAGCCGTGTGCCGCTGCTGCCCACCAGGGTATCGGCCCCGTGCTCCATGGCGGACACCTCGTCCCGAAGGGCCGTGGCGGCAAGGTAGGGACCGGCGTCCCCGCCGCTGCCGCAGAGGACGTTATGCTCCACCGTGTCGGCGCTGAGCTCGGGATCGTGGCCCAGATAGCCCACGGTGCCGGAAATCTCCCGGGGCGAGAGGGAGGACAGCTCCCGCCCGCCGAAGCGGAGGGAGCCACCATAGGGCCCCTCGCAGAGGAACACCCGGCCGAAGGTGGATTTTCCGCAGGCCACGGGGCCGGTAATGCCGATCATGTCGCCGGGATGGGCGGTCAGGGACAGCCCGGAGAAAATGGGCTCGCCACCGTAGGAGAAGGAAAGATCCTCCAGGGTCACGTCCTCCGGCGCCGGGACCGTCAGGGGGGCCAGAGGCTCCGGGGTCTTCATCAGGGGACGGATCCGTTTCCAGGACACATCGGCCTTCTGCACGGAGTTGAAGAGCTTGGCCACCTTGGAGGACTTGACCGTCAGCTTTGTAAAGCAGGAGAGGAAGGTGGTAAAGGCCGCAATATCCCAGGGCCGCCACCCGGTGCCCAGCACGTTCTTGGCGCCGAACCAGAGAATGAACAGCACCCCGGCGCCGGAGGCCGCCTGATACAGGGGAGGAAGGGCGGACTGCCACACGTTGGAGCGAACGGAGGTCTTTTCATAGCGGTCCAGGGCCTGCTCATACCCTTCTGCCCGGGAGGCCTCACAGCCATAGATTCGGTAGGTTACGGCGTTTTCCGCCCGGTCCAGGGTGGCGGCGCTGAGGGAACCGGCGGCCTTTTTGTAGGCGGCGCCGGCCCGCTGGACGGTCCGCCTCATGGCCCCGGCGCAGACGTAGGAAACGGGGGTGAAGAGCAGGCTGAGCAGGGCCAGACGCCAGTCGTAGACGAGAAGCATCACGGCGTAGCACACCAGGGCTGCGCCGGTGTCAAAGACCTCGGTGGTGAATTTCCGCATACCCTCCACGCAGTCGTCCACGTCGGAGATGGCCTTGGTCATCAGGTCACCGGCCCCCTCCTGCGCCAGGGAGGCCCGGTTCTCCCGGACCAGGTTGGCGTACAGGATGCCCTTCATCCGGCGGTTGATGTTGTTGGCGAAGCGACGGACATAAAAGCGCTTGACAAAGCGGGCGGACTGGACCAGCAGGGTGACGGCGAGGTAGGCCGGTACCAGCATGGCCATGCCCCCCGCCGTTTCGCTGCCCCCCAGAATGTCGGCAAGGCACTGGGCCAACCGGCCCTCGAACCAGGGTCCTGCCAGAAGTCCGGCATTGTAGAATAGACCGGAAAGGGCCACAAAGGTCAGGGACAGCCATTCCGTGCGGAAATAGGAGCCGATCCGGTCCGGGGAAAAGGAACGTTTCAATCTCATAGGTAAGACCCGCCCCCGATCATTTCATAAAGTGGGGGAAGCCCCCGCGGCTCTCGGCCTTGGAGGCCAGGTACAGCCGGTTCAGCAGGGCGGCGAAGGTCTCCGCCTCCGCTTCTGACAGGTGAGAGGTCAGGTATTCGTAAAAGGCCGACTCGATCTCCGCCTTGGACGAGCGCGTGGCCTCCGCCTTTTCCGTGGGGAAAAGCAGCTGGCTGCGCCGGTCGTTGGGGTCGTCCTGCCGGGTCAGAAAGCCCTTAGCTTCCAGATTCTTGGTCCGCCGGGCAATGGCGGCCTTGTCCGCGTGGAGCAGCTCCGCCAGCCGGGCCTGGGTGCAGCCGGGATTGTGGCGCAGGGCATGAATTAGGCCAATCTCCGCCGTGCCCACCCCCTCATCCCGCAGGGATAACAGCACCAGCTTTTCCGCCTCCCGGGCAATCTTTGTGATCTTTCGTTCCGTAATGTCCATAGAAGCCTCCGTGGTATTTCGTTGCAGGTACATCGTTGTACATACATCAATTATAGAACGTCAGAATAGAAAGTCAAGAGAGAGCTTGCCCGGAGACCGCCGGGACCTGCCTCGGCGGCCGGCACGGTCCTCCACCGACTGCAAAAGGACCCGAAAAGTATCTTGCAACCATCAGGCATATGCCAAACGCAGAGTTGGTCGACATATACGCCGACGAAGTGGATCTCATTCTGGCGGCCACGCCATTAAGTACCACGAAATTTATACATAGCGCCATGGCGTATATCATCCTGCTCAAATACATGGAGGCACCGATCCGGTTTACGAATGGACATTATCGCCTGGATCGTGTGCCAGAGCGATTATGGGTGAGTTTGATACGACGGGCGATGTTGCAGTGAGGAAGGTGGAATACTTTCTCATTGCTTTTTGTGCTGTAAAATACCATGAGGGGTCAACTCCTTTCTTTGTATGACCTAATTATAAAAAAATAAGGGTCCCATAAAACGGACCGATACGCCTGGGGACTCAATTTACGAATTATTGATGAAGTATTTGCCTTTCCATGCTATAATTACAAAAAGCAAAATCAAGGAGGCTCCGTATGGAAAAGTTTATTCCCTATAAAAGCAATTCCGTCAGGAGGTGTAATATGAAAAAATTTGAATTTAATTCTAAAATTTTTAACCGTCAAGCGGCTTTTCCGCTTACTGTCATGCAATATGTTTCTATTACCGGGTTTATCGTAATGGTCATTATCGTGATATCAGGACCATTCACGGATTTACAAATTCCCATTCCATCAAGTATTGCGGTGTTCTTCTTTATATCTTTTGTGGTTTTTCCTATTGTTAGCGTTATTAAGATTGGCTATAAACGCAGCTTGAAATGGAGCAAATTATCAACAGAGGCAAATGTTATTATATACGACAAACTTGCAGAAAGAATGTGGACGGCGGTCGGGCATGTTGAAGAGCATCACATATACACGGTTAGCAAAGTCAATAGTATAAAACTGACGAAGCGTTATTTTTTAATTACGGGGGAAATTCATAAAGTAATCATCAATAATGATCGACTACTCGAAGAAAAGGAGACCACCACCGTAAAGATTCCCCGGGCATATTCAAGCATGGAGGAGTTGGATAAAAATGGATGAAAAGCTGTCCAAGAAGGAACAGCAGAAGATCAATAAGGCCAGGCGTGGCACTTGGGGCGAACTCAATCCTGTCACCCGGAAGCCGCAGAACAGCAAGGCATATAACAGAAAGAGAGCGCAGGCTTGGAAGAAGGATTTTCCAGACCTGCGTTCTTTTTTTATGGGTTTCTCGTTGATTTTTCCCCACTTTTACAGCAGAATTATTAATAGCGTCTCAGCGGTTGGGTTAGGGGCTTTTGTGTCTACTACTTTCTAAGGAGGATATATGCATTTACTACTATAATGTTCTTGGTGCGAAAAATTGTGGTAGATTTTCAGCGAAAGATGCTCCGACCCGTATCTGGGCGGGTAAGCCGGCGATCTTGCATACGCAATCAATAGAACTTGAGTATGAAAAGATTTCGCTTGTTTTTGATGGAGGCAAATTGTGCGGTGTTGCCTTAAATCAAAAAAGAAGCCTTTCCCATCAGCTTCCCATCCGAGATGGGAAGCTGATTTTGAAAAAATGATGCAGTGCCCCGGGGGATGCCGCGCCTGTGTTACAGGCAGTTACGGAGGTGGAGGTAGACCGTGTTTTTGGAGATCCCGAGCTGCTCCGCTACG
>CAKTNP010000029.1 GCA_934589155.1 uncultured Oscillospiraceae bacterium | reverse complement strand
ACATATGTTACAGGTGTGATTCAGCAGTGTGTAAAAATGCCGCAAAGCGAAACAACGAACGCTGTTTGACAACTTCCGGTTTGTCGGGACGGTTTAAACGCTTGGTTTACGCCTACAGATGTGCAGTTGGTGAAAAACTGCACCCCCTCAAATCGAGAACTGCACCCCCCTCTGAACCGAAGTTGCACCCCCTTTGAGGGTTTCTATCAAAATTACGGTTCTTTGCCAGAAAAGGCGGCACCCCCGCAGGGGGTGCCGCCTTTTCTGGCGCTTTGTAGTAAGCGGGGATCGAAGGGTTCAATCCGGCCGTCCGCCGGACAGCTGCCGGCCTCAAAAAAAGCAGGACTTCTCGAAGTGGAGCAGCGATACCGCAACAATGGCGGCAAACGCGGTTTGCCGGTTCGTCTGAAACGGAAATAAAAAGAAAGTGTGACAAAATGTGAAAAGCAAGAAAAGGTCCGCTTTATGTTTCCCGCAGACCGTTTGCGTTTTTTCAAGACGAATCGTTTTAACAGACAACATGGGCTGTTATGAACAAGAAGCCGGAGACATCCTGAATAATGAAAGGCTCACTTTTACCACTCGGCTGACAAAATGGATCATTTCTTCTTTGCTATATTTATCGTAGCCCTCTACAACAACATGCATCAGGCCGTTTGACAGATGGGTATACATCATTTCAAGTTCCGTTTTTCCGGCCTTAGGCAATTCTTTCTGCCAGTAAGAAATGCTGTTTTCCTTGGCTAATGCAATCATTCGCTGCAAGACAGTCGAGCTTACGTTCCCGAAAATAAGGACCCGGCAAGCCGCTTGATTCTGGTCAACCATATCGTAGATTGCTTCAATAAGTGCAGTAACGTCAAAAGAATTGACATAGTGAAGGGACTGTTCAAACGCACGAATCAGTTCGTTCTCAATGCTTTCGAGCAATGCGAAACAGTCACTGTAATGCGCATAAAAGGTTGCCCGATTCAGCTGTGCCAGCTCGCATACTTCTTTTACCGAAATTTTATTGATCGGCTTCTCCTTTAGTAAGGTTAATAGTGACTGCTTGAGCACCATCCGTGTATATCGTTTTCGGGCGTCCAGCTTTTCCATTCAAACTCCTCCAAAAAAAGTTTACAAAGTTTATCAACATATTTACAAAGAGTGTTGCTTTACTTACGTATGTACAGACTGTGATGATTCCTTTTTTCTTTATATTTAGTATACTGGATTTATGAAAGATAATCAACAGCCGTACAGTTACAAAGGAGGGGTTCCATATGTATAACAAATATTTGGTTACCGGAGCTACCGGCTTTCTGGGTCGAACCGTTGTTGATGAATTGGTACGCAGCAATGCACGGGTAGACGCACTTGTGCTACGGAATGATACCTATGCAGCCTTACTTCCGGAAGGGGTTCATAGGGTTATCGGCGATGTATGCGAGGAGAACTCGCTTGACCGGTTTTTTGCCGAAGCTGATAGTAATACCTGCGTCATCCACTGCGCGGGAATCATATCCGTTGCCACCAGATCCGGCTCAAGGCTCTATCAGGTCAATGTGGACGGCACACGGAATGTTGTCCGGCAGTGTATGAAGCATCATGTGGGAAAAATGATCCATGTCAGCTCCGTACATGCCATACCGGAAAAACCGAAAAACTGTGTTATCACGGAGGACTGTGTATTTTCTCCGGGGCTTGTAGACGGTGATTACGCCAAAAGCAAAGCAACCGCAACGGAAATGGTTTTTAACGCAGCGAAGCATGGGCTGAATGTCAGTATTGTTTTCCCCTCCGGGATTATCGGCCCCGGCGATGTGTTGGGCGGAAGCTTTACATCCATGGCAAAATCTTTTCTCGCCGGGAAATTGCCCTTTGCCGTGTGGGGCGGATATGATTTTGTGGATGTGCGGGACGTGGCAAAAGGTATAATCGCCTGTTCGGAAAGCGGGGAATCCGGCAAAGGATACATTCTGTCCGGACATTATATCACCATTCGAAAGATGCTGCAGATGATCGGAAAGGCCGCGAAGCGGAGATACCGCTCCATCTGTTTGCCTCTGGGGGTTGCGAAGATTGCGGCACCGTATTATGAACGCCGCTGCCTGAAAACGGAAAAGCCGCTTTTCTTTACGCCGTATTCCGTTGCAGTTCTTGGCTCGAACGGGCGGTTCTCCCACAATGCCGCCTCGAAGTGCTTTGCATACCAACCGCGCCCTATGGAAGAAACGCTGCGGGATATGACCGGCTGGCTCATCCGGCGGGAAGCGAAAGCGAGCAAGGGCTCATGAAAATATCATTCTTTTTCTGTCAAGGGGCAGCTGTGCCTACAAGCTGACAGGTGCCGCCCCTCATGGTGGAAGGAGAAAGTGAACTTACCCGGCTGAGGATAGACGACAGCAGGAAGAAAAACACAGGAATATCCTGTGGCAAAGCGATATCTCAACAGAGGCGGACCGCTGTAAAATGCGGTCCGTTTTTTCTTTCCTGCTGTGTAACATACCCTTCCACTGAAAAAACCGACTTGCGCTATGCCGATATTTTTCAAAGCATATAACCCCTTCGTGAGACATCCTTTGGGGTGCTGATTTTGTTGGCGGGGCGGGGTGAACGAGGCAATCCGGCTGTCCGGCGCAAAAGCAAACGCCCCCGCCGCCGCGTCGGAGCAAAGTGCCCTTCGCTTCGGCGTTCTTTTTGCAACGTTACACCCGTTCCAGACCGCAGACCGTAAGCGTTTGGTCCGCCACCCGGAAATTCACGTTGAAGCCGCCGAAGCTGAGCCCGTAGATTCGGTCCGGGTCATGCTGATAGGAGGGCCGGGGATCGTGGCGCAGGACCCCAAGGAGTCCCTCCCGGGTGCCCTCCGGTACCTGGGCGAAAAGCTCCGGGGGAAAATCCACGGTGAGCAGGAAGTCCCTCGCCGTGTCCGTAAAGCCGCCGGTGGCCTCCGGGTGGCAGTCGGCATATGGGGTATAGGGTTTGATGTCAAAAATGGGAGTGCCGTCCATGAGATCCGCTCCGGAGATCAGAAGGGTGGGACCCTCAGGCCCCTCCAGGTCCAGGGCCTCCAGCCGGACGCAGGACAGGCCGATGGGATTGGGCCGGAAGGGGGACCGGGTGGCAAAGACCCCCATGCGCCGGTTGCCGCCCAGTCGGGGCGGCCGCACCGTAGGGGACCAGGTCCCCCGGGGATTGCCGGAGAAGTTCCACAGGAGCCAGATGTGGGAGAAACCCTCCAGCCCCCGCAGAGCGTCCGGATTTCGATAGACCGGTTCAAAGACTACCCGGGCCTTTAATTCCGGCACCAGCCCCGCCTGCCGGGGGATGCCGAATTTTTGGGGAAAATCGCTGCGGACCCGGGCGATGACCTCCATTGCAATGTCCATGAGTGCGCCGCTCCTTTATCATTTTCTTTTCTGTTTATTATACATGGGACCGGAGAAATTAGCAAGGCCGGGGTGGAGGAGAAACCTGTTCGGAGCTCCGGGGGCGGGCTGGGCCGATCCGGGGGAAATGGGACCAAAACCTGCCCAGGGAGAGGCTTTGGGGCGAACCTCCAGGGGGCCCAGTGGCGATTTTGGATAGTACAGGGGTCGGATGCTCTGCCGAGTGCTGGAGTATTATTGGCTATATGTATATATTTCACTACTACATTTATCAAAAACACTACTTTTTGAAAATTGAGTTTAGAGTGCGTGTATCATTTTTGCTTATATCTTTTCCAATTTCCCGGAAATGGTTCCCTGGACAGAATTGAGTAGAAATAGTATTTGCATTTTAAGGGTCCAGTTGATACAATAGAAAGTGGTATGTGTTTCCGGCACAACCGATATTTTGGCGTATTTTGCGGCGAAAAACTGCTGCGCCGCACCGCATCGCCACCAATTCTGGAGGGATTTATGGAACAAGCTGCTTTTGCATTTTTGACCAATGGCAAGCCTGTGCAGGCCGAGGTTTTCGGCCATGGACATATCAACCACACACTGAAAGTCGTAACCGATACCGGCGATATCTATATCCTGCAAAAGATCAACAAGTACGTATTCAAAGACCCGGTGAAGCTCATGGAAAACGCCGCTGCGGTGACGGAGTTCCTGCGGAAGAAGGTGGAGCGTCCCGAAAACGCTTTGGAGTTCATCCCCACCGCCGACGGCAGCTTCTGCTATGAGGATTCCCAGGGGGAGTTTTGGCGGATGTACCGCTTTGTGGGCGGCTTCTGCCTGGAAGCCCCGGAGTCCCCGGAGGATTTCTACCAGAGTGCCATCGCTTTCGGGCAGTTCCAATACCAGCTGGCGGATTTTCCTGCGGAGACCCTGACGGAGACCATCCCGGAGTTCCACAATACCATCGACCGCTACCGGATCTTCCGGGGCGTCCTGGAACGGGACCCCATGGGCCGGGCCGCCGAGGTGCGGCAGGAAATTCAATTCCTTCTGGATCGGGAGGACCGGGCCGGGACCCTGCAGCGGATGCGGGAGTCCGGGGAGCTGCCCCTGCGGGTGACCCACAACGACACCAAGCTCAACAACGTGCTGCTGGACGAGAACACCAGAACGCCCCTGTGCGTTCTGGACCTGGATACGGTGATGCCCGGCCTGGCGGCTTACGACTTCGGGGATTCCATCCGTTTCGGCGCCGCTACTGCAGCAGAGGATGAGAAGGACCTTTCCAAAATGACCGTGGACCTGGATTTGTTCCGGATTTATACGGAGGGCTTTGTAAAAGCCTGCCCCACTCTGACCCCTATGGAGCTGAAAATGCTGCCCATGGGCGCTTGGACCATGACCCTGGAGGTGGGGCTTCGGTTCCTGACGGATTATCTGGACGGGGACCACTACTTTAAGACCGCCTACGCCGGCCACAACCTGGACCGCAGCCGCACGCAGCTCAAGCTGGTCTGGGATATGGAGCAGAAGTGGGCAAAAATGGAAGAAATTGCGGCGGAGGCGTCAAGCGCCAACCGCTGAAATAGCAATGGAGGTTAGCAAAGAATGGAATACTTAGGAATTCACTATGAAATGAAGAACGGACCGGAGCTGGATCCGGGCTATATTCCCTTTGGGATCTGGGCCCAGGCCTACGGCAAGGACGCCAAGAAGCCCCTGGCCATCGCTGTGGAGCGGGAGGACGGCCGTGTTACCGTGCGGAATACGAAGATCTATGGCACCCCGGACATGGAGGAGGCAGACTACCGCTATGTGGAGCGGTATGTGAAGTTCCTGCTGTGGTCCGTGGGCGGTTTCAAGATCTATGTCTGCGGCTGCTCCAAGCTGGCGCAGCGCCTGGCTCAGGCCTATACCCCCCAGGGCGCCCGGGCTTTTGACGTGCAGTTCATGCAGGACGTGTACGAAAAGACCGTAGAGGTGGTGGACTGCGCCCTGGAGGACTGCCCCAAGGCCAACGAGTCTTCTCTGCCCATCGGCGGCCATATGGAAGGCTGCCGCATCGGCTTTGACGCCGGCGGCTCCGACCGGAAGGTGTCCGCCGTGGTGGACGGCGTTCCCGTGTACTCCGAGGAGGTGGTCTGGCATCCCAAGACCCAGTCCGACCCCCAGTATCATTTTGACGGCATTGTAGCGGCCTTCAAGACCGCCGCCTCCAAGATGCCCCGGGTGGACGCCATCGGTGTTTCCTCTGCCGGTGTGTTCATCGGCAACAGTCCCATGGTTTCCTCTCTGTTCATCAAGGTCCCCCGGGAGCGCCGGGAAGAGGTCAAGAGCATCTATGACCGGGCCGCTGCCGAGATCGGCGTGCCCATCGTGGTAGCCAACGACGGCGACGTCACCGCCCTGGCCGGTGCCATGGGTCTGGAGGACGGCTGCGTCATGGGCATGGCCATGGGCACCAGCGAGGCCGTGGGCTATGTGGACAACGACCGGAACGTGCTGGGCTGGCTCAACGAGTTGGCTTTCGCCCCCGTGGACCTCAGCGAGCAGGCAATGCAGGACGAGTGGTCCGGGGACTTCGGCGTGGGCTGCAAGTACTTCTCTCAGGACGCCGTCATCAAGCTGGCCCCTGCCGCCGGCATTGACTTGCCTGCCGACGCCACCCCCGCCGAGAAGCTGAAGCTGGTCCAGGGCCTCATGGCCGACGGCGATCCCCGGCCCGTGGGCATTTACAAGAGCATCGGCGCATACCTTGCCTATACCGTGGTCCAGTACTCCATGTTCTATGACATCCGCCATTTGCTGGTCCTGGGCCGGGTAACCTCCGGCGAGGGCGGCACCCTGCTGCTGGAGGAGTGCAACCGGATCCTCAAGGCGGAGTTCCCGGAGCTGGCCGCCAAGGTCAGCGTGACCCTGCCCGATGAGAAGACCCGCCGGGTGGGCCAGTCCGTGGCTGCCGCCAGCCTGCCCGCATAAAAGAATTCATTTTTAGAACGGCTATACTTAGAAAAGAGGCAATTATCATGTTCTATAAGAATGCGAAAATTTATACCGAGGACTTTCGGTTCCACCTGGGCGCCTTCTCCGTGGAGAACGGCAGATTCCAGGAGGTCCTGGCAGAGAATGTGCCTGCCGACGCCGTGGACCTGGGCGGAGATTATGTGATCCCCGGCCTCATTGACGTGCATAGCCACGGCAACTCCGGCGCCGACTTCTCCGACGGCGATATGGAAGGGCTCAAGACCATGACGGCCTACTATGCGAGAAACGGCATTACCTCCGTGGCTCCCGCCTCCATGACCCTGCCCTATGACGTGCTGGACAAGGCCTTCTGCACCGCCGCCGAGTACCGGAAGACCGAGCATCCCGGCCATGCCCGGCTGGCGGGTATCCAGATGGAGGGCCCCTTCTTCTCCGAAAAGAAGAAAGGCGCCCAGAACGCCGACTACCTGCGGCTGCCGGACTTTGAGGCGTTTAAGAAGCTTCAGGAGCACTGCGGCGGCCTTGTGAAGATCGTGGACGTGGCGGCGGAGCTGCCCGGCGCCGTGGAGTTCACGGAGAAAGCCAAGGAGCTGGCCCGGGTGTCCATTGCCCATACCGACGCCACCTATGAGGAGGCCAAGGCCGTCATCGACGCCGGTGCCACTCACATCACCCACCTGTACAACGCCATGCCCAGCATCCACCACCGGAAGCCCGGCGTGATCCCCGCCGGTTCCGAGAACGAGAATGTCCAGGGCGAACTCATCTGCGACGGCCTCCATGTCCATCCCGCCTCCGTGCGGCTGGCCTTTAAGATGTATCCCGACCGGATCGTCATGATCTCCGATTCCCTGCGGTGCTGCGGCATGCCCGACGGCGAGTACACCCTGGGCGGCCAGGAGATCACCCTGTCCGGCGGTGTGGCCCGGCTTCACGACGGCACCATCGCCGGTTCTGCCACCAACCTGTTCCGGTGCCTGCAGAACGTGATCTCCTTTGGCATTGCTCCGGAGACCGCCGTCCGTGCAGCCACCTGGAACCCGGCCAAGGCTCTGCGGATGGAGAACGAGATCGGCTCCATCGCCCCGGGCAAGCTGGCGGATTTCGTGGTCTGCGGGCCCGACTTCAGCCGGAAGGCCGTGTACATCGGCGGCGAGAAGATCTGATTTCCTGAACAAAAAATGCCGCCGGGCCTAGCCCGGCGGCATTTTTTGCAAAAATCGGTTGACAGAAGGGAGCCTATGGCCTAGAATAGAACGAACTGCGAAAGATGAGGGATTTTGGAAGAATGGGAAAATTACAGCGGTATATCGGGAATAAGAAGTTTTATAAAATGGTGTTGGCGGTGGCCATGCCCATTATGATCCAGAATGGCATTACGAATCTGGTGGGCATGCTGGACAATATCATGGTGGGCCAGGTAGGCACGGTCCAGATGAATGGCGTGGCCATTGTGAACCAGCTCTTGTTCGTGTTCAACCTGTGCATTTTCGGCGCCGCCTCCGGAGCCGGAATTTTTACGGCCCAGTTCAGCGGCAGCGGGGACCAGGAGGGCGTCCGTCACACCTTCCGGTTCAAAATTCTGGTGTGTCTGCTCCTTTCGGCGGTGGGTATCGGCCTGCTTCTGGTCCAGGGTCCCCAGCTCATCGGTCTGTATCTGAAGGGCGAGGGCAGCGCCGTAGACGCCGCCGACAGCCTGCGCTTCGGCCGGGAGTATCTTCTTGTCATGCTCTGGGGCCTGGTGCCCTTCGCCCTGGCCAACGTCTATGCCTCTACCCTCCGGGAAACGGGTGAGACCGTGGTGCCCATGGTGGCTGGCGTGGGCGCCGTACTGGTGAATCTGTTCTTTAACTATGTGCTGATCTTCGGCCACTTCGGCGCCCCCGCCATGGGCGTCCGCGGCGCGGCTATCGCTACGGTGATCTCCCGGTTCGTGGAGCTTGGGATCCTGGCGGCCTGGACCCACGGCAATCCCGAGAAGAATCCCTTCATTGTGGGGGTCTACCGGTCCATGCGGATTCCCGGCCACCTGACAGGGGCCATTGTCCGCAAGGGCCTGCCCCTTATGATCAACGAGTTTCTGTGGTCCCTGGGCATGACGGTGCTGTCCCAATGCTATTCCACCCGGGGGCTGCACGTCATCGGCGCCATGAATATCACAAATACTCTGTGGAACGTGTTCAGCGTGTCCTTCCTGGCCATGGGCAATGCCGTAGGCATTATTATGGGTCGGATGCTGGGCGCCGGGGGTACGGAGGAAGAGGCTCGGGACGCCAATCGGAAGCTGTCCGCCTTCTCCGTGGCGGTCAGCGTGGTGTTCGCGGTGCTCTACGGTCTGACGGGACAGGTGTTCCCCAACATCTACAACACCACGGACCAGGTCCGGAGCCTGGCCCGGCTGCTCATCACCGTGGGCGTTATGATTCAGCCCCTTTCCGCCTATACCAACGCCACCTATTTCACCCTGCGGTCCGGCGGCCAGGTGCTGGTCACCCTGCTCTTCGACAGCTGCTTCGTGTGGCTCGTGAATGTGCCTCTGGCCTTCTGCCTGACCCACTTCACGAATATGGACATTGTGGCGGTCTATTTCTGCTGCCAGGCCACCGAGGCTGTGAAATGCGTTCTGGGCGCATGGATGATCAAGCGGGGCACCTGGATCCGGAACATCGTGGTCCAGGAGAAAGCGTAAACAAAGCTCCCGCCGAACTTTGTTCGGCGGGAGCTTTTTATGCCTCCGGCAGGGGAATCCGATCCCACACGCCGCCCTGAGGCAGGGCGGATAGGGTCAGGGCCGGGCCGGTTTTCCGGGGAATGGTGAGCCGGTAAGACCAGAGGGCCGGGGCGGGGACCTTGTCCCGGGCGCCGTATTTCCCGTCCCCCAGAAGGGGAAAGCCCCGGCTGGCGAACTGAACCCGGATCTGGTGGGACCTTCCGGTGTGGAGCAGGATCCGGACCAGGGAGCAGTCCCGGTCCCGGCCCAGGATCTCATATTCCAGGCTGGCCTTTTTGACCCCCTGGCGCTGGCGGGTCACCACGTAGACCTTGTTTTTCCGGGAATCCTTCCACAATAGGTCCTCCCAGACGCCTTTCTCCTCCGGGGATCCATGGCACAGGGCCAGGTATTCCTTTTGCAGCTGCCGCTGAGCAACGGCCTGGGACAGAAAGGCGGCGGCCGTCCGGTTTCTGGCGTAGACCATGACGCCGCCCACATTCAGGTCCAGCCGGTGGACCGGGAAAATTTCTCCGCCCAGAGCCTCCCGCAGAAGAGAGGGCATGGACCCGGGCCCATCCTCGGAGCTGGTCCCCAGGGGCTTGACGCAGACTGCCATGTCCCGGTCCGAATACAGAATTTCCATGGCATTTCCTCCTTTTCCCTATGAGTATATCGGGTCCCGGAGGAAATTGCAAGGGGGAGGGGGCTTGCGATTTTCGGGGGAAAAAGGTATAATAAGACCAAACAAAAAAGAAGGAACGTTTGAAATGACAACCAAAGATTATCAAAGCAGGAGTGAACTGCGGATTTTTTTCTCCTACTTCAAGCCCCACAGACGCCTGTTCCTGACGGACCTGAGCTGCGCCGTCCTCATGTCCCTGGTGGACCTGGCCTTTCCGCTGCTGTCCCGATGGGCCCTGTATGACCTGATCCCCAACCAACAGTTTAGGACTTTTTTCATCCTCATGGCCGGGGTGATCCTGGCTTATGTGGTACGGTCCCTACTGAACTACATCGTCTGCTACTGGGGCCATACCTTCGGCATCCGGGTGGAAGCGGACATCCGCAGGGATCTCTTCGCCCACATGCAGGAGCTGGGCTTTGACTTTTACGATCAGAACCGGACGGGCCAGATGATGAGCCGTCTGACCTCGGACCTGTTCGACCTGACGGAGCTGGCCCATCACGGCCCGGAGGATCTTTTGATCTCCCTTTTCACCATCTGCGGCGCCCTGGTTGTCATGTTCACCATCCAGTGGCGGCTGGCTCTGGTCATGGCCATTATGATCCCCATCTTCCTGGTGATCGTGGCCACCCAGCGGAAGAGCATGATGAACACCTCCCGGGAGGTGAAGCAGAAGATCGGCCACATCAACACGGAGATCGAGTCCTCTCTGACGGGCATCCGCACCGCCAAAGCCTTTGCCAACGAACAGGTGGAGAACCAGCGGTTTTCCCGGGCCAACGACCAGTATAAGGGCTCCAAGCGGGAGTTCCAGAAGGCCATGGGCCGGTTCAGCTCCTGGCTGGAGTTCTTCCTATGCAGCATGAATGTGGTGGTCATCGCCGTCGGCGGATACCTTATTATGAAGGGCCAGATGAAGGCTGTGGATCTTCTGACCTTCACCCTGTACACAGGGTCATTCATCAATCCCATCCGGAAGCTGGCCAACTTTTCCGAGATCTTTGCCAGCGGCTTCGCCGGGCTCAAGCGCTTCGTGGAGCTGATGCGGACGGAGCCTTCCCAGCAGGACGCCCCCGACGCCAAGCCCCTGGAGCAGGTGAAGGGTGCCATTTCCGTGAAGGACGTGTCCTTTGCCTATGACGGGGATCTGGCGGTGCTCCACGACGTGAGCCTGGAGGTGGCCCCCGGGGAGACCGTAGCCATCGTGGGACCCTCCGGCGGCGGCAAGAGCACCCTGTGCCAGCTGATCCCCCGGTTTTATGACGTGACCTCCGGCTCCATTTCCATCGACGGCCAGGATGTCCGCTCCGTGACTCAGAAGTCCCTGCACCAGAACATCGGTATCGTCCAGCAGGACGTGTTCCTCTTTGCCGATACCATTTTTGAGAACATTCGCTACGGCAGGCCCGGCGCCACCCGGGAAGAGGTGGAGGAGGCCGCAAAAAAGGCGGAGATCTATGACGACATTATGGAAATGCCCGAGGGCTTCGACACCTACGTAGGGGAGCGGGGGACCCTGCTCTCCGGCGGCCAGAAGCAGCGGATCTCCATTGCCCGGATCTTCCTGAAGAACCCGCCGCTGCTGATCTTGGATGAGGCCACCTCCGCTCTCGACAGCGTGACGGAGGCCAAAATCCAGCGGGCCTTTGACCAGCTGGCCAAGGGCCGGACCACCCTCATCATCGCCCACCGGCTCAGCACCATCCGCAATGCGGGAAGGATCCTGGTGATCTCCGACGGGAGGATCACGGAAATGGGCACTCATGAGGAGCTTCTAAAGCAGGGCGGTATGTATGCCGACCTGTACCGGACCCAGAGCAGCCTGGCAAAGACCTTATAAAAAAGCACCCCGGCAGACACTAGTCTGTCGGGGTGCCGGCATATTTGGGGCATGTCCTTCCTATACTGTGGTAAAGGCAAACGAGGGAGGGACCAACTTTGGAAGGCTTTGTGATCTGGGTCCATTGGGGAAAGCGGCTGGTGTCTGACGGGCGCCTGCCGGGGTTTGAGGGGCTGCCCTTCGGCTCCGAGACCAGCCGCCGGGCCAATCTGGGGATCCTGCTGGCGGAGGGCTTTCGGCTCTACTCCCCCGGCAGGGTGGTAAAGGCGTCCCAGGGGTAGATCTCCGGGGGACGATGGAAAAATTCGCAGGGGGCCCCGGTCTCCGGGTGGCGGAAGGCCAGACGGCAGGACCAAAGGGCAATGGGGCAGCCGTCGTCCAGGGTGCTGTATTTCCGGTCCCCTACCAGGGGAAGGCCCCGGCTGGAGAACTGGGCCCGGATCTGGTGGGTCCGGCCGGTTTCCAGGTGGATCCGCACCAGGCTCAGCCCCAGCCGAACGTCCAGGGTTCGATAGGTGAGGACCGCCTCCTGGACCCCCTTGGCCGGGGAGTCCGCCACATAGGTCTTGCGCTCCTCCCGGCTTCGGGCCAGCAGGTCCCGATAGAGCCCCCGGCGGGGCTCCGGGCGGCCGTGGACCACGGCCAGGTATTCCTTGTCAAATTCCCGGTCCCGGATCTGCCGGGACAGTTCCGAGGCCGCCGCCGGGGTCCGGGCCAGGACCATAAGGCCCCCCACCACCCGGTCCAGACGGTGGACTGTGCGGACGCAGGCGGCCTCGTTCCCCAGAATACCCCGCAGCAGGGAGGGGAGCCCGCCGGGCTCGTCGGTGGACAGGGTCCCCTGGGGCTTCAGGCACACTAAAATGGCCTCGTCTTGGTAGATGATCTCAGGCTGCTCCATACATTTCCTCACAAAGGGCCTGGCGCAGAGCGCCAGGCCCGATTTCTTTACTGCAATGCTTCCATGGCGCTGCGGATCCGGGCAAGGGTCCGGTCCTTACCCAAGATCCCCATGACCGTGTACAGGTCCGGGGAATTGATTCTGCCGGTGACGGCGATCCGCAGAAAGCCGCTGACATCGGCCACGGTGCCGGGGAAGGCTGTGGGGTCCTGCTTGTAGGCCTTCATGTCCGTGGTAAAGCCAAGGCCCTCCGTAATGGCTTTGACTTTATCGAACCAGGCAGCGGAGTCGTCCTGGGGGTCGTAGCCCTCGGCGAACCGCTCCAGAGCCGTGCGGATCAGGCCGGGGGCGAACTTCTCGGGGTAGGTGTCCTCCCGGGTGAAGAGTTCGTCATAGAAGAAGCTCATGTAGTGCCGGACTTCCTTCCAGGTGGCGATGTCCTTCCGGGGCTTTTTCCCGCCCCGACCGATGGCCAGGATGGTTTCGGCGTAGCCCTCGTCCCGGGCCAGAAGGGCGGCAAACTCCGGGTCAAACTCCCGGGCGTACTCCAGGGCTCCGTCGTAGACCTGCCGGGCGCTCATCCGGGCGATCTCGTTCTTGGATACGTCCAGAAGTTTGGCATAGTCGAAGAGAGCCCCGGCGGGATTCAGCTTCTTGGGGGAGAATTTGAAGTCCGTGGCGGGGGCGGAGGGGTTGGCCCGGCGCCAGTCCTCATAGTTGGAGTTCAGGAGGGTCATGACGTACTCATACACGGCGGAGACGGGGAAGCCCTCGGCCTTGTAGTAGGTCAGGGCCAGCTCCGGATCCTTCCGCTTGGACAGCTTCCGCTTGGAGGCTCCGTCCATTTTCATCAGAGGCCCGATGTGCACATACTTGGGCAGCTTGAAGCCCAGGGCCTTGAACAGCTGGATGTGGAAGGGCAGGCTGGGCAGCCACTCGTCGCCCCGGACCACGTGGGTGGTCCGCATCAGGTGATCGTCTACGGCGTGGGCGAAGTGATAGGTGGGGATGCCGTCGGATTTCAGAAGGACCTGGTCAATGTCGTTTTCCGTTACGGTGAGCTCGCCCTTCACCAGGTCGTTGTACTTGAATTTGTTGGCGATGGAGCCGGTGGAGCGGAACCGCAGGACCCAGGGCTTGCCAGCGTCCAGGGCGGCCTGAACGTCCTCCAGGGGCCGGTCCCGCCAGACGGCGTAGCTGCCGTAGTAGCCGAAGTTCTCCTTCCGGGCCTCCTGGGCCTCCCGCATCTTCGTCAGCTCCTCCTCGGTGCAGAAGCAGGGATAGGCCAGGCCCTCCTCCACCAGCTTCTTGGCGTAGACGTGGTAAATGGCCGCCCGCTGACGCTGGCGGTAGGGACCGTAATTGCCGGAATCTCCGTCCATGGTGGCGCCCTCGTCAAAATGGATGCCGTAGTGCTTCAGAGTCTCGATCAGCACCTCCACAGCCCCGGGGACCTCCCGCTTGGCGTCGGTGTCCTCCACCCGGAGAAACAGCACGCCGCCGGACTGGTGGGCCATGCGCTCGGACACCAGACCCTGGACCAGGTTGCCCAGGTGGACAAAGCCCGTGGGGCTGGGGGCCATGCGGGTGACCACGGCCCCTTCGGGGAGATCTCGGACAGGATAGCGGGCCTCCAGATCCTCCGGGGTGTCCGTTACCTGGGGAAACAGCAGATTTGCAAGCATATGGGTATCCATAAAGCCTTACCTCTTTGTTCTTGTTTTTCTGTAAATATACCATTTCTCCCGGGCAAAGTCAATTTCCCATGGCCAATTTCCATTTGAGCCGGAAAATCCGCCGCAGAACCTTGCCATACGATGCGGAATATGGTAAAATACCCTATAAGATCGAATGGGAAAAGAGGAATTTCCATGGAAGAAACTGCTGTTGTCAAAAAAAGAATGCTTTCGGGCATCAAGCCCTCCGGTGATCTGACCCTGGGGTCCTATCTGGGCGCCGTGAAGAACTGGGCGGAGCTGGCCAAGGAATATGAGTGCTTTTACTTCATGGCGGATCTGCACGCCATTACCGTGCGGCAGGATCCCGCGGACCTGCGCCGCCGGACCATGGAGCAGCTGGCTCAGTACATCGCCTGCGGCCTGGACCCGGAGAAGAACGTACTGTTCATCCAGAGCCATGTGCACCAGCACGCGGAGTTGGGCTGGGTGCTGAACTGCTACGCCATGTTCGGCGAACTCAGCCGTATGACCCAGTTCAAGGATAAAAGCGCGAAAAATGCCGACAATATCAACGGCGGCCTGTTTACCTATCCCTCCCTCATGGCGGCGGACATCCTGCTGTACCAGCCGGACTTTGTCCCCGTGGGCGAGGATCAGAAGCAGCACGTGGAGCTGACCCACACCATCGCCCGGCGGTTCAACGGCATTTACGGCGACGTGTTCAAGCTGCCGGAGCCCTACGTGCCCAAGGTGGGCGCCCGGATCATGAGCCTGACCAATCCCACCGCAAAAATGTCCAAGTCCGAGAACGAGGACACGGGCCGGGTCCTGGTCATGGACAGCCCGGAGACCATCATGCGGGCCTTCAAGCGGGCCATTACGGACAGCGAGACCTGCGTCCGCTTCGACCGGGAGAACAAGCCGGGCGTCAGTAATCTCATGAGCATTTACGCTGCCTGCACCGGCAAGAGCTTTGCGGAGATCGAGTCCGAGTTCGCCGGTCAGGGCTACGGCACCTTCAAAACCACCGTAGGCGAGACCGTGGTGGAGACCCTCCGCCCCATTCGGGAGGAGGCCCAGCGGCTGCTGAAGGACAAGGCCTATCTGCAGGACGTCTGCCGCAGCGGCGCGGAGCGGGCCGGTTACGTGGCCGAAAAGACCTTGCGGAAGGTTTACAAAAAGGTGGGCTTCGTGGCCCGGTAACGGCTGCTTTCCCACGGGCCGCCATGCCGGCCCGGAGACAGAGACAGGGGGAAACCTATGAACTTTAATATACCCTTCTGGGGCCTGATGCTGCTGGCCCTGGCGGCCTCTGCAGGCGTGTCCTTTGCGGCTACGCCTCTGGTGAAGAACCTGGCCATTCGGGTGGGAGCCGTTGATGTGCCCAAGGACAACCGCCGGATGCACAAGGTGCCCATTCCCCGGCTGGGGGGCCTGGCCATCGCCACCTCCTTCATTCTGTGCGTTCTGATCTTTGCGGAGGTAGACTATCAGATCCAGGGCATTCTGATGGGGGCGGTGATGATCGTGGTCATCGGCGTCATGGATGACATCATGACCCTGAAGGCCGTTCCCAAATTCATCGTCCAGATTCTGGCGGCTTGTGTGGTGGTAAGCCACGGCTGCCGGATCCAGTATCTTTCCAACCCCATTCTGACAAGCAGTCAGCGGTATCTGGATCTGGGGGCCTGGTCAGGCCCCGTGACCGTGATCTGGATCGTGGCCATTACCAACGCCGTGAACTTCATCGATGGTTTGGACGGCCTGGCGGTGGGTGTGTCCGCCATTTCCTCCGCCACCCTGCTGGTCATAGCCCTTTTGGTGGCGGAGCCCAACATTGCCCTTATTATGATGATCCTGCTGGGGGCCTGCCTGGGCTTCATTCCCTACAACTTCAACCCCGCCAAGATCTTCATGGGGGACACGGGCTCGGCTTTCCTGGGCTTTATCCTGGCCACCATGTCCATTCAGGGAATGTTCAAGCTCTACGCCATCATTTCCTTTGCGGTGCCGTTCCTGATCCTGGGCATCCCCATTTTTGACATTTGCTTCGCGGTGATCCGCCGCCTGGCCAAGGGCCAGAATCCCATGAAGGCCGACCGGGGCCATATCCACCACCGGCTCATCGACATGGGCTTTTCCCAGAAGCAGGCCGTGGCCATCACCTATTTCCTGACGGCCATCCTGGGTCTGACGGCGGTGGTGCTGACCTCCTCCGGCGAGGTCCGGGCGCTGATCCTCATCGGCGCCGTGTTCGTGGTTGGGGCCCTGGGCTTGAATGTGATCTTCCGGGGCGGCAGACACCGGCAGGAGGAACCGGCGGAGACCGACGCCCCGGAGCCGGAGAAAGAGAGTGTGCCCAGTGGAGAAAATTAAGGTAATGTCCGTATTCGGCACCCGGCCCGAGGCCATTAAAATGGCCCCCCTGGTCAAGGCTCTGGCGGCCGATCCCAATTTTGAGAGCATCTGCTGTCTGACGGGCCAGCACCGCCAGATGCTGGACTCCGTCATGGAGATATTCCGGCTGAAGGCGGACTATGATCTTGCCATCATGCAGGAAAAGCAGACCCTGTCCTCCATCACGACCAGGACCTTGCTGGGCATGGACGGGGTGATCGAGGGGGTGCGGCCGGACCTGATCCTGGTCCACGGCGATACCTCCACCACCTTTGCCGGGGCCCTGGCGGCCTTTTACCACAAGGTTCCCGTGGGCCATGTGGAGGCCGGCCTCCGGACCTATGACAGGTATTCCCCCTTCCCGGAGGAAATGAACCGGACCCTGGTGGGCGACATTGCGGAGCTGCATTTTTCTCCCACCAAGGCCAACGCGGAGAACCTCCGAAAGGAGGCCATCCGGGGGGAGATTTTCATTACAGGCAACACGGTGATCGACGCCATGAAGACCACCGTGCGGCCGGATTACGTGTTCTCCACCCCGGAGCTCAATAAGCTGGACTTTGCAGGGAAAAAGATCATTACCCTGACCTGCCACCGGAGGGAGAACTACGGGGAGCCCATGGAGAGCATCATGGCCGCCGTCCACAGTCTGGTGGAGCGCCACCCGGAGATCGAGGTGGTGTACCCCGTTCACCTGAGCCCCGTGGTCCAGGAGTGCGCCCGGCGGAATCTGGGGGACCTGCCCCGGGTCCACCTGATTCCCCCCGTGAATGTGGAGGAGATGCACAATCTGATGGCCCGGAGCTTCTTCGTCATGACGGACTCCGGGGGCCTTCAGGAGGAGGCACCCGCCATGGGCAAGCCCGTTTTGGTCCTGCGCCGGGAGACGGAGCGGCCCGAGGCCATTGCCGCCGGCACCGCCAAGCTGGCGGGCACGGACCGGGATCGGGTCCTTACCATGGCGGAGGAGCTGCTGGAAAATCCCGGCGCCTATGCCGCCATGGCCCATGCCGTGAACCCCTACGGCGACGGAAACGCCTGCGACCGGATCCGCAGAGGAATCCTGTGGCACTTCGGCAAAACGGACCGGCGTCCGGAAGATTTTCAGGCTTAACCCAAAGCGCCCCGGCACAGCCGGGGCGCTTTATCTGCCGAAAAAGCCCAAGGGCTTTCCCGGCAAGGAGCTTGCAGTCCGCCGCGCGCACTCACGGTCCGCCCCCTGGCGGACCGTTTGCACACTTGCGGCCTGAGCTGTATTTTCACCGACGTACACGCCGCCGGTGAAAATGATCCTTATTTTATTTGCCGCCTGCGGGCGGCAAACTCTGCGAGGCGTCTGATACGCCATGCGCCCCGGCACAGCCGGGGCGCTTTTTCTGCCTTGTAGGAAGGGCCCGCGATCGGCGGGCGATTCCTGCATTTCGTTATGTACCGCAGCCCTCCTCCGGCTTCAGGAGGAAATACAGTGCCAGGGTCAGCAGGGCCGGCGGGGCCTCGCTGCTGCCGTCGTTCAGAAGCAGCAGGAGGATCAGCAGCATGAGAAGATCCCCGGTGTCCATGTTCCGGGGCAGGAGCCGGGCCAGAAACCGCTGGGCCTCCGAGCTCTCCGGCCCCGGCGGCCCCTCTCGGCAGGAGCCTGGCGGCACTTCGGGCTGAGAGGGAGCCGCCATGGGCGGGGGAGGCGGTACCGGCTTTTCCGGCGGCGGTACCGGCCGGGGCGGCTCCGGCACGGTGCTGCGCTGAAAGCTGCCGTCCCCCTGGGGAACGTAGCGGTTATACATGGGGGCTGCCTCCTTTCCCGGGACCCTGGGGCATCCGCTGGAAGGCCCCGGCGGCCATTTGGGCGATCCGGGCCACCAGAATGGCCTGGTCGATCTGCTTGGCCCGGTCCGGGGTCACGAAGGCCTTCAGAGCCTCAAACAGGGCCAGCTGGGGCCCTCCCTTGGAGGATTGCCCCGCCAGCTGCAAAATGCTCCGGAACAGGCCGTCGGCCTCGGCGGGGGAGCCGGGGACCCCAGGCGGTGCTGGGGGAGCCGGAGCCGCCGGGACTTGGGGCGCGGGAGGCCCGGCGGCGCTCTGGCCCAGGTTCAGGGATTGAGCCAGGGAGAAGATCTGCTGCATGGCCTGGGGATTCTGGAGAATCTGCCCCATGACCTCTTCCATTCCGGCCATATCAAAGCCCTCCGCCGATCTTCCGCAGGAGCTCCCGGGCCTCCGGATCCTCCAGCAGGGGCGCCAGGGCGGCCTTGGCCCCCTCGGTGTCCCCGGCGGTGGCGGCCTGTACGGCGGCCTGGAGCCGCCCGCCTCCGTCCCGCTGCAAAAGTGCCATGAGCTGCCGACCTTCGGCGGAGCCCAGGATCCGGGCAATGTCCTGGGGGCGGAAGGTGAAACCTCCCAGCTGATAGCTGTCCTCTTGGCGCATAGTATGACCTCCTGGCCCGCAAATCGCCATTTCCCCTTGCGGCATAGGGCGATTTGCGTTATAATATATGGCATCATTCTGCTCTCCGTATAGGATATGCAGGGAGGAAGGGGAACGTGCCTGGTATGAAGCTGCTGATTTTTTCCGATTCCCACGGGTATCTTTCCCTGATGGAGGAGGCCGTCCGCCGGGAGACGCCGGACCGGATCGTCCATCTGGGGGACTATTTCCGGGACGGGGAGGAACTCCATAAGCGGTTCCCGGGGATCCCGCTGACCCAGGTGGCGGGCAACTGCGACCGGTTCACGGCCCTCCTGGGCCTGCCGGAGTCGGGATTGGAGCGGTGGCAGGGCCTCCGTTTTTTCCTGACCCACGGCCATCTCCAGCGGGTGAAGCAGACCCTGCTGCCCCTTAGCCTGACGGCTCGGGAGCAGGGGGCCAATGTGGCCCTGTTCGGCCACACCCACAGCCCCTTCTGCCAGATGGAGCAGGGGGTGCTGCTGTTCAACCCTGGCACCTGCGGTTCGGACCGGGGAACCTATGGCCGGATGCTGTTGGAAGAGGGCGGCCTGACCGCGTGGATATGCACCCCGGCGGGGGAAGAGAAGGAAGGAGCACACTATGATTTTGGCGATTGACATCGGAAATACCAACGTGGTGCTGGGCTGTGTGGAGGGGGAGACCATCACCTTCGAGGCCCGGATCGCCACGGATCCCATTAAGACCTCGGACCAGTACTGCGTGGATATCAAGACCATGCTGGAGCTGAATGAGGTCCGGATCCGGGATCTGGAGGGGACCATCATTTCCTCGGTGGTGCCCCAGGTCCTGAACTCCATTCAGACGGCCATTCTGAAGCTGACCCACAAGGCTCCCTTGGTGGTGGGCCCGGGGATCAAGACCGGCCTCAACATCCAGATCGAGAGCCCGGAGCAGACCGGCGCGGACCTGGTGGTGGCGGCGGTGTCGGCGCTGAAGGAGCATAAGCCCCCCCTGATCATTGTGGACATGGGAACGGCCACCACTCTGTCGGTGCTGGATAAAAACGGCGCCTTTATCGGCGGCTGCCTGTGCCCCGGCGTGAAGATATCCATGGAAGCTCTGACCAGCCGCACGGCCCTGCTGCCCGGCATCCAGCTGGACCGGCCCAAGCGGGCCATTGGCCGCAACAGCATCGACTGCATGCGCAGCGGCATTATGCTGGGGGCGGCCTGTATGCTGGACGGCATGATCGAGCGGATGGAGCAGGAGCTGGGCTATCCCGTAAAGGTCCTGGCCACCGGCGGCATCGCCCGGTTTGTGATCCCCATGTGCCGCCGGGAGATCCTCTACGACGGGGATCTGGTGATCAAGGGCCTGGCGGAGCTGTACCGGAAAAACCAACGCCCGGAGAAATAAGCCATGGACCATGACAGAGTCTACGAGCCGGACGAGACCTTTGCCCCGGCGGAGCTGCTCCGGCGCTGCGCCGAGGAATACGGCACGCCGGTGCTGGTTTACAGCGGCCGGGTCCTGGCAGAGCGCCAGGCACTGATCCGCCGGGCCTTTTCCTGGAATCCCGGATACCGCCAGTATTTCCCGGTGCCCGTGGCCGACGAATTGGGTCTTCTGCGGCTGATCTGCCGGGAGGGCGGCGGCTTGGCCTGCTCTACCCGGCTCCATCTGCTGCTGGCGGAAAAGGCCGGGGCCAAGCCGGACCAGATCCTGTTCCGGGCGGTGTACCCCTCGGAGCGGGATACGGAAACGGCCCGGGCCC
>CAKTNP010000028.1 GCA_934589155.1 uncultured Oscillospiraceae bacterium | reverse complement strand
CGCACGATCAGCTCCATGCGGTTTCGTGCCGCTTCGTCAATCTTAGCGCAATACTGTCTTACGTACACCCAGCTATGGCCGGGGACTTCCTTTATCAGGCAGCCTCGCAGAGTTTGCCGCCCGCAGGCGGCAAAGAAGTGGGATCATTTTATCCGGCGGCGTGTACGTCGGATAAAATACCTCTCAGGCCGCAAGTGTGGGTAAGGTCCGCCATCGGCGGGCCTTACCTGCGCGCGGCGGACTGCAGTCCTTTTGCCGGAAAGCCGGATGGCTTTCCCGGCAGCTTTAAGTCCCCGGCCCATGGCCGGGGACTTTGTCTTTACCGGATGAAATTGGTACGGACCCGCTTTTCCGGGACGGGACACTCCACCCCGGCCTTCCGGCCCGCTTCCAGACAGCGGAGGAGCCATGCCATGTTCCGGCCCAGGGTCCGCATGACCTGCAGGCCCTCCAGATCCTGCTCCACCTCCTCCGGGGTGTTGCCGTGGACCATATTCCAGTAGCCCGAGGACACCACGGGCATATTGTTGATGGTGAAATACTTATCGATCACGTCCAGGCTGGCCGTGGTGCCTGCCCGCCGGGCGGAGGCCACCGCCGCTCCGGGTTTGTAGGCCAGGGCCCCGCTCCCGGCGTAGAACAGCCGATCCAGGAAGGACAGGATCCGTCCGCTGGGATGGGCGTAATACACCGGCGTGCCGAATACGAAGCCGTCGCAGCCCTTGGACTTTTCGATGACCTCGTTGACGGCGTCGTCCCGGAATACGCAGCCCTCGCCCTTGGCACAGCCGCCGCAGCCGATGCAGTCCCGCATGGGCCCGTTCCCCAGCCACAGGATCTCCGTCTCCACCCCTTGGGTTTCCAGAGCCGAGGCCACCTCCGTCAGGGCCCGATGGGTGCAGCCCATTTTATGTCCGCTGCCGTTCAAAAGCAAAACCTTCATTTTTCCCCGCTCCTTTTGCAAATGGCCGGAGACCCGGCCTCTGTTATCAGTATAAAGGGAAGAAATTTTCCTGTCAAGCCCTGTCCTTTCTTGCGGCGGTGGCCAAATTTTAGTATAGTGTGTAATAGAAAAAGGAGGCGGTCCCATGGCCACCATTGACGAAGCCCTCCGGAAATTACAGCGCTCCCGATTCCGCAGTCGATTCCACCTGACGGACCTGGACCGGGCCTACATCCGAGACAAGGGCATGGACACAATACGCCGCCACGGGGCAGATTTCATCGCCGCCCGGCTGGCCCCGGCGGAGCTTCCCAATGACGGCAAGCAGACCCCCATGCGGGGCCATCCCATTTTCGTGGCCCAGCACGCCTGCGCCTGCTGCTGCCGGGGCTGCCTCAATAAATGGTACCGGGTGCCCCGGGGCCGTGCCCTGACCCCGGAGGAACAGCGCCGGATTCTGAGCCTACTCATGGAGTGGATCCGGCGGGAATACGAACAGGAGGACTCCAATGGTAAAAGAACTGATCCATGACCCCATTTTCCTGGCCCAGAAGTCCGAGCCCGCCGATCCCGGAGACCGGGACACCGGCCGGGACCTTCTGGATACCTTGACCTACCACCGGGAAACCTGCGTGGGCATGGCCGCCAATATGATCGGCGTGTGCAAAAGGATCATCTGCTTTGACTGCGACGGGGCCCTTCTCATCCTCTATAACCCCGAGATCCTCAAATCCTGGGACAGCTACGACACGGAGGAGAGCTGCCTGTCCTACCTGGGCGGGCCCCGGAAATGCCGCCGCTGGCGAAGAATCAAGGTCCGTTACGAGACTGCGGACGGCAAAGTGCGGTTCCGCACCTTTGCAGGCTTCACGGCCCAGATCATCCAACATGAGATCGACCATTGTAACGGCGTTTTGATTTAAGGAGGCCCCCATGGAACACTTTGCAGACCTTTGGACCCCGGAGGGTCAGGCCCTTGAGGGCCGGCCCTGGCCGGAATACCCCCGGCCCAGTCTCCGGCGGGATTCCTTTTTCAACCTGAACGGTCCCTGGGACTTCTGCGAAAGCCCCGACGGCCGGGAGCCGGAGCAGTACCCGGAGACCATTACGGTCCCCTTCCCGCCGGAGTCCCTGCTGTCCGGGATCCACCGGACCTTCGCTCCCGGCACGGCTCTGTATTACCGGAAAATCTTCTCCCTGCCGGAAAGCCTCCGGGGGGACCGATTTTTCCTCCACTTCGGTGCTGCGGACCAGGCGGCGGAGGTCATCCTCAACGGCCGCGTTCTGGGCAGCCACCGGGGCGGCTACGACAGCTTTTCCTTTGACGTGACGGAGGCCCTTCGGCCGGAAAACATTCTGGTGGTCCGGATCCGCGACCCCCAGGACGGCGGCGTTTTTCCCTACGGCAAGCAGCGGCGAGCCCGGGGCGGCATGTGGTACACCCCGGTTTCCGGCCTGTGGCAGACGGTATGGATGGAGGCGGTGCCGGAGGACTATATCCGCTCTCTCCGCTTTTCCGTCTCCGGCAACCGGGTCACCCTGACGCTCCAGGGCCCTAAAACCGGCCTGCTCCGGGTCGCCGCCCCCTCCGGTTCCGTGGAGATCCCCATTTCCGGCGGCAGGGCCCGGCTGACTCTGGCCGCTCCCCGGTTTTGGTGCCCGGAGGATCCCTACCTGTACGAGGCGGAGATCGAAACCGCCCGGGACCGGGTGAAGACCTATTTCGCCCTTCGGACCTTGGAGACCAAAATCATAGACGGTATTCCCCGGCTGTGCCTCAACGGAAAACCCTATTTCTTTCACGGGGTCCTGGACCAGGGCTATTGGAGCGACGGCATCTTCACTCCCGCCTCCCCCCACTGCTTCGACCGGGACATTGCCGCCATGAAGGACCTGGGCTTCAACACCCTCCGCAAGCATATCAAAGTGGAGCCGGAGCTGTTCTACTATGCCTGTGACCGGCTGGGCATGGCGGTGTTCCAGGATATGGTAAATAATGGAAAATACAGCTTTCTCCGGGACACAGCCCTGCCCACCCTGGGCTTTCAGCGAAGGAAGGATCATGGGCTCCACCGGGACCCCCGGACCCGGGCCGCCTTTTCCCAGGCTATGGCGGAGACCGTGGCCGCCCTGGAGCATCATCCCTCCGTGTGTTACTGGACCGTTTTCAACGAAGGCTGGGGACAGTTTGACGGCACCGCCCAATACGAAGCCCTGAAAAAAATGGACCCCACCCGCTTTGTGGACACGGCCTCCGGCTGGTTCCGCGGCCCAAAAAGCGACGTGGAGAGCATCCATGTGTACTTCAAACCCGTAAAGCTGCGGAAAAGTCCCCTTCCCCTGGTGCTGTCGGAGTTCGGCGGCTATGCCTGCCGGATTCCGGGCCACTGCTTCAACCTGACGAAAAACTACGGTTACCGGACCTATGAAGATCCGGCGGTCCTGATGGACGATCTGGAAGCCCTGTACCACCGGGAGATCCTCCCGGGCCGGGCCCGGGGCCTCTGCGCCGCCGTCTATACCCAGCTGTCCGACGTGGAGGATGAGACCAACGGCCTTCTGACCTACGACCGCCGGGTGTGCAAGGTGGACCGGGCCCGAATGCAGGCCATTGCCCAGGCCCTAGCGGGCCCCTATTAAGCAGCAGGGATCCCCCGGCCTTCGCCGGGGGATCTATACTGTCGAAAAACCCTTTTGGCTTTTTCGACAAAGAGATCGCAGCCCGCCGCGCGCACGCATTGCCCGCCAAGGGCGGGCAATTTGCACACTTGCGGTCTGAGCAGTATTTTTTCCGACGTACACGCCGCCGGAAAAAATGATCCCACTTCTTCGCCGCCTGCGGGCGGCGAACTCTGCGAGGCCTTTTGATGCAGGGATCCCCCGGCCTTCGCCGGGGGATCCCTTGTTTTCGTTATTCTGTTTTCTCCTCCGCAGGCGCCGCCGGGCCCGGATCCTCCCGGATCTGGCTCTGGAGCTTCAGGAGCCTGGTGGCCAGCAGCCGGTTCAGCACCGAGGACACCGCCGTGGTCAGCATGAGCCCCTCCGCCGTCTCCACCGGTGCCACGGTGTTGCCGGGCTCCAGCACCCCCTGGGCCTCCACCTTCACCTGGTCGATGAACAGCCGGGAGGTATCATGGAGCCGGGACACGAAGCCGTCATAAATGGTCCGGACCTCCGATTCCGGCAGATCCACCGGCAGGATCACCTGGATCTCCGCCAGGGTCAGGGTCTGCTTCAGCAGGCAGATCAGCACCAGATAGGCCAGATGGACCCGGGTGTATTTCTTCCGCACCGGCGCCGGCATGACCCGCATGCGCACATAGTTGTTGATGGCGCTGGGGGTGATGACACCGTCCGTGGCCCCGGCCCGGGGCAGGATCTCCAAATATCTTGTGATGAGGGCCACCACCTGGTCCATATACAGCTCCAGATCCGGCAGCCCCTCCCAATCGGGCAGCTCATAGTCCAGCATATACTGCTCCCAGTGCAGCAGCTTCGCCGCCAGGTAATCCCGGGACACTTCCATCATGGCGCATTCCTCCTCTTTTATCTTTTGTATTATACTAACTATTACTTCAAATCGCAAGTTCTAATTTTCGGAATCAAAATATTCACAAAAATTTCACTTTACATCGCCATGCACTCCGTGTATAATAATATCAAATATTAGATGTGGAGGCAATGCGCTATGGCATTTACCATTTTCTCCGATTCCGGCTGCAACCTGCCGGAGAAATACCTGACGGATCTGGACATTGAGGTGATCCCCTTCTCCTACACCCTGGACGGCCAGCTGATCCAGTGTGAAAAGAGCCCGGACCACTTCGACGGCCATGCTTTTTATGATAAAATGCGGAACCGGGCAGAGGTCAAGACCTCCCTTTTAAGCCCCGGTGCCTTCCAGCAGGCCTTCCGGCCGGTGCTGGAAGCGGGCCGTGACATTCTCTACATTGGCCTGTCCTCCGGCGTCAGCGGCACCGTCCACAGCGCCCATCTGGCCGCCGAGTCTCTAATGGAGGAGTTCCCGGACCGGGTGGTTGCCATTCTGGATTCCCTGGGCGCCGGCCTCGGCGAGGGCCTTTTGGCCTGCCGGGCCTCAGACCTGCGGAGCCAGGGCTTGACCCTGGCGGAGGCCCTGCCTATTCTGGAGGACGAGCGAGACCGCCTGTGCGAGTTCTTCACCGTGGACGATCTGATGCACCTCAAGAGCACCGGCCGCGTCTCCGGCGTCACCGCCCTGGTGGGTACCATTCTCCAGATCAAGCCCCTGCTCCGGGGCGACGAGACCGGCCATATCGTGGTCTGCGGCAAGTCCCGGGGCCGGAAACGGGCCATCGCGGACATCATTGCCTTGTACCAGAAGCGGGTGCAGCACCCCGAGACCCAGCGAGTGTTCATCTCCCACGGCGACTGCCTCCAGGATGCCGAGGCCTTGGCCGAGGGCATCCGTCAGGCCGCGCCTCCCAAGGAGCTGATCATCGCCATGCACGAGCCCCTGACCGGCGCCCATGTAGGCCCCGGCATGCTGTCCGTATTCTTCATCGGCGACAGCCGCCAGCCCTAAAATTTACAAGGCCCCTCCCATCCGGGAGGGGCCTAACCTGTCGAACCCCCCTTTGGGATTTCCGACAGTCTCAAGCGCCCCCAAAATTGGGGGCGCTTTTCTCAATATAATTGGCTGAAGCTCTGCAAATGGCGGCCGTAAAGAGTCTTGCCCACGGTTTCTCCCAGCGCCCGAAGCTCCTGGGCCGTGATCCAGCCGTTTTTATAGGCTTCTTCCTCGATGCAGCCGATGAGGAGCCCCGTCTCGGACTGGACCTTGCAGATGGCGTTGGCGGCCTGCAATAGGCTGTCCGCCGTTCCGGCGTCCATCCAGCTGGTGCCCCGGGCCAGGGTCTTGACCTTCAGCTGCCCCCTGCGGAGATACTCCAGATTCACGTCGGTGATCTCCAGCTCTCCCCGGGCCGAGGGGGTCAGGTTCCCGGCAATGTCCATAACCTGGTTGTCGTAGAAGTACACCCCGGGCACGATGTAGTTGCTCTTGGGATGGGCGGGCTTTTCCTCCAGGGAGATGGCGTTGCAGTGCTCGTCCAGCTCCACCACGCCGAAGGGCCGGGGATCCTCCACATAATAGCCGAATATGGTGGCCCCCCGGTTTTCCCGGGCGGCGGTCCGCATGGCCTCGGCGAAGGTCTCGTGATAGAAGATGTTGTCTCCCAGCACCAGGCACACGTCGTCCTCCCCCACGAACTCCCGGCCGATGAGCAGCGCGTCCGCAATGCCCCGGGCCACGGGCTGAACGGCGTACCGGATGGACATGCCGATTTGGCTGCCGTCCCCCAGCAGGGAGGCAAAGACCTCCGTCTCTCCCGGCGGCACAATGACCAGCACCTGGGAGATCCCGGCCTGGATCAGCATGGTCAGGGGATAATAGATCAAGGGCTTGTCATACACAGGCAAAAGGGGCTTGCACACGGGCTTCGTCATGGGGTACAGCCGCGTTCCGCGGCCTGCCGCCAGGATGATTCCTTTCAATACCATACCCTCCGTTAAAATCTGTTATAGTGGTTTTTGCTTGCCCTGATTATACTAAAGGAACCCCGGACTGTCAAGCGTTCCCCATCGGGACAAAACGACGGTTCTGTCCCCGAGCCGGTCCCCAAAAGTCCCCGGCAAAAATCCCCGGTTTTCCGGCGGAACCCCTGTTGACAAAGGGCCTTTTCTGTCATAAAATTGGCTGTGCGCCGTCCTACAAAGGCTCGGCGCCTATTTTTACGTCTAAAAGGAGCGTCCCTTTTATGAAGCAAGATCTGAAGGACCTGACCCAGGGCTCCCTGTGGAAGAAGATCCTGGTGTTCAGCCTGCCCCTCATGCTGTCCAACGTGCTGCAGATCCTTTTTAATATGTCCGATGTGGCCGTGGTGGGCCGGTTCGCGGGCTCCGGCCCTCTGGGCTCCGTGGGCTCCACCACCACTCTGGTGAGCCTGTACACCGGCTTTCTCATCGGCATGGGCACCGGCGTCAACGTGCTGGTGGCCCGGTACTACGGCTCCAAAAACCGCCAGGCCCTGGGGGAGACCATCCACTCTGCCGCCATCGTGTGTCTGCTGGGGGGCCTGCTCCTGCTGACCCTGGGCCAGCTCCTGGCCAGGTGGACCCTGGGGATCCTTCACACCAAGGACGAACTCATGGACGGCGCCCTTTTATACCTGCGGATCTACTTTTTCGCCATGCCCGCCGCAGCCCTGTATAACTTCGGCAGCGCCGTGTTCAGCGCCATCGGCAACACGAAAAAGCCCCTTTTGTACCTGCTGTGCTCCGGCATCCTCAACGTGATCCTGAACCTGTTTTTCGTCATCGTCTGCAAGCTGTCGGTGGCCGGCGTGGCCATTGCCAGCGTCATTTCTCAGTATGTCTCCGCGGGCCTGGTGCTTTGGAGCCTGCTGCGGAGCCGGGAAGATTACGGCCTGCGGCTCCGGGAGCTGCGGCTTTCCCCGGCCAAGACCCGGGCCATTCTCACCATCAGCCTGCCCTCGGGCCTGCAATACGCCATTTTCCAGATTGCCAACCTCTTTGTCCAGGCCGGCGTCAACTCCTTCAGCGCCGCCGTGGTCTCCGGCAACGCCGCCGCCAGCAACGCAGACGCCCTGATCTTCGACATCATGGCCGCCTTCTATACCGCCTGCGGCAGCTTCATCGGCCAGAACTACGGCGCCCGGAACAAAAAGCGGATCCTGGACAGCTATCTCATCAGCCTTCTGTATTCCTTCGGCATAGGCGCCGTTCTGGGCCTGACCCTCCGGGCGGCGGGCCCCGCCTTCCTGTCCCTGTTCGCCAAGGAAGAGGACGTCATTGCCGCCGGCATGGAGCGTTTGTCCCTCATGGGCCTGTGCTTCGGCTTCTCCGCCTTTATGGACTGCTCCACGGCGGCCTCCCGGGGTCTGGGCAAAAGCGGCGTGCCCACGGCCATTATCATCCTGGGCTCCTGCGTGTTCCGGGTGATCTGGATCTATACCGTCTTCGCCCACTTCCATACCATCACCGCCCTGTACCTGCTCTATATTGTCTCCTGGACCATTACGGGCCTGGCGGAGATCGCCTATCTCGTCTACTGCTACCGGAAGCAGACCGCCTCCTTTGACAAAGCCCCCGCCCGGGCCTGATCCTTACCCCGTTCTGGTCCGCCTGGACCCATCTTTTCCCTGCTTTTCCCGCCCGCAGGCCCCTCCCGGCCCTGCGGGCTTTTTTCTGCCCGCTCTCTCCGCCTTTGGCGAGGAAAACCGAAAGCAATACGAAAAAGAGCAGCGCCAGCGAGCCGGAGGTGCTCTGTTGCAGGTCGTTTATTTTGACCGCAACGCGAAGTGAAGTAAAACGATAGATCTCTCCCACTCCCACGATGGAAAGAACCGCATACCCACCACGGTTACAATCACAGTGAAAGCGACAGCGAAAAGGGTCATGCAAATCTGACACCCGAAGAAAAAAAACTAGTTGCATTTGTAAAAAAGTTTGGTACAATAGGCAGGGCAAGTAGTCGTATAGGGTGATTACACCGCTACAGCGGAAACCTCGGTTAGAATCCGGGCGTTTGCTACGCCGTAAGGTACAGAAATGTATCTTACGGCTTTTTTGTCAGGAAAAAGAGGCCGAAGAAAGAAACTTGCAATTTATCCGTGATGATGCTACCATAAAAGCAAATTCTGGGCTTCCGGCGAAGATAAATAATCCGGATACCAGGATAGCGCATACGGTAGACGTGGACCTGCCAAAAATCAAGGGAGTTGTCCCCAAGATGTCGGAGGCAACAGAGGGTTACACCATGGCGGGTGCCGGAACATCAACGCCTATTCGAGACTTGCGGAGATTATACACATCGTATCCGGAATACGGTGACGCAAGCGGGTGGGCAAAAAAGTCCGGGACGGCATGGGGGAAAGAGTATCATTACGTAATTCACTGGTATGAAAATGATGGATTTATTCCGCAAGGCGAAATTAAACTGAAAGGAATGAAGAAAAACAAATGAAAGTCAGATACTTAGGTTGTAACATCGGCATTGATGGTCTTTTCAATAATCATATCTATGATGTAATCGGAGTTGACGAATTGACTGGATACCTTTCTGTTGTGGACGAAAGCGGAGAAGATTATTTATATCATCCCAAGAATCCAAAACCAATAGCATCGCCGAATCATCCCGGCGGTAAGTTTGAAATCGTGGAAGATGATGCAAATGGTAGCTTACGGAAGGCAATCTTGGGAGTATAAGCATGAAAGGGCCTGGAGTACCTGCAGGAAAACTCCATTTCCGGTTTATTGGCCTTGCAACCAAGCCCATTCCTTAACCTGATTGTATGCCTTTATCGCATCCGGAGGAACGTCTCCAGTTGCTCCGTGATAAATTTTCTGGGCATATGGCTCATAAATATCCATGAGTTTCTTTATTTCCTCGGGATATTCTCTAATCACCATTATAATTTCCTCCTTTTTGCCATAATTTCCGCCTCTGCTTTGTCGTATCTTCCAATAAGGTACTTCTGTTCAGCATATCGGCTCGTTTTTCCGACATTATAGCTTGTTATTCCCATACTATCAAGTCTTCTTTTCGCCTTTTTGCAAAGTTCCCTGATATATTCCGGGAAAATTTCCTTTGTAATTTCCCATACTGCGCTCCTAAGATCATCTGCCTGTCTTAAATGCCACATTTCGTGATACTCTACTGCTCCAAGCCCTCCATTTTCCGCCATGCGGAAGCTGTACAACACGGCCCGGGGGATCACGGAGCTGATCCCGTAAAACACACGGGAAACGCAAAAAAACACACGGAAAAGCACCATGCATTTGCATGGTGCTTTTTTCATACCCAAAGGGGGGAACAAAATGGACGAATGTTACAAATACTACAACCCAAACCCCATAGGGGCCAGGGTGGGAGACTGCACGGTCCGGGCCCCGTGCCGTATTTCCCGTTGACGCATCCTCGCTCCACTCGGATTTTTTCTTTCCATTTCCGGTAAAACAGGCTATAATATAGGTGTATTGTCCCGAAAGGAGGACCACCATGGCAAATATTTTAGACTATCTTATTTGGCGGGGGGACCTGACCCTGGCGGAGCGGCCCGTCAACTATGTTGACAACCTGGTGCTGTGCTCCCTGTCCTACATCGGCTTTGACGGTGCGGCGGACTGGGCCTCCGGCGAAGGCTGCACCCTGGCGGAGGCCGCCCGCTGGCTTGATTCCCTGCCTCCGGAACAGCAGCACATCCGCTCCCCCCTGGACCGGGAGCTGCTCCACCTGGCCGCCGCCAGCGCCCGATTCGGCGGGATCCGCCTCCTGCGTCACGGCGGCAAGTTCAGCCCCGAGCAGGAGCTCCAGTTCTCCGCCACCACCTTCCTTCTGACGGAGGATCTGGCCTACGTGGCCTACCGAGGCACGGACAGCACCCTGGTGGGCTGGAAGGAGGACTTCAACATGGCCTTCCTGCCCCAGGTCCCGGCCCAGCTGGAGGCGGTGCGCTACCTGAACGATCTGGATCATCTGTCCCAGGCCTCTCTGCTGATCGGTGGTCACTCCAAGGGCGGCAATCTGGCGGTGTTCGCCGCCGCCGAATGTGAGCGGGAGCTTCAGGACCGGATCCGGGCAGTGTTCAGCAACGACGGCCCCGGCTTTGACCGGGCCTTCCTGGACGGGGAAAACTACCGCCGGATCCTGGACCGGGTTCACCTGCTGATCCCCCAATCCTCCATCATCGGCAGGCTTCTGGAACACGAGGGGGACTGCCGGGTCATCCACAGCGACGACTCCGGCCTGGGCCAGCACGACCCGTACACCTGGCAGGTTCTGGGGGCGGAATTTCAGTGGGAGGATGACGTGGACGCCACCAGTCTGGTGGTGGACCAGTCCATCAAATCCTGGCTGGATTCCATGGCTCCGGAGGAGCGAGAGGCTTTCATCAACCAGGTCTACACCGCCATGCAGGCTACCAATGTAAAGACCCTTCGGGAGTTTTCCGAAGACAAGGTTAAAAATTACGCCTCTCTGCTTCGCACCTGGCGCGAGCTGCCCCAGGACAGCCGGCATTTCATGACCGCCTCCACCAAGAAGCTCCTGGGAGCCATCCGCTCCACTTTGTCGGGACAGCTGAAGGTCACCGGCGGCGAAAAAATGGCGATGCTGGAAGAAAAACTCCGCCGCATGGAGGATCTGATCCGGAGAGAAGAAAGCGAAAATCCTCCGGAGGAATAAGCCCTCCTCAAGCCGTATCTTTTACAACAAACTCCGATCCGCATCCCTCTGCATCCGTAGGGGCTGATGTGGGCATCAGCCCCTACAAGTGCGTAAATCCCAGGTATGCAGCCGAAAATGGAGACAGTTTTCAATAGAGCAGGAGAACGGGCGGTATTGCACAAGCGCCCGTTGCTGTCTCTGAAATCTTAGGCGGAGGGGCGATTCTGTTTACGAAATCGCCCAAGAGCTGGGCCAGGCAATGTTCTTGGTCTCGGAGGGAGGGATTGTTAAGGGAGGGGCGTCTTTGTAAAAAGCCCCTCCCTTAACTGTGTCTTTGGTGACTTTCTGCACAAGCAGAAAGCCACCCGCCGGAGGCTCGTCCTCCTGACAGAAACCTCAACGTTTCTATAGCAATCCGATCCAGCATCGGCTTCCCCACAAAAATACAAACCCCCGCCGCCGGGAGTGTCCCGGCGGCGGGGGAATTTTATGTTGGGATCTGTTACCGCTCGTACTCGATGACCACCCGGCGGTTGGGCTCGGTGCCGGTGGAGTAGGTGGTAATGTTGTCCATCTCCTGCAAGGTGGCGTGGATCACATGGCGCTCATAGGCGTTCATGGGCTCCAGAGTGGTACGGCGGCGGGCCTTCAGCACCTGCTGCGCCTTCTTCTGGGCATAGCGGCGGAGGCTCTCCTCCCGCTTCTCCCGGTACTCCTCGGCATCCACACTGACCCGGATCCGATCCCCGGTGCCGTGGTTCACGGCATAGTTGGTCAGATGCTGGATGGCGTCCAGGGTCTCGCCCCGGCGGCCGATGAGGTAACCCAGGCCGTTTCCGGTCAGATCCACCTTATACACATTGCCCTCTTCCTTCCAGGCATGGGGCACCGCGTCGGAGCCCATGTGCTGCAGAAGGCCAGAGATAAAGGTCTCGATCCGCTCCTCCACGCTGCCGGCCTCGGCGGCGGCGTAGACTTTGGGCTCCTTGGGAGCCTTGGGCGCGGCGGGCTTCTCCGCTCTGGGAGCGGCGGTCGCCTTAGGGGCGGGAGCCGCCTTAGGAGCCTCGGGCGCCTTGGGCGCAGGAGCTGCCTTGGGTGCGGCAGGGGCTGCGGGGGCTGCTGGCTTCTTGGGCTTGGAACGGGATGCGGAGGACAGGGCGGGAGCCGGTGCGGGGTCCGGGACCTCATAGGTCACCTTCACCTTGGCCGGGCTGCTGCCGATGCCCAGGAAACCGGACTTAGCGTTCTCCAGGACCTCCACGGACACGCTGTCCCGGTCCAGCTTCAGCTCATCCAAGGCGGCCTGGACCGCCAGATCAATGGTCTTACCCGTAGTCACAATACTTTTTTCCATCGTTACTCCTCCACCGAGCCTGTGTCGGCGTCGTCCTGGACCGGCTCCATGGTGTTGCGGCCATAGCGCTCGGGCCGGTAGGCGCGGCCCCGGGAATAGGGGCGCTCCGGATCCCCGGAGAAGCTCTTGCTGTCCTCGGGGCTGTCGCTGTCTTTCTCGTTCTGCTTGGCGGCGTACTCCCGGGCGGCGGATTCGCTGGCCGCTTTCTGCTGCTGCTGCAGTTTTTTCTTGCTGGTGTTGGTGGTGATGCCGTCGGGATTCTCGGCCCGGCGCTGGGCACGGATCCGCTCCTTCTCCTCCTCCGCCTTCATGCGCTCGGCATAGGCGGCGGCCTTGACCCGGTCCTCCTCGTCATAGACCTTGCGGTAATGGACCGTCAAAATGGCGTCCTGGGCGATACCGAAAACGCCCTGGACCAGCCAGTACAGAGACAGGGCTGCGGGCACGGTAAAGCCGATCCACAGGGACATGAGGGGCATCATAATGACCATCATCAGGTTCGTGGAGTTGGACTTCTTCACGGCCTCCTGATCCTGAACGCCGTCCTTGTCCGTGGCCACGGTGTTGTTCATCTTCTGGCTGATGAGCATAGCCGCCACCTGGCTGCCTGCGGAGAGCAAAGGCAGCAGGAACAGGCCCCAGTCGGCCCAGGTGTGGCTGGACCAGTTCCAGAAGGAGAAGCTGGGGATCATGCCCATATCCACGCCCAAAAAGTCAAAGCTCATGGGGGCGATGTTGAGATTCTGCAGGGCAGGGATGGCGCCCTTCAGGGCATCGATATAGGCGCCCAGATGCCGGGCCACGATCAGCTGATCGTAATAGGTGTTGGTGCCGAAGAGGCTGGCGGCGTTCTCCCGGAGATAGGTCACCATCTCGGCGGCGGTGTCCGCGGGAATGTGCATGAGGTAGGTCAGGGGCTGCCGGATTACGGTGTACAGGGGGAGCAGCAGCAGCATGGGAATAAAGCCCCACAGACAGCCGCCGGTCATGCTGACGCCCTCGTCCTTATAGAGCTGCTGGACCGCCTGCTGGTACTTGGTCTGATCGCCGGCATATTTTGCCTCCAGCTCCTTCAGCCGGGGGGACAGCCGGGACATCTTCATGGTGCTTTTCTTACTCTTGATACCGGCGGGCAGCAGGATCACCTTCAGGATAATAGCGAAGATCACCAGAGCCACACCGTAGTTGGAGGTCAGGTTATACAGCCACTCCAAAAGATAGCCGAAGGGAACTCTGATCACATCCCAGATCGATAGGGTCATTCTTTTTCCTCCATTTTACGGAACAGGGTCGAAATAGTCTCCCTTGTAAAAGGGGTTGCAGCGCAAAAGCCGCCGAAACGCCAAATAGCCGCCCTTCAGCGCGCCGTACCGCCCGATAGCCTCCAGCGCATACTGGGAGCAGGTGGGGGAAAAACGGCACCGCCTGGGGAAGGCCGGTGAAATGAATTTCTGATAAAATCGGATCAGGGCCAGGAGTACCGTTTTCACGGCTTGTCCCCCCGCAGGATGCCGATCCGGGCCGCCAAGGCCAGATAGCTGTCCTGCAATTGGGCGAAGCTGGCGTTCACCGCCTGGCTCCGGGCCACGACCACAATGTCGTAGCCGGGAACGAAGCGGTCCTCGTTCAGCCGATAGATCTCCCGCAGGCGGCGGCGGACCCGGTTCCGGGTCACCGCGTGGCCCAGCTTTTTGCCTGTGGTGATGCCTACCCGGTTCTCCCGGGTGCGGTTCTTCCTGGCATAGAGGACCAGATACCGGTTACCGGCCTGATTCCCCTTCTGATAGAGCCTGCGGAACACATGATTCAGCTTCAGAGGCTTGGAAAACTCCATTGGCTTGCTCCCTCCGGCCGGGGCGGGACCCTAGGGCCGGAAAATCCCTTCCGATAAACAGAGGGGGCGAATAGAAATAATTCCATCCACCCCGCTATAATACATTGGCAAACGGCTCTGCGTGCTGCGGTCGGACATTAGGCAGAGAGCACATTTCTGCCTTTGGCACGGCGGCGGGCCAGAACCTTACGGCCGTTGGCGGTAGCCATTCTCTTTCTGAAGCCGTGAACCTTGGAGCGGTGACGCTTCCGGGGCTGATAGGTACGAAGCATTGGGTTACACCTCCTGAAAAAATAATGCTCAACAGTCCGGAGACCGGACCGCAGCGAGTCGGACAAGGCAGTCTGCGCGGGCAGACCACATGTATGGGATATTATAACCGATTTTATGCATGAGGTCAACTGGTTTTTTCGGAATTCTCGGGAAAATTCCCAAGAAAGCCGCCGGTTCTCAGCCGCTCATCCGCCGGAGCTTCTGCAGGACCTCCGTGAAGTACTCCGGCAGGGGCGCCACCACCACCACGGGCAGTCCCGTCCGGGGATGGATGAATTTCAGGGCCGAGGCGTGGAGGCACTGGCTGTCCTGTCCCAGCTCCGGCTTTTTCCGGCCGTAGACCGTGTCCCCCAGAATGGGGTGACCGATATAGGCCATATGGACCCGGATCTGATGGGTCCGGCCCGTTTCCAGGCGGCAGCGGATGTGGGTGTAGCCCCGGTACCGGGTTACCACCTCATAGTGGGTCACGGCGGGGCGGCCGTTCCGCTCCGTCACGGTCATTTTCTTCCGGTCGCTGGGGTGGCGGCCGATGGGGGCGTCGACGGTGCCCCTGTCGTCCTTCAGCTCCCCGCAGACAACGGCTTCATAGGTCCGGGCCAGAGTATGGTCCTTCAGCTGGGAGGCCAGCACCCCGTGGGCCAGGTCGTTTTTCGCCACGATGAGGAGCCCCGAGGTGTCCTTGTCGATCCTGTGGACGATGCCGGGCCGCAGCTCCCCGTTGATGCCGGACAGGGCCCCTGCCCGGTGATACATGAGGGCGTTGACCAGGGTGTCGTCCCAGTGGCCCGGCGCCGGGTGGACCACCAGACCCTTGGGCTTGTTGATGACGAGCACGTCCTCGTCCTCATAGGCAATGTCCAAAGGAATGTCTTTTGGCGCAATGTCCACTTCCTTGGTCTCCGGCAGGGTCACCACATACTGGGCCCCGGCCTCGGTCTTGGCGTTTTTCTTCTGGGGCCTTCCCTCCCGGGTCACCGCCCCCTCCTCCAGGAGCCGCTGGGCGGCGCTGCGGCTGAGGCCCGGCACGGCCTCCGCCAGAAACACGTCCAGCCGCAGGCCCTCGGTCTCACAGTAGAGGATCATTGCTTTTTCTCCTTCTTTTCCTCTTTCCAAAAGGCTTTGTTCCAGAAGATTAGGTGAATGAAAAGCAAGATTGCCCCGCAGGTCACGAAACAGTCGGCCACATTGAACACTGGAAATGTGATAAAGTCCGTGCAGATCATGTCTACCACATAGCCCAGGCGGATCCGATCAATAAGATTTCCCAACCCGCCGCCTAAAATGGCCGCCATGGCCCAGTACTCCAGTTTGGTAAAAGGCAGGGGCTTTTTCAGGATCATCCACAGAAAGAACAGCAGAAACAGCGCGTAGATCACAATGAACAGCCACCGCTGGCCCTGGAGCGTGGAAAAGGCGGCGCCGGTGTTCCGCACATAGGTGAAGTGGAACAGTCCGGGGATAGCCTCCATACGGCCCCCCATGGCAATAGAGGTCACGGTGGCATATTTGCTGATTTGGTCCAGGGCCACGATTACAAGGATAAAAATGCCCATGGCAAGATACATATTGGGTAATCCTCCCGATTTTGATTTGGACCATCATAGCATTTTTCCCGAACTTTGTCAAAAAAATCGCCCTGCCTACCCATCCGGCCGCAGAGCCTGCAGCCGCCCTCCCCTTTTCTTCTCCGGACTGCGCCTTTACTTTCGCTCCGAATCTTAGTACAATGGAGGAAATCTTCCAAGGAGGGACCCTTTATGTCTCATCTGAAAGCCGTTCTGTTCGACCTGGACGGAACCGTTTTATATACGCTGGAGGACATCTGCGCCTCCACAAACCGGACCCTTCGGGCCTTCGGCGCCCAGGAGCGGTCCATGGAGGACCTGCGTCAGGCGGTGGGCAACGGCGCCCGGCACCAGGTGGGGGCCTACTTCCCCGGCGGCGAGGGCGGAGCCCGGTTCGAGGAGGCCATGGTTTATTATAAAGAGGACTACACCCGTCACTGTGCCGACCGTGCCGTGCCCTATGACGGGATCCTGGAGGCCCTTTCCCGGCTGAAGGCCGCGGGGCTGAAGCTGGCCATCGTCACCAATAAGCCCCAGGCCCCCACCCAGGTCCTGTACCGGGCCCATTTTGAGGGTCTTGTGGACTTTGCCATCGGTGAGACCCCGGGGATCCCCCGGAAGCCCGCCGCCGACATGGTGGACCTGGCCCTTTCCCGGCTGGGGGTCTCCCAGGAGGAGGCCGCCTATGTGGGCGACTCCGAGGTGGACATGGCCACGGCCAAAAACGCGGGTCTTCCCTGCTTCAGCGTGTCCTGGGGCTACCGCACCCCGGAGGAGCTCCGGGCCTCCGGTGCCTCCCGGCTTTTCGATACCCCCGCCGCCCTGACCCAGGCCCTCCTGGCGCTGTAACCGTCCCCGCCTTTCGATTCCCCGCCGCTCTGACCCAGGCCCTCCTGGCGCCATAACCGCCCCCGCCTTTTCGATTCCCCGCCGCCCTGACCTCCGCCCTTTGGTGCCGTAACCCCCTGCCTTTTCGATTCCCGCGCCGAAATTTGGTTTATCCCACGTCCTACCTCCGCCCCCGCAGGGCCCGCAATGATGCCCCGGCCTATTTTCTCCGCACCCGCAGGGTGCTGAACCTTCGGAATTGTCCCGGTTCCCCTGCACCCGTAGGGGGCGATGCCCACATCGCCCCTTTCTTACGGGCGCACAAATCCCAAGTCCGCGGTCGAAAATAGAATCATTTTCAATAGGACTGTGGAACTTTTGGTTTCAAATCGTCCCCGTTGCTGCCTCTAGAATCTAAGGCGGAGGGGCGATTCTGTTTACGAAATCGCCCAAGAGTTAGGCCAGGTAATCTCTCCGGACTTCGGAGGGTGGGATTGTTAAGGGAGGGGCGTCTGCGTCGGCACAAACTCCATATCCCTCGTGCCGACTTTTCTTTGAAAAGTCAGCCCTCGTCCATTCCGTTGCGCCTCCTTTCCCACCAGTGCCCCCATAGGGGCACTGGTGGGCCCCTTTTTGCCCCTCCCTTAACCACGTCTTTCCCCCATTTCTGCGTGATCAGAAATGGGGCCGTCGGAGACACGTTCCACTTGCGGAAACCGCCCAAATTGAACAAAGGGAGCCAATACGGTATTATACCAAATTTTGCGTATCTCAAGGCATTCTAAAAGAGAACGAGCCTCCGGCGGGTGGCTTTCTGCTCGTGCAGAAAGTCACCAAAGACACGCCAGGGGGCGGAGCAAAAGGGGACCCACCGGGAACCCAGCAAAGCGGTTCCCGGTGGGATAGGAGGAGCAGCGAAATGAGCGAGAGGTGGGTTCCGAAGGAAACCGCCGCGAGGGATATGGAGCTTGCGACGACGTGACGCCCCGCCCCCTGTACCCCCACCCTCCGAAGATTGGAAAGATGTCCTAAATTTACATTTGGGCGGTCTCGTAAACAGGACCGCCCCTCCGCCTAGGGTTTCAACGACAGCAACGGGCGCTTGTGCAATACTGCCCGTTCTCCTGCTCTATTGAAAACTGTCTCCATTTTCAGCTGCATGCCTGGGATTTACGCACCCGTAGGGGCTGATGCCCACATCAGCCCGCCGTGCCAATTTTTAGTTTTTCCCCCTCCCCGCAAAAAAGGACGCCCTCGACTCCGTCGAGAGCGCCCTCTTTTCTTCCTTCCCGCTTACGGCTCCTCATAGGTGCACTGCACGTACTTGGTGTCCCACTGATCGTCGAATACCCCGGCCCGAACAGACATGGGGCAGCCCCGGATCAGATCGTCCGCCAGCTCCTCCATGATCTCCCGGAGTTCCAGCGGCTCCAGATAAAAGTCCGGAATGGCCTTTTCCCCAAGGCTGGCCCCCAGCAGGGCCCCGGTCACGCTGCCCACGGCGGCACTGTGGCCCGAATGGTTCACCGCCGCCACCACGGCCCGGTCGAAATCGTTCCCGTACCGCAGGGCCGCATAGCACCCCGCCGCCAGCACCTCCTGGGCCGTAATGCCGCCCCCCAGCAGCTCCACGGCGTCCCAGCTTTCCGTGTCCTCGTTTGCCGCCAGGTTCACCGCCTGCCGCAAGCTCTGGGCCACCTGCCCCGCCTGGGGATAGGTGCCGCCGAAATCCCGGACCAGGGCCTCCGCCCCGTCCAGCACAGCCTCCTTCAGCTTCATGCCCCCGTGGACCAGATCCCGCAGGATGTGCACATAGGCCGCCCCGGGCAAAAAGCCCAGGGGATTTCCGTGGGTCAGGGCCACGGCCTCGGCTCCCAGCCGGTCCGCCTCCTCCGGCGCCATCCGCTCCGGAGAAAAGAACAGCCCGATGCCCGGTACTCGGGTCAAGCCGCCGCAGCTCTTGGCGCTGTTCACCGGCTCCTCCATGGTGCCGCAGCGGTCCCGGTTCAGCACGTCCAAAAGGCCGATCTCCGCCCCTCTCCGGACGTGGAGCTGCTGGATGGCGGACAGCCAGCAGTAGGTCCGCTCCCGGCGAAAGGCCCCGTAGCGCTGGGTCTTGGCCCAGTCCTTCAGGGCGGCCTCCACATACTTCACATAGGGGGCCATGACCCCCCGGGTGCAGCCCCGGGTATTGCCGAAGAGCAGGCCGTTGGCGGTAAACAGGGCGCATTGGGTGTGGGCGGAGATCTCCGCATAGCCGTTGGCCTGGTCATAGCCCTGGATTCCCTCGGGGCCGAACTCCTCCCGGATGCCCTCCAGGGTCAAACCGTCCACCCGATAGCCCAGGGCGTCCCCCACGGCGCCGCCAACGAGGCACCCCCGGAATTTTTCCTGTTTTTCCGTCAGCATGTCCATCTCCCCCATTCTTTCCTTCATTATAGCAAAAATCCGGGCGCATGCAAGGGCCTGGGCCCCTCCCGTACCCTTCCCGGAAAAATTTTCTTCCCATGGGTTTATGCCCCAGTCCCGCCGGGCATACTATCCGCGGAGGTGCTTAACAATGCATGAAAACAAAGGAAGCGGGAGCTTCCGCAGCTTCGTAAAGGAAAAGGGCTACTACATAGCCCTGGTCCTGTGCGTCGCCGCAATCGGGATCTCCGGCTATGTGTACTACCGCAACACCAAGTCTCCTCAAAAGGAGCAGCCCAGCCTGTCCGCCACCCTGCCCGCAGGCACGGCCCCGGTCTCCGGGACCAAGGGCCGGGACGATGCCGTTTCCGTCATCGCCTCGGAGCCCCAGACCACCCAGGGGACCACGGCCCCAACGGAGACCAAGCCCCAGAAGCTCAAGACCATCTCCCCGGTGGACGGCCAGATGGTAGGGGCCTACGCCATGGAGGAGCTGAGCTACAACGAGACCACCCGGGACTGGCGGATCCACAACGGCGTGGACCTGGCGGCTCCGGCGGGCACCGACGTGCTGGCCGCCGCCGATGGCACGGTCTACACCATTTATGAGGACGACTCCCTGGGGACCACCGTGGTCCTCCAGCACGACGGGGGCTATATGACTAAATACGGCAGCCTGTCGGAGGAGCTTTCCGTCTCCGCCGGGGACCAGGTCAAGCTGGGCCAGGTCATCGGCCAGGTGGGCAATACCGCCCTGGTGGAAACGGCCCTGGGGGACCATGTCCACTTTGCCGTGTCCTGTGACGGCAAAAGCGTGGACCCCATGGAGTTCCTGGGAAAATAACTTTGGATCTCTTTCTTCATTTTCTTTCCTCACCATGGTTTCCCATGGCCTTGCCTGCCCCTCGGGGCAGGCATTTTTTCCGCAAGAGCGCACTGCCCTCCGGCAGTGCGCTCTTGTCTTATCGCAGTTTCTTCCTGCCGTCCTTCCGGTTCATGTACCAGAAAAAGCCCAGGTTGAGTAATACTCCCACGGCGGTGGACACCGGCGCCGCCAGACCGATCTTGGTCAGGCTGGCGTTTTCCTGGATGCTCATGAAGTAGGCCATGGGCAACCGCACCAGTAACGTCTGGATCAGCCCCTGGGGCTCTCTTGCCCTCCGGCTTCCCACGTGCTATACTTCGTATCGGTTCCATAAATCAGAATCTGCGGAGCAATTACGATAAAGCTCTTGAAAGCAGTCTTTCTAAGATTTTTTCTGTGTATACAGAACGAATAACAAAATTAATAAAATAACCGGAAAAATAAGACCAACTTCCATTCCGACCTGAATATTATTACCGGCACTCTGCGTAACATAGCCTACAATACCCGGCCCGGCACTGCCGCCCAAATCTCCAGCCATGGCAAGCATTGCAAATATTGCCGTTCCTCCCTTAGGGAATTCTTTGGACGAAATGCTGAGTGTTCCAGGCCACATAATTCCTACAGAAAATCCACATACGATACAACCGATCAAACCAAGTATTGGATTCGTTGATAGTGCAGTAAGTAAGTAACAGATTACACACAAAATCCCGGAACATGCCATAAATTTCATTAAATCCATTCGTTCTCCGTATTTTCCGAAAATCACACGACTTATACCCATTGAGACCGCAAACATACATGGGCCAGCCAGATCGCCTATCATTTTGGGCAACCCAAGTGCTGCTTCGGCATAGGCAGAAGCCCATTGGGCCATTGCAAGTTCTGACGCACCGGAACAGATCATGAGGCAGATGACAGTCCAGAATAACGGTTTTTTAAATAGCTCCGTTACTTTCATTCCGCTTTCTTCATCTACCAGATACTCAATCGGACAAGTCGAAAAATTGTAGATATTGACAATCGGAATAAGTGCCCATAATACAGCAAGCCACTTCCATCTATTGATTCCAAATATTAGGAAAAAAATGGTTGAGATCAATATGGTTCCAACTGCACCCCAGCAATAAAAAGAATGAAGCAGGCTCATGGTCGCTTCTTTGTTATCAAACGGGCATGCTTCTATGATAGGGCTGCAAAGCACTTCAATCAGTCCGCTGCCCATTGCATATAAAATAACGCTGCACAGAATTCCTGCAAAAGGGTTCGGTAGAATCTCCGGCAAAAACGCCAGCCCGATTAGGCCTGCAGCAGAGCACACTCCAGAAGCTACAATGCAAATACGATATCCAATTTTGTCAACGAATTTCGCGCAGAACAAATCAATCAGAAGTTGTGTAAAAAAGAAACAGATAAATATCCACCCAATACTTCCCAGCGAAATCTGATAATCATGATGAAACTTTAAAAATAACAGAGGTGTAAAATTCGCTGTAATCGCCTGCGTGATGAACCCCAGATAACATGCAATTTTTGTTTTTTTGTAGTTTAACGTTCTCATAGTGATTCAAAGGTCCTTTCCTGTGATTTATAATGGATTTTTATTGCATTTTTGCCATCATAGAGAAAACAGTCTTCATAGCATTCAGATATAGAACGCGGTTCATAATGAACAATAAATCCGGTATCCGTCAATGATAATCTGTTGCTTTTACCGGATTATAAAGTATAAACATCATATTTTCATTGCTTTATCTCTGATTTTTATTGTATAATATCGTAAAACACATAGGTAGGAGTCAGAAATGGAAACGATAAGTCAATCCTATAGCAAGGTCCTTGCCGATGAAAATCTAATGGAATTGATTGTTCATGGCACAAATGAATATCCATTTGATTATTTCTATGATGATCTGGCATTATTTGATTTTAATTGCATTGAATGGCACTGGCATACAGAGCTGGAATTTGTATATGTGGAATCCGGAACTGTAACATTCTGGATCGGAGAAAAATGTTTTGCTCTTTCCGAAGGAAACGGTGTGTTTATCAATTCAAAAATTCTGCATCGATTTCATTCCTCCGACGGAGCAGTGATTCCCAATTTTTTATGTATGCCCAGCTTTATTTCACCCGAAGGCAGTCTGATCTATTCAAAATATATCCAACCGGTTATTTCGTCTTCATTCGCTTTTCAAGTCTTCCATAAGGAGGTTTTCTGGCAGGCGAAGGGATTGGAAATTATGAAAAAAATTATTTCTGTTCAAAATCAGGAAACCATTCGTGAATTGGCAACGTCTGCTTTGATGCAAGAAATATGGCTGAATTTATGGGAACATGCAGCCATCAAAAATACGGATACTTATTCATATTTTTCGGCGTCTTCACAGGCAAGGCTGCAATTGATGATGCAGTATATCCACCAAAATTATCGTAGTAATATTTCATTGGACAATATCGCAGATTATGCGGTATTGAGTAAAAGTACAGTTTTGAATTATTTTCGGAAATACTTACACACGACGCCGATAAATTATCTGATAGCCTATCGACTAAATGAGGCAGCGGTACTGCTCAGAAAAACAGAAAAGAAAATTATTACAGTTTCAAACGAAACCGGTTTTAGTAATGTTGATTATTTTTGTAAAATATTCAAAAAGCACTATCATCTTACCCCGACCGAATATCGAAAAAATAAAGATTATATTGCGAATACGGCCTCGCCATATGTCATGGATCAATAAAAGGATGGCAGACACCCTCGTGTCTGCCATCCTTTTTTGCTGTGATAGAACTGGGCGGGCGATCAACAGCCGCCCTTTCCTTTCTCTTTCAGATACTCCGCCAGGAACAAAATGGCCTGGCGGTAGCCCTCAAAGCCCAGGCCCTTATAGGTCTTGATACAGGCCATGCCCGCATAGGACACCTGGCGGAAGGCCTCCCGGGCGTCCACGTCGGAAATGTGGACCTCCACCGCCGGAATGGCCACGGCCTTCAGGGCGTCTAAGATCGCCACGCTGGTGTGGGTGTAGGCGGCGGGATTGATGACGATGCCGTCGATCCTGCCGTAGGCTCCCTGAATGGCGTCCACAATGGCCCCCTCATGGTTGGACTGGAAGCACTCCGCCTCCACTCCCGCCTCCCCGGCGGCCCTTTGGATCAGATCCAGCAGGGCCTCATAGTTCTGGCTTCCGTAAATGGCCGGCTCCCGCAGGCCCAGAAGGTTCAGATTCGGTCCGTTGATGACGAGAAATTTCATGCTTTTCCCTCCAAGTCACGCAAAATGGCCTCCACGGCATAGTCGGGGCTTTCCCGGTCGTTGTCGATGACCCGGTCCGCAAACCGCCGGTATTGGGGCAGCCGGGCCTCATACATGGTCTCCAGGTTGCTTTTCTGGGAAAGGGGCCGTCCCTCCTTGGGCAGCTTGGAAAGCCCTCGCTCCAGGAAATAAACGGTGCCGTTCTGGTGCAGCAGGGGATAGTTTTCCTCCCGGGTCACACAGCCGCCGCCGGTGGCAATGATGAGGCCCGACTGCTTTCCCAGCTCTCCCAGGACCTCCGTCTCCCGGATCCGGAACCCCTCTTCCCCTTCCCGGGCGAAGATCTCCGGAATGGAGCAGCCCGCCCGGTCTGCGATCATCTGGTCCGCATCCCGGAACTCCCGGTCCAGGCGCTCCGCCAGGGCCTTGCCCACGGTGGACTTGCCGCAGCCGGGCATCCCCACCAGGATCACATTCTCCATTTCCCGGCGGAGCTCTCCCCAAATCGTCTCGATTTTGGAGGGGTCGATGGTCTCCCCCGTGAACAGCTCCGCCGCCCGGTGGGCCTGGGCCACCAGCATGGAAAGGCCGTTCCCCGTCACAAGGCCCAATTTCTCTGCATCCAATAGGATCTGGGTCCGGGCCGGGTTATAGATCAGGTCCAGGACCCCCTCCAGCTCCGGGAACCGGCTCACGTCCAGAGCCGCCTTTCCCACGTTTGGATACATGCCCACGGGGGTGGCGTTGACGATGATCCGGGCGTCCTTGTGCCGGTCCAGGTTTTCGTAATTGTCGGAGCCGGACCGGGAGATCACCACGACCTCCGCCCCCCGGTCCCGGAGGGCCGCCGTCACCGCCAGGGATGCGCCGCCGGAGCCCAGGACCAGACATTTCTTTCCCCGGGCCCGCAAGCCGCTGCGGTCCAGCAGGTATAGGAACCCGGTGTAGTCCGTGTTGTCGCCGTAGAGGCTGCCGTCGGCCCGGCGTACAACCGTGTTGACGCTGCCCACGTGCAACGCCGCCCGGGATAGCTCCTTGCAGTAGGAAACGGCAGCCTTTTTGTAGGGTATCGTTACGTTTATTCCGTCGAAATCAGGGTTTTTGAAAAAATTATTCAGGTTTTGGGGGCTGATTTCATAGAGCTCATACCCATAGTTGCCCAGCAAATGATGGATCCGGGGGGAGTAGCTGTGGCCCAGCTTCTCCCCCAAAAGGCCGCACCGAAGCATGTCACACGACCTCCGAATAGCTGCCAAGATAGGTAAATTCTTCGCACATTCCGTCTAATTCGCACATAAGCTGGACAAATTCCTCGGAATAAATGGAGGTTTCCAGGTCCAGATAGAACATGAACTCGAAGTCCCGGTCGGGAATGGGCCGGGATTCCAGCTTGGTCACATTGATCCCCAGCACATAAAGCCTCGCCAAAATCTTATACAGCGCGCCCGGCTTGTGCGGCGCCACCAGCATGATGCTGGTCTTGTCCGCGCCGGGATAAATCTCCAAATTTCGAGAGATACAGAGGAATCTCGTGCGATTATTCCCCTCATCCTGGACCGAAGACCGCAGAACTTCCAGGCCGTAGAGCTCGGCGCAGGCCCGGGAGGACAGGGCCGCCACATCGTTCCGGTCGGAGGAAGCCACCAATTCCGAGGCCACGGCGGTGTTCTCCACCTGGGTCACCTTCACCCCTGGCAGGGTCTGCAAAAAGTCCGCGCACTGGTTGATGGCCTGCTCATGGGAGAAGATCTCCCGGATTTCCCCTAATTTCGTGCCTCTTTTCGCCAGAAGGTTGTGGTCCACCTTCAGCCGCACGGACCGGACCACGGAAAAATTGTGGGAGATCATAAGATCATAGACCTTTTTCACCGAGCCCGCCGTGGAATTTTCGATGGGCAGGATCCCGTACTGGCAGAATCCTGACTCAATAGCGGAAAAAACCCCTTCAAAGTTCTTGAAATACACAATATTCGGGTTTTTGAATACCCTTTCACAGGCCAGTTGAGAATAAGCTCCCTCTACCCCCTGGCAGGCCACATGGGCGCTCTGGGGGAACAAGGCCGGGGTCTCCTCAATAGCTCGGGAAATTTTCTTGTGCAGTTCCGACTCCGTTTTCAGCAGTTTTTCCTGGTAGGACCGGCTCAATTCAAAGATCAGAGAATATAGCACCTGGCTGTAATTGGCCAGCTCCGGGTCGGATTTGGCCGCCACCTCGTTCAGAATTTCCCGCTCCCGGCGGACGTTCAGGACCGGCAGATCCTGCTCCCGCTTGACCTCGGCGATTTGGGAGGACAGGTGCATCCGCTCGTTGAACAGCTTTACAAACTGGTCGTCCACCCTGTCGATTTCTTTCCGAATTTCTTGAATATCCATGCTTTTCCACCTTTCTTGTCAGCCTAGACCGTCCCGCTCCAGCAGGGCGTCCAAAATTCCGATAGCCATGGCGGCCTCCATACAGGGCACCGCCCGGGGCACGATGCAGGGATCGTGGCGTCCCCGGACCCGCAGGGTCTCGTTTTCCAGGCGGCTCAGGCTCACGCTGTCCTGCTCCCTGGAAATGGAGGGGGTGGGCTTCACCGCCGCCCGGAAAATCAGGGGCATCCCGTTGGTAATGCCGCCCAGAATTCCTCCGGCATGGTTGCTCTGAAGCTGGATCTGGCCTTCCTCTACCCGATAGGGGTCGTTATTCTCACTGCCCAGCAGCCGGGCCGCCCGGAATCCCTCGCCGAATTCCAGGCCTTTCACCGCCGGAATTCCGAACACAATGGCCGAAAGACGGCTTTCCATGCCGCCGAAGATTCCCCGGCCCAAGGCAGGCGGCACCCCAAGGGCCGCGCACTCGATGATGCCGCCTACGGAGTCCCCCTGGGCCTTGGCCTTGGCGATGGCCTGCCGCATTTCCTCTCCGGCGCCGTCCTCCAGCACCGGAAAGGATTTTCCCGTCAAAAGTTCCAATTCCGGGGTCATCGGATCAAAATTCCGGTCCCGGATCCCGGCGATCTCCAGAATATGGGATCCGATCCGCACGCCGGACTCCGCCAGGATCTGGCGGCAGATGCCTCCGGCGATACACAAAGGCGCTGTAAGCCGGCCGGAAAAATGGCCGCCTCCCGCCGCGTCCTGAGCCCCGCCGTACTTGAGCTGGGCCGTGTAATCCGCATGGCCGGGCCGGGGGCAGTCCCGGAGCTCCTCGTAGTCCCCGGACCGGGTGTTGGTATTGCGGATCAG
>CAKTNP010000027.1 GCA_934589155.1 uncultured Oscillospiraceae bacterium | reverse complement strand
TATACCGGCGCCTTCAATACGGCATCTCTGAATCTGGAGGAGGGAAAGCCCTATGTGATCTATGCACAGTTGGGGACAAAGCTCCTTGCTCGCTATGGCGTTGTATGCACGGAGAAAATCATCATCGACAAAACCGCTCCGGCGATCACCGGCGCGGAGAACGGCGACATTTTCTGCGGCGAGGGCGACAAGACCCTCACCATAACCGACCTGTATCTGGATACCGTGACCGTCAACGACGTTGCCGTGACCCCCAACGAACAGGGCCAGATCATCCTCACCGACGCGAGAACACCGCAGACCGTCATTGCCACGGACAAGGCGGGCAATTCCACGACACTTACCGTGACTGTCCATTCGTCCCATTCCTACCAGTGGAAGACAGAGAACGGCCAGTATTGGGGAGAATGCGAATTCTGCAGCAGAAAAACCGAGCGCAAGGCCATCCCCGAACTCGCAATCACCAGCCCGGATACCGTGTGCCGTACCCAGGACTTCACCTTCTCCTTCCGGCTGCCGGAGGGCTGCACGGATCCCGCCTACAGCTATGAGTTTACCTTCGCCGGCGACGGAGAACCCATCACCCCGGTTGACGGTCTCTGCACGGGGACGATTCCTGCCAATGATTATAAGGATGAAAGCAGCTTCCGCTTTGTCGCTTCCGTCTCCACTGCGGAGGGCTACCGGTTCAGCATCGATAAGACAATCACCATTCAGAAGCAGCATGCAGGCGGCACCGCCACCTGCACCGAGCGGGCAGTCTGCGATACCTGCAAGCAGCCCTACGGCGACCTGCTGCCCCACGACTTCACCGCCGAAACGGCAGACGCCAAATATCTGAAAACTGCCGCGACCTGCACCGAGAAGGCGGTGTATTACAAATCCTGCACCGCCTGCGGTCTGAGTTCTGCAGGAACTGCCGATGAAGCAACTTTTGAATCCGGCGACCCGCTCGGCCATAAATTCGGCGCATGGACGTCCGACGGCGACGACACTCACTCCCGCGTCTGCACAGCCGAAAATTGCCCGGATGCCAACAAGGGCCGGGTAACGGAAGCACACCGCTATGACGATGATGCAGATATGATCTGCGACACCTGCGGCTACGAGCGCACCGTCACGCCTCCTGCTCCCAGCTCCTACATCATCCAGGCAGTAGCCGGAGCCGGTGGTTCTATCTCCCCCGCCGGCAATGTCAGCGTAAGTGAGGGCAGCGATCAGACCTTCACCATTGCCCCGGACAAGGGCTACACCGTTTCCAATGTCAAAATCGACGGTAACAGCATCGGCGCAGTGACGTCCTACACCTTCGAGAATGTTAGCAAGCCCCATACCATTGAGGTCATCTTCGTGAAGGACAGCACCCCTCAGACTGGCGTGTTTGTGGATGTTGCCGCCGACAGTTATTATAAAGACGCCGTGGATTGGGCAGTGGAGAACGGCATTACCGCGGGTACCAGCCACACTACGTTCAGTCCGGATGCCGTCTGCACCCGCGCACAGGCTGTGACCTTCCTGTGGCGTGCCGCTGGCCGTCCCGAACCTGAAACCCGCACCATGCCCTTCACCGACGTTCCCGTGGGCAGCTACTATTACGACGCTGTGCTGTGGGCAGTGGAGAACGGCATTACCGCAGGTACCAGCCACACTACGTTCAGTCCGGATGCCACCTGTACCCGCGCACAGGCTGTGAGTTTCCTGTGGCGTTCTGAGAAGTCTCCGGCAGGCGATACCGTCAATCCCTTTACCGATGTGAAGTCCACCGACTACTATGCAGACGCGGTTCTGTGGGCGGTCAAGGAGGGCATCACCAAGGGAACCGGCAGCACGACATTCAGCCCCAACGCGGATTGCACCAGAGCGCAGATCGTGACCTTCCTCTGGCGCTGCAAAAAGTGACCGGCTGACATACGGCCAAGCAGCAAAGCCGCTGACATGACCACATAAGCGAACAATGGACAGCGCAGCGAACAGGCTTTTCGCCTGGCCTGAACAGCACCCCATTTGTTAGACAAGTATGATACAATACTTGTACTAAGGAATGGGGTGTTTTTCTGCGTCAAAGGGAGTACCAAGCAAACGATACACACCGGAATTTAAGAAACTGATCGTGGAAACCATGCAGAAAGAAAATCTGAACTACCGTGAAACGGCAAGACGGTTTGAGATCAGCGGAGACAAGCGTGTTGCCGCCTGGGAACGGATCTATCTGGAAGAAGGTCCAGAAGGACTTGCAGTTGAGCGCAGAGGCCGCGGCAGCAAGGACCGTCCGCAAGGGAAGATACGGCTATCGCCGGATCACTAAGGCAAAACCGAAGGGCTTGCCGCCTGCTATTCACAGACAGCAAGCCCACTCGGCAGCCTGAGCAATTTTTACTTCAAAATATTGTCTAACTTTTTGGGGTCGCTTCAAAAGAATGCTCCTCTTGCTTTTACAATCCCGCCTGACAGATGCCATAACCGTAAATTTTAGAATGGCTGCCTTATGAACACCCTTGCAGCGCCCCGGTATTTTTTACTTAAAATAGACAGGATCTGGATTTGGTGCTATAATACCCAAGAAAAATACCGAAGAAGGCGGCACGCCTTCGGGAAGGAGAAAAATATGAGTCATCCCTTGCAGGGCCTGGAGCCCCAGGCCGTTTGGAAGTATTTTGAGGAGATCTGCGCTATCCCTCACGGCTCTCGGCACACGGGGCCCATCAGCCAGTATCTTCTGGACTTTGCCCAGGCCCACGGCCTCCGCTGCCGCCGGGACGGCAGCAACAACGTGGTGATCTTTGCCCCGGGGACCGAGGGCTATGAGGACCACGCCCCCGTGATCCTCCAGGGCCATATGGACATGGTCTGCGAGAAGGAGCCGGACTGCACCATCAACTTTGAAACGGACGGCCTGGACCTGACCCACGACGGCACCGACGTATTCGCCTACGGCACCACCCTGGGCGGCGACGACGGCATTGCTGTGGCCTACGCCCTGGCCCTGTTGGATTCCAAGGAGATTCCCCATCCCCCCCTGGAGGTGGTCATCACCACCGACGAGGAGATCGGCATGCTGGGGGCGGCGGACATTGATCTGTCGGATCTGAAGGGCCGGACCCTGGTGAACATGGACTCCGAGGAGGAGGGCATCCTCACCGTCAGCTGTGCCGGCGGCGCTACGGCCATCCTGAAAATGCCCCTGCACCGGAAGGCGGTCTACGGCCCCTGCTGGAGCCTGTCCGTGGAGGGGCTCCAGGGCGGCCACTCCGGCCAGGAGATCAACAAGAACCGGGCCAACGCCAACAAGGTCATGGGTGAGCTGCTGAAAAAGATCCAGGAGACCGCCCCCCTGTGCCTGGTGAAGGTCCAGGGCGGCGCCAAGGACAACGCCATTCCAAGAAGCTGCGCCGTCAGTCTGGTGGCCATGACCATGGACGAGACCCTGCTGCCCAAGCTGGCGGCAGAGGCCCAGGAGTGGGTCCGGGCCCAGTATGATGAGCCCGACGCCGTAGTGAAGGCGGAGGCTGTGGAGGCCATGGGCGGCATGGCCATGAGCACCGAGGATTCCAAGAACGTGGCGGACTTCCTCTGCGACCTGCCCAACGGGGTCCAAGCCATGAGCCAGGAGATCCCCGGCCTGGTCCAGACCTCTCTGAACCTGGGCATTGCCCGGATCGAGGAGGAGCAGCTGGTGCTGACCTTCTCCGTCCGCAGCAGCGTCAACGAGGAAAAGACCGCCCTGCTGGAAACCCTCCGGCAGACGGCAGAGCGGTATGAGGGAACCATGGAGATCATGGGTGCCTATCCCGCCTGGGAGTACCGGAAGGATTCCCCCCTGCGGGACCTGATGTGCGAGGTGTACCGGGAGCAGTTCGGCAAGGAGCCGGAGATCCAGGCCATTCACGCCGGTCTGGAGTGCGGCCTTTTGTCCGACAAGCTGCCGGGGCTGGACTGCGTGTCCTTCGGCCCGGAGATGGCGGACATCCACACCAGCCGGGAAAAGCTGAACATTGCCTCCGTGGGCCGGATGTGGAAGTATCTTCTGGAGATCCTGAGGCGGCTGTAATGGAGCCCATCGTCGATTTCCACTGCCATGTGTACCCGGAGAAGATCGCCGCCCATGCTGCGGCGGCAGTGGCCTCCTTTTACCGGGCGGAGACCGCCGGGGTGAAGCCCGCCAATCTGACGGGGACCCCGGAAGTCCTGGCCCGGGAAGAGGCCCGGGCGGGCATCGCCTATCAGGTGATCCACTCCGTGGCTACCACGCCCCACCAGGTGGGCTCCGTCAACGGATTCCTGTTCCGCCTGGCTTCCCAGGCCGGGGGAAGGCTCATCCCCTTCGGCACCCTGCACCCGGACTGCGAGGACCCGGAGCGGGAGGTGGAGGAGATCCTGTCCATGGGCATGAAGGGCGTGAAGCTCCACCCGGATATGCAGGGCTTCGCCATCAACGAGCCTCGATCCTTTCGCCTGCTGGAGGCCTGCGGGGACCGGCTCATCGTCCTGTATCACACGGGGGACGACCGCTATCATTTCTCCAACCCGGAGGAGCTGATCCCGGCACTGGAGGCATTCCCGAACACCACCTTTGTGGGGGCTCATATGGGAGGCTACACCATCTGGGAGCGGGCGACCCGGGCCCTGGCGGGGAAATATGAGAACCTCTATGTGGACATTTCCTCCACCATGTTCGCGTTGCCCCCGGAGAAGGTCCGGGAGCTGGTCCGGGCCTACGGGGCGGACCGGGTGCTGTTCGGCACGGACTTTCCCATGTGGCGGCCCAAGGAGGAGCTGGATCGGTTCTACGCCCTGGGGCTCAGCCGCGCCGAGGAGCGCAAGATCCTATACGGCAATGCCGCAAAGCTGCTGCACCTGCCGAAATGTGAATAAAAACGTGAATATATACGAACTGAAACAGTGAAAAACGGGTCCGGGACCTCCTCTGGGAGGCCCCGGACCTGCTTTTATAATAATACGAATATGAGCATACGAATCGCCATTATATGAATATTGCACAGGAAAATGATAAATATTCATACAAAATACACAGCGGATACAAAATTGCGGTCCCGGAGGATTATTTTGGCCCAGGGTATTGACATTTATGCAATCAAGCGTATAATAATGTACAAATCATCTGGGACGTCCCGAGGAGCTTCCGGAAAAAAGAACAGGAGAGATGAACGATGAAAAAGATTGCCGCAATGCTGTTGGGCTTGACCATGACCCTGGGCCTGCTGGCCGGCTGTGCCGGAACCAAGGCCCCGGAAAACACCCCCGCCGCCGAGACCGCCGCGGGATCCACCGGGACCCAGGAGATCGCCCAACTGGACCTGATCTCCCAGGGCGTTCTCACCGTGGGCGTGGAGGCGGCCTATCCGCCCTTTGAGTACTACGCCGAGGACGGCACCACCATCATTGGCTTCGACGCCGACGTGGCCGCCGCCATCGCCCAGGAGCTGGGCCTGGAGCTCCAGTTCGTGGACACCGCCTGGGACACCATCTTCCAGGGCTGCGGCACCAATTACGACGTGGTGATCTCCGCCGCCTGCATCAACGAGGTGCGGAAGCAGTACGTGGACTTCTCCGATCCCTACATCTCCAACTATCAGGCCATCGTGGTGCCGGCGGACAGCGAGCTGACCTTCTCGGCGCTGACGGACCTGTCCGGCTACTCCGTATCCATGCAGAAGGAGACCAACTCCGACATTATCCTCCAGGACCTCATCGACACCGGCTCCGTGAGCAACTGCGTGCCCGTGACCAACGAAAAGGTCACCACCTGCTTTGAGCAACTGGCCAACGGCGAGGTGGACGTGATCCTCTGCGACTCCACCGTGGCCGACGGCTACGTGGCCAAGGAGCCCGACGTGTACAAGATCGCCTACGTGGACGGCGACGAGGTGGAGAATTTCGGCATCGCCATGAAAAAGGGCGACACCGTCATGGCTGCCGCCATCAATGAGGCCCTCCAGAACCTGAAGGACAGCGGCTTTTTGGCAGAGTGCCAGAGCAAGTGGTTCGGCTAAAGGCTGTACGGCCGGCTCCCGGCCCACTTTGAAAACGGAATGGTGAGGAAGTTGCGGAAAAAGAAGAAATTCAGCTGGGCCTTTCTGAATCCCAAGCACTGGGAAAAGGACACCCGGCAGGTGGTGGCAGTGATCCTGGCCCTGTTTCTGCTGGCATCCATGCTGGCCCTGTTCAAGCCCACCCGGGCGGAGATGATGGCCTGCGCCTCTCAGGAGATCGAGGCGGAGCTGAAGGAGGACGAGACCCGGACCCGGAAACAGGTGACGGTGACCTATAACGACCTGTATTTTGTGAACTATGTGTCCTTTGAGACCCAGGGCAAGACCGCCCTCAGCGAGAAGTACCTGGGCTTTGGGGGCCATATCTATGATGCCGCCGCAGGCTCTGCTAACTTCTGGGGTCGGATGGTGAACTACGTCTACCGGATGCTGGGCGTGGGCCAGGGGGTGCTGTACGGAGCCAAGCTGACCCTGGTGCTGACCTCCTCCACCATGGTGGTGGGTCTGATTCTCAGCGTGTTCCTGGCTCTGGGCAAGATCTCCAAGCACAAGTGGATCAGCAAGCCCTGCTCGGCCTACATTTTTTTCTTCCGGGGGACGCCCCTCATGATCCAGCTGTTCGCCATTTACCTGGCGGTGCCGGGGCTGATCCCCGGCTTCAGCTGGCGGGGCCTGTTCCCGGAGGGGGACCCCAACGCCGTGTTCAAGGGGGCCTTTGTGGCGGCCTTCATCGCCTTTACCTTAAGCAACGCGGCCTACTGCGCCGAGATCGTCCGGGCGGCCATCGAGTCCATCGATCCCGGCCAGGCGGAGGCGGCCAAGGCCCTGGGCCTGACCTACGGCCAGACCATGTCCAAGATCATCATTCCCCAGTCCATCCGGCGGCTGGTGCCTCCGGTGTGCAACGAGTTTGTAATGATCATCAAGGACGCCTCTCTGGTGTTCTGCATCGGCCTTTTGGACATTACCACCATTTCCAAGAATATTGCCTCCAACGGCGACTATTTGGTCTTTGTCCCGGCCCTTGTGATCTATCTTATTATGACGGCCTTCTTCACCTTCGTGTTCGGTAAGGTGGAAAAGCGGCTGTCCCTGTATCTGTAAGGAGGGGTCCCTATGTCCATGATCCGCACGGAGCACCTGAGCAAGCATTTCGGCAAGCTGGAGGTGCTGAAGGACATCAACATGACCGTGGAAAAGGGTGAGGTGGTGTCCATCATCGGTCCCTCCGGCGCGGGGAAGAGCACCTTCCTCAGGTCCCTGAACCAGCTGGAGAAGATATCCGGCGGAAAGATCTTCGTGGACGATCAGCTGTTCCTCCACCGGGAGAATGACCGCACCATCGAGTGCATTGATCCTGTGAAGCAGAAGCAGCTATTGCTGGAAATGGGCATGGTATTCCAGAAATTCAATCTGTTTCCCCATAAGACCGTACTGGAAAACGTGCTCCTGGCCCCTATGACCGTCAAGGGGCTCAAGCGGGAGGAGGTGGAGAACCTGGCCATGGACCTATTGTCCCGGGTGGGGCTCCAGGACCGGGCGGAGGAGTACCCCTCCCGGCTCTCCGGCGGCCAGCAGCAGCGGGTGGCCATTGCCCGGGCTCTGGCCATGCAGCCTAAGGTCATGCTCTTTGATGAGCCCACCTCGGCTCTGGATCCGGAGCTGGTGGGAGACGTGCTGAACGTGATGAAAAAGCTGGCAGAGGACGGCATGACCATGCTCTGCGTGACCCATGAGATGGGCTTTGCCCGGGAGGTCTGCGACAAGGTGCTGTTCATGGCCGACGGGGTGATCCTGGAGGAGGGGGCACCCAAGGAGATATTTTCTAACCCCCAGAATCCCCGGACCAGGCAATTTTTGCAGAGTATTCTGTAAGGCCCGGGCCGCCGGAAGGAAATCTTCCGGCGGCCCGAAAAAACCATTGACAAGGGACGAAAGAAATGGTAAAATATCACCCGTAATGTCCCAGTGATCTACGGGCCCTTAGCTCAGTTGGTTAGAGCTGGCGGCTCATAACCGCCTGGTCCTGGGTTCGAGTCCCCGAGGGCCCACCAGTCAGTACCGCCCTTTGGGCGTACATCATAAATAGGGGTATAGCTCAATTGGTAGAGCGGCGGTCTCCAAAACCGTAGGCTCAGGGTTCAAGTCCTTGTGCCCCTGCCAGAAAAACAGCCAGCAATCGTAACAATTGCTGGCTGCTTTTCTGTATTTTTCTGGGTTTACAGCCTGTAAATATTGCAGGATTTTTAGAGGCTTTCGATTTGCCCTTCATTTTCCTGTTAACTTGACTTTGCGTTTCCCCTTATTGGATTGCGGCTTCGTAAAAATTTTTGCGTAAAAACATATCGGTACGGATGTTTCTGCGCACCACTTCTCTTCAATCCCACAAGAAAAAGGAGTGAGTCAAAATATAAGAAAAATCGAATGGGCAGGAAGACCGTCGGCTCCGGTCGAAGAGTGTCCTGCCCGGCGCCGGAGTCCCGGCCGCTCCTGCCTGGCCCGCCTGCGGCGTTTTCTTAGCCCTGGGGTCCCATATTCTTTGCTCTTCCGACAGAAAAAGGCGGAGAAACCTACAGGTTACTCCGCCTTTTTAGGGCTGCTTGTCGATTCATCTCGGGAACGGGCATTTTGGGCCTGGCTTTTGGGCTTATTTGAACAGCGCCTCTCCCGCGGTGTAAATATCTCCCGCCCCCACGGTCAAAATAATGTCTCCGGGCCGCGCCGTTTCGCGCAGATACGACGTGACCTCCGGTAAAGTCTCAAAATATACGGCCCCTGGGATCTGATTCGCCAGGTCTTTGGAGGAAATTCCGATGGTATTCCGCTCCCGGGCAGCGTAAATTTCTGCCAGCACCACCTGATCTACGGTCCGCAGTTCCCGGACAAAATCGTTAAACAGGGCCTTGGTTCGGGAATAGGTATGGGGCTGGAAGGCCAGCACGATCCGCTGATACCCCATGGCCTTTACGGCGGCGATGGTGGCGTGGAGCTCACCGGGGTGGTGGGCGTAGTCGTCGTAGACGTCGGCCCCGTGGAAATTGCCTTTGAATTCCAGCCGGCGGCCTGCCCCGTGGAAGGAGGCCAGGCCCTTGGCCACCATGTCTCCGGGGACACCCAGGCTCCAGGCGGCGGCAGCGGCGGCCAGGGCATTGAGGGTATTGTGGCGGCCGTAGACCTCCAGATGGACGGTGCAATAGGGCTGATCGTCACAGATCACGTCAAAATCCCGCCAATTTTCGGAGACATTTTCGGCGTGGACCCGATTGGAAAGATCCAGACCGAAGGAAATGTAGTCGAGACCCGCCAGGGCCTTGACGGTGCTGGCATCGTCACCGTTGGCAATGACGGTGCCCTCCGGCGGCACCAGCTCAGCAAACTTCCGGAAGGAAGCTTCAATATCGGAAAGATCCTTGAAAAAGTCCAGGTGGTCCGCTTCAATGTTCAGAACAATGGCGGTGGTGGGGAAAAAGTTCAGGAAGGAGTTGCAGTATTCGCAGCTTTCCATGATGATGGTGTCGCCCTGGCCCACCCGGTGCCCGGCGTGGAGCAGGGGAAGATAGCCGCCGATCATGACGGTGGGATCCCAGCCCGCCTCCATAAAGATATGGGTCAGCATGGAGGTGGTGGTAGTCTTTCCGTGGGTGCCGGAAACGCAGATGGCATTTTTGTAGGCCTGCATGATCACGCCCCAGGCGGCGGCCCGCTCAAAAACGGGGATACCCAGCCGACGGGCGGCGGCGATCTCCGGGTTGTCGTTGTGGGCGGCGGCAGTGCGGATGATGCAGTCGGCCCCCTGAATGTTGGAGGCGCTGTGGCCGATGTGGACGTGGATGCCCTTGGACTCCAGCTCCTCCGTGGAAACGGAGGCGTTCATGTCGGAGCCCGTGATGTTCAGGCCCATGCCCTTCAGCACCAGGCCCAGGGGACGCATAGAAACGCCGCCGATGCCTACCAGATGGATGTGGTGGCCCGGGGTGAGATAGCTCTTTAGCCTGTCATTTTGATTCATATATGTCGACTCCCAAAAGAGAAATATTTGGACGTACCAATAGCCAATTATAATACAGGTGATGGAAAAACACAAGGGAAAATCGAAGAAAATAGGGGAATGGACCTTGAAATGACGCCATAATTTCCCTGAAAGCAGGATGTGGGAGTCGCAGAAGGAGGCAGAGAGGAGAAAAAAGAGAAAGAAAACGGAGCGGGAGCCCTGGGCACGGCGCGGAAAGCGGAGCTGTTTTCGCAAACCGTTGTGGCTTTTCACAAAATTCCACACGGAATTTTGAGTAAAATGCTGATAGGAAAAACCAAGGGAATAGAGGAAAAGGGACGACGATTTCCATGAATGATATTTCCCACATGGCGGGCGTGTCAGTGGCCACCGCGCTGCAGATCATCAACGGAACGCTGAATGTTTCGGAATTGGCAAGGGTTTGCGATTTGAGCAGGACGACGGTTTATAAATACCTTTCTCTTTTGGAGGGGTAACGGAAAAGGGTGCCGATTGCGGCACCCTTTTCCTGCTATTTTCGGTCAATCACTTTTTTGCCCTCTGGCAAAATACGATAGAGTCGTTTTCTATTGTTCCTAGTAACTTCAATCATCCTATTTTCTAGGCAGAAGTCAATAATGTCAGCAGCCACTTTCCTGTCAATTGCGTCTGCGGAATATGTATCACTGCCAAAGAAGAAAGAATGCAGAAATTCCGTACTGCGCCGAATCATATTTACAATCCCAGCAACTGCTTTTTCTTTGCATCAAATTCTTCTTGAGAGATAACGCCGCTGTCAAGCAAATCTTTGTACTTTTTCAGTTCTTCGGCATTGCTCTGGGGAATTTCTGGCTTAATTGTTGTTTGCGTGATTGGCTGCTTTGAATCCTGCCGATCAATAAGAAGTTTACTGATTGCCTTGTACAGTTCGTCACGATTGCTAAGCATCCCAAATTTAATTGCGCCGGAGGCGGATGTTATCGTTATGCTATGAAACACACCACTTCCAACCGCAGATACAGAATCCAGCGGCAAATCAACCCGCTTTCCGAACGCTGCCGTTCCAAATACTCTTTTGTTAGTGATTGTCAATTCAACTCTGGAATATACCATTGGGAAAATCGCTGCAACAGCAATAAAAGCAATACCTATCGGCCACAAAAATGTGTGAAGGTCACTGCAATGTATTACATTATACATGAGCGATTTGTTGTGATAACCGGGGTCAATCATTTGGTCAATAAATGGTATTAAAATGCACACCATACCGACGAGTCCAATTACATAATAGAATAGGGTAAATCGTTGTTTTTCGCCTTTGATAATGATTTTTTCTTCCATAGCCATTCCTCCATAAAATAAAAAGTGCGCCTACCGAAGTAGACGCACAAAAAACGCAAACTCCGATAGTCGCCAAACTAACTGATATAGCAAGAGCCTTGCCTATACACAGCAGAATTTGCATTTTTATCAAATTCAATGCGTATAGGCAAAAAGAGTAGACTATCCCCATAGGCTCCATCTTATCTATTCAGTTAGTTTGGCACGGTTATCATACCACATCCGTCCGCAAATATCAACGGCTAAGATTTGAAATGCACTCTTTTTTCTTTGCTTTTGGTGTGATACAATAGAGAAAAACTTCTGCGGGGTGCGGGTATGGCAAATTACGGGAAATACTACATTGCCGAGCGGCTTCTGATTCTGAAGCAGTATCTGGAAGCCAATGCGGGCAAGAACAGAATTGTCACCCGTGGAGAGCTGGAAGGGCTTTTGAAGGAACATGGGATCACCGTCGAGAAGAAAACCCTCTATGCGGATTTCGCCGCTCTGGGGGACATCTGCGGCTTGCAGCTGGAATACGACGTTCACAAGAAGGGCTATCGGCTTCTGAATAGATGACTTGTTTTGCGGCTAAGTCTATATCCCGGTTTTGTATGTATCGCAGGTGCCGCCGCCCCTAAATGCCGATGGGTCTGCCCTCCGGCTCGTCCTCCTAATGAATTTCTGCACTCATTGTAGCAGGCGGAGCGGCAGAAATCGAATATGCGGAAAAATGCCCGGAGGATGTAAAATTCCTCCGGGCGTAAATATCAGTAGGAAATATCCTTGATAAAAATGAAAAATCCGAACGCACTCCCAATAGGGAAGAAGTTCGGATTTTTCATATGTGGTGGAGACTACGGGACTCGAACCTGTGACCTCATGCGTGTGAAGCATGCGCTCTAACCAGCTGAGCTAAGCCTCCGGAACAATGCTTCATTATTATAGCAGAGTTTTCGGAAAAATCAAGCCCCAATTTATCTTTTTTTCACGGCATCAGGGCCGGGCGTCAGGTGCCTTGGCGCCCAGGCGAATCCGGTAACAAAATGCCCCGGTATTCTGGCCCAAAATCCAGCTTTCCCGGACTTTTTCGCAAAATCGGTTCAGATCCGCCTGAATGGTCTCCGGGTGCTTCTTCAGAATGGTCTGGAGGCTCCCCTGGCTCATAGCCAGGCCGATGTAACGCTCCGGGGTGAAGGGCTCCTCACTCAAGAGCACCAGCTCCCGAGTGTAGCGGAAATGGCCGCTGGATCGGATGTTTTCCAGATGATGACTTTTGTCGAACCGGCGGAAGCTGTCTCGGACCCCGGGCAGGGTGGACTCCAGCTCCCGGACCTTGTCGAACAGGTCCCGATAGGCCATTTCCACCTTCACGGAATACACCGGGGGCCAGTCGCAGTCTACGGTGGCAAAGAGCCCCCCGGGGACCAGGATCCGGTTGACTTCATTCAGGGTGGACACCGGCTCCATCCAGTGGAAGGACTGGGAGCAGACCACGATGTCCGCACATTCGTCGGGCAGGCCCGTGTTATGGGCGTAGCCTTCCACGAACCGCAGACCCTGGCCGCCCCGGCGCCGGGCCTGGGCGATCATGTCGGGGCTGGGCTCCACGCCCACGGCCTCGCCGCAGGCACCCTGCCAGGCCCGGGTGGATAGCCCCGTGCCGGAGCCCAGATCTACCACCCGGTCCGGTACCCGCCCCAGATACCGGGTGAGCAGCTCCACGCATTTTCGGGGGACGGAGGGCCGGGCGCTGTCGTAGACGTCGGCAAAGCCCAGGAAGCGGTCTGCGTTACATTGAAGATCCATAAAAGCACCTTCTTTTCAGAAAATCCTATGGCCCCATTATATCACGGACCTCCGTTCAAGGCTACGTGCCCCGCCAAAATTTACGGAATTGTAAAATTCGCAAAAGGACCATGCGCACCGTTGCAATTTGTGGTATAATAAAAAAATCAAGCTCCGGGGACACCCGGATGGAAAGGAAACGGCATGGAGCTATCTCAAAAATTTGTCAGACGCCAGCTGGAACGGCTGCAGCCCCTGCTCAGCGCCTGTTCAATCGAAACCAACCGTAAGGGACAGGACGCCATGGGCAAGTTCATGCAGACCCTGTACCGGCATGAGGTGGAGTTTGTCCCGGCGGAGGTCCCCGGCCTGGAGGCCAGCTGGGCGGTGCCTAAAGAGGCCGGCCTGGAAGGCGGCGTGATTTTATATCTGCACGGCGGCGGATACACCTGCGGGGACCTGGAGTATGCCAAGGGCTTCGGCGCGGTACTGGCTGCGGAAACGGGACTGCGGGTCCTGTGCCCGGCCTATCGGCTGGCCCCGGAGTACCCTTACCCGGCGGCATTGGAGGATGCGGCGGCCTGTTACCGGCTGCTGCTGGATCAGGGGCTGGACCCCAAGCGGATCGTCCTGGCCGGAGAATCCGCCGGCGGCGGGCTGATCTTCTGCCTGTGTCTGTGGCTGAAGGAAAACGGCCTGCCTCTGCCGGGGGGGCTGATCGGCATTTCCCCCTGGACGGATCTCACCTCCTCGGGGGCGAGCTTCGAGACCAACCGGGAGCGGGATCCCTCCATGACCCGGGATCAGCTTCAATTCTTCGCTAAGTGCTATACCGGGGCCCCGGAGGACCCGCTGGCTTCGCCTCTATTCGGGGATCTGTCGGGCCTGCCCCGGAGCCTGTTGTTCGTGGGCGGGGACGAGGTCATGCTGTCTGATGCGGAGGACCTGCATGAAAAGCTGCTGGCCGCGGGCTGTGAGAGCCGCCTGATCGTCGGGCCGGAGCTGTGGCATGCCTACATCCTGTACAGCCTGAAGGAGCGGCGCTGTGACATGGAGGAGATCGTGGCTTTTGCCAGGGGGGTGGTCCTGTGCCCAGAGAACTGAAATGGATGCGGCTGGACAACGCGGCCAAAATATTCCCCGCCATCATGCGCCGGGACTGGAACAATGTGTTCCGGGTCTCCGCCCTGCTGAAGGAGGAGGTGGACCCCGTTGTGCTCCAGCAGGCGGTGGAGGATGTGCTGCCCCGTTTTCCCTCCATGGCCGTGCGGCTGCGGCGGGGGGCCTTCTGGTACTATCTGGAGCAGGTCCCCAAGGCCCCCAAGGTCCGGCGGGACGGGGCTTATCCGCTGATCCACATGTACCGGCAGGAGCTCAGGACCTGCGCCCTGCGGGTGCTGTATTATAAAAACCGGATCGCCGTGGAGATCTTCCACGCCGTTACCGACGGCAACGGCGGCATGGTCTTTCTCAAGACCCTGACGGCCCGGTATCTGACCCTGCGCTACGGGGCGGAGATCACCCCGGGCTTCGGCGTATTGGACATTCGGGAGGCGCCTGCGGCTGAGGAGCTGGAGGACAGTTTCCAGAAGTATGCCGCCCCTGTGGCCATGAGCCGGGCAGAGCCCAATGCTTACCACCTCCGGGGCGGTACCCCGGAGGCCGACGGCTTTCGACACCTGATCACCGGCACCGTGGATGCCAAACAACTGAAGGAGGCGGCCCACAAATACGGCGTCACGGTGACGGCCTTCCTGTCCGCCGTTATGGTCCAGGTCATTATGGAGATGCAGGCCCAGCGCCGCCGCCCCCAGAAGAACGTGCAGATCAGCGTGCCCGTGAACCTGCGGCCCCTGTACGGCAGCAGGACCCTGCGGAACTTTGTCCTGAACATCAATCCCGGCGTGGATCCCCGGCTGGGGAATTACGACCTCCAGGAGCTGTGCACCATCATGGGCCAGAGAATCGCCATGGAGGTCACCCCGAAGCTCATGTCCGCCCGGATTGCTGCCAACGTCAACGCCGAGCGTTCGGCCCTTTTGAAGGTGACGCCCCTGTTTTTGAAGAACCTGGCCATGCGCCTGGTGTATAATTCCGTAGGTGAGACGAAAAACAGCATTACCATTTCCAATCTGGGCCTGCAGAAGCTGCCGGAGGAAATGGCGCCTTATGTGACCCGGCTGGATTTCATTATCGGAGTCCAGATGTCCTATCACAACAACTGCAGCGTGGTCAGCTACGGCGGCGTTACCGCCATCAACATGATCAGGAGCATTAAGGAGCCGGAGCTGGAGCGGCGGTTCTTTACCCGGCTGGTGGAGCTGGGGCTGGATGTGACCCTGGAAAGTAATGGGGAATGAAAGAAGGTTCAACAAAACTATGTATTGCGTAAATTGTGGTGTCCACCTGGCGGACAGCGAGAGAAAGTGTCCTATCTGCGGCACCCGGGTCTATCATCCGGACCTGCCGGAACCCCATGGGGAGCCTACCTTCCCCAATCCAGGCACCGAGGAGTTCCACCCCACGGCCCACGGGGTCCAGCTCATGCTGACGATCTTCACGGTGCTGGCGGCGGTGGTGTGCATCGTCATCAACCTGTCCATCCAGGGCCGGGTCACCTGGTCCGGCTATGCGGCGGGGGCACTGCTGCTGCTGTACTGCCTGGTGGACATGCCCTTTTGGTTCCGGAAGCCTAACCCCATCGTGTTTACGGCCCTGGACTTTGTGGCCCTGGGGTGTTATCTCCTCTATATCGACCTGAAGCTCCGGGGCGGCTGGTTTTTGTCCTTTGCCTTCCCGGTGGTGGGCATTGTGGGCCTGCTGGTGGTGACGGTGGTGACCCTGTGCCGCTGCCTGCGTCGGGGGCACCTGTATGTATGGGGCGGGGCCTTTATTTTCCTGGGCTGTGCCATGATGCTCTTTGAACTGTTCCAGGTCATTACCTTCGGCGGACGGATGTTCCGCTGGAGCTTGTATCCTTTGACGGTGCTGTGCGCCGTGGGTGTGTTTTTCCTGCTGGTGGCCATTATTAAGCCCCTGAGACGGAAGATGCATAAGCTGTTTTTCGTATAAAGAAACCCTTCGGGAGGGCGGCGCCTTGGCGCCGCCCTCTTTTTTGCGCTCCGTTGCACGGTTTCGTGCAACATCTCCGGGACGGGCGAACAGGGGTAGAAGGGGAAAGTTGCCCCGATCCTGCACGGATCTCCAGAATCCGGCGTAGAACGAGGTAGGGGCTCTGCCCCGGAACGTCGAAGGAGGAAGAATATGGAAGGAAATATCCGAAGGGAGGCTGCGGAATGAAGGGTGTACTGTGTGTGGACCTGTCGGAATACCAGAAGGGCATCAGCTTTGCCAAGCTCAAGGACCAGGGGGTAAAGGCAGTGATCCTCCGGGGCGGCGACGGGACCTATGAGGACAGCTGCTTCGGCACGTTCTACGACCAGGCCAAGGCCAACGGCCTGCCGGTGGGGGCCTATTGGTACAGCCGAGCGGAGACCGTGAACCAGGCCAAGATCGAGGCGGAGTGGTTCCGGGCCGCCTGCCTGAAGGGCCGGAAGTTCGAGCTGCCCGTCTATCTGGACTGCGAGGGGAAGGAGCAGGCGGCCCTGAGCCGGCGGGAGTTGACGGAGGTCATCCTGGCCTGGAGCCGGTATCTGGAGGAGAGGGGCTATCTCTGCGGGGTCTATGCCACCCCCTCCTGGTTCCGGGACAAAATGGACTGGGAAAAGCTCCGGCACTTAGAGCGCTGGGTGGCCCAGTGGAGCTCGGACCGGCCGGAGCTGAGCCACGGCATGTGGCAGTTCGGCGGGGAGCAGAATTTCCTGCGGAACAGCCAGATGGCGGGCTATGTGGTGGATCAGAACGACATGGTGACGGACTATCCGGCCATGGTAAAAAAATACGGAAAAAACGGATATGAGGAGGAAAAGGCCGTGTATCGTTTTTATGAAAATGTACCGTCCTGGGCCAAAGAGGCGGTGAAGGCCGCCATGGATAAGGGGGCCCTGAAAGGCACCGGCACGGAGGACGGCAAGCCGGTCCTGGATCTGTCCGAGGACCTGACGCGGATGCTGACCATTCTGCACAATCTGAAGCTGGTGTAAGCCCGGCATAAAATGAAGGCCCCCGGAGGAGATCCTCCGAGGGCCTTCATCATACCTGCTTCAGGGGCGACGAGTTGACCAGAGCGTAGTTGACCAGGATGGCCTTGTGCTCATACAGGGTCATGGGGTCCTTCCGGTCATGCTCCAGGACCTTGCTGCATTCAATCCCCAGGTGGGGATATTTGGCCTGGAGCCGGGGGATCAGGTGCAGGGTCACCGCGTCCCGTCGGGTGCTGGAATGGATCTTATCGTATCCGACCTCGTCATAGGACAGGATAATACTGCCCCAATCGTACATGGGACAGCTGATTTCACAGGGCCCCCGAAGCCAGGCCGGGCCCAGGTAATAGATCCCCGGGGTGAAGCGGTGCTTCGGGCCCAATTGGAGCTCGATCTCCCGGCACATGGCGGCCTCCACGGGCTCCAGGAAGGGGCTGTCCTTCAGCTCTTCCAGGTCTTTTTCCAGTGCCGCATCATACCGCTGCCGGGATGTATCCGGTGCGGCGTGTTCCGGGGTGCCGCCCTCCGAGGAAACGGGGCGGATGATGTACCAGATGAGAAAGATCGCAATGCAGAGCCCCAAAACTGCTAAGATATATTCCATGGTGGGTCCCTCTTTTTTTATTGGCCGGAGCGGGGCAGGATATAATCCCCGGCACCGGCGCGGTACCGCAGATAGTCTACGGCCGTCTCGCCGGGGACGGCGCCCTGGCATACCAGGGCCATTTTCTGGACGGCGCAGAAGCCCCGTCCGGCACGGCTGAGGGTCAGGCCGGGCCCCAGCCGGTAGAAATTCCAGGGGGCCGGGTCCTCTTCAAAGGTCAGCCCCTGGTCCAGGGCGTCCCGCAGGAATAGATTCTGGGCCTCCGGAGTGGGCAGGGAGACATAGACCGTGCCGGGGAGCAGGGAAAGTTCACAAATGGTTCGCATAGGGAGATCCTCCAATTTCAAAAAATCCCTAGAAGGCGAACAAAAGCACCCATCGATCACGACGGGTGCCAAATTTCAAAGGGACCCATCGTGCAAGCGTTAGCACCTTACCCGGGGGCAGGTTGCTGTGCGGTCAACGAGCTTGTCTCTCGCGCACTCTTCATAGGTTGAGTTGAATGTATCACATTTTGTGTACTCTGTCAAGATGGAAGAAAATAAAAAGCGGTGGAGTGAATTTGATACAAAAAAATAAAAATGATCTCAGAATGTAATTGCCAAAGGAACAATGGCTTTGTATAATAAAGCGGTGTTCATGACCGAGACAGAAAAGACCGACGAGGTGTGACCGGGAGTGCCCATGGAACAAAGAAAATTCGTTGTAAATTCAGAGGAGCGCAGACTGACGGCCGTAATGTGCGGACTCTGGGTGCTAATCCTGGCGGGAATGATCTTCTGGCTTGTAAAGCATGGAGAGGAAATTTGGAAAAGAGAGGACGGCTGGATTGCCTTTCTCCTCCTGGCGGCGATATTTGCCTATACGACTGTGGCCGCGGCGTTGAAGCTGTGGTGCACCCGGGCGGAATTTCGGCTCACCCGAGACAGCGTGTCCATGCGGGCGCTGGGCCGCAGATGGACCCTGTATTTTGGAGAGCCCTTCTTCGTGGCGTCCATGGACTTGGCCTTTCCATTGCGAACGGCCAACATGTGGGCACTATATCTTGTTCTTTGGACTGGAAAAGAACCAGATTTGAAGGCGGGAAATTCTGTTTATTGGGTGCTGCTCCGGCGGCAGGTAGTACTTCTGCCGGACACCCCGGAGAACCGCATGGTTATTGAGACCGTAATAGGGGCCGAGATTCCGGTCTACCCCAAAGCCGCGGAATTCCGCGGATGATCCAATGATACAAACACATAACAACAGTCAGGCAAGGAGGAAAGCAAATGACAAATAAACAGTATGGCCTGTGCGTGGCGGAGGCCAACAATTATACAGACAGAGAGGAGTATATTTCCAATTTTGCATTTTCTGCTGTCTGGAGTGACAGAGAGGGTGCCCCGGTCCCGGAGGATCGATTCCAAACTCTGGGGGAGATCTGGGACGCCTGCCACAGGAGCGTTAAGCAGATCGCCGCCGAGGCCGGGATCAGCTGCCGGGCAATGGCCGAGCACTTTTGCATCCCGTACCGGACTGTGGAAAACTGGGCCGCCGGCTACAACGAGAGCCCCCTGTATGTGCGCCTGATGATGCAGGAGCTCCTGGGGCTGCTCCATCGATAGAACAAGGCCATCGCCTTTCGGCGAGGGCCTGTTTTACGCTTTTTGGGAAACCCAAACTTTCCTATAGCCTTTTCTATCGCCTTTTTCATCACTTCTTTTGCCGGGAACCGCAAAATTTTTGCGGATATGTCCCCAAACTTGAAGATGCAAACAGAGCGGAAAAGTTTAATATACCGTAAAAGTTCCGGGAAACCATAGAAAAAACCACCCAAGAAAATTTCTTGGGTGGTTTTGTTCGTGGCAGAGGGTGAGGGATTCGAACCCCCGCAAACGGAGTCAGAGTCCGGTGTGCTACCGTTACACAAACCCTCTAAATTGTGTCCTGTGCCGAAGCACGTATCTTATTATATCCAAAAGACGGAAAAAGTCAAGCATTATTTTCACGGTCTCCGAAATATTTCGGGATCCGTTGCCTTTCCCGCCGGTCTTTGGTACAATGGGGCGAAAAGGGGGAGCTGTCCATGGTGATCTATGAAAATGCCTGCCCGGGGATCTTCCTGGCCCGGCCCAACCGGTTTATCGCCCAGGTGGAGATCCGGGGCCGGGTGGAGACGGTCCACGTGAAGAATACCGGCCGCTGCCGGGAGCTGCTGCAGCCCGGGGCGGAGGTCTGGTGCCAGGAATTTGACAAGCCGGAGCGGAAGACCAAATTCGACCTCTACGCCGTGCGGAAGGGCCAGCGGCTCGTAAACATGGACTCCCAGGCCCCCAACAAGGCGGCGGGGGAGTGGCTGGCAGGCGGCGGCCTGGGGCTCCTTCAGGACCTGCGGCCGGAGACCACCCACGGAGACTCCCGGTTTGATTTTTCCTTTACGAAGGAGGGGAAGCCTTGCTTCTTGGAGGTCAAGGGCGTAACTCTGGAGGACCGGGATGTGGTGCGGTTTCCCGACGCCCCCACGGAGCGGGGGACCAAGCACCTGCGGGGCCTGGAAGAAGCGGTCCGGGAGGGCTATGGAGCCTACGTGCTGTTCGTCATCCAGATGGAAAAGGTCCGGTATCTGGAGCCCAACGGAGCCACGGACCCGGCCTTTGCCCGGGCCCTGTGGGAGGCAAAGGAGGCCGGAGTACAGGCCCTGGCCATGGACTGCCGGGTGACGGAGACCACCATGGAGATTCAAAACCCGGTGGAGGTCCGGATCCCAGAGCCGTAAAATATGCCCCCAGGCGAAGGCCTGGGGGCATCGTGTATTATGCCAGAGGCTCCAGCACCACGAAGGACTGGGCGCCCAGGGTCAGAGAGCCGCTTTCCAGGGCGGCGGTGCCCTGGGTCAGCAGGGAACGGTATTGCCCGTCCAGAGTCAGGGTCAATTTCCCTCCGCTGGGATTCAGGGCCACCAGCAAGCTGCCCCGCTTATAGGCAAAGAGCCGGGAGCCGGGTTCGGCGGCGTAAACGGCAAAGGGAGAGTAGTTTTGCAGCTCCTCCCGGCTGTGGCGCAGGGCCGTCAGATGCCGGACCAGATTCAGAAGGGAATCGGGATCCTTTTCCTGGCCCTCCACCGTGGGGGCGTCCTCGGCGGGATCCACAGGCAGATACAGATCCTCTGCCGGGGCGTCGGAGAAACCCAGGTTTTTGCCCTTCGTCCACTGCATGGGGGTCCGGGAGCCGGTGCGGAAATAGCCGCCCTCCTTCGTGGGGAGTCTGCGGTAGCGCATACCGATCTCATCGCCGTAGTACAGATAGGGGGCGCCGGGCATGGTGAAGATCCAGCCGTAGACCAGGGCCAGCTCCTCCGGGGACAGCGTGGCCGAGGGCCGCAGGGTGTCATGGTTGCAGGTCAAAAGGCACCACAGGCCCTTGTCCCGGGTGGCTTCATATTTGGGCAGGTAATCCGCCAGGAATTCCTGAACGTCCCGGGTGGAATCCTTCACAAAATAGGCTTTGTTTTCGGACAGGACCCGGCCGGTGGAGTCGGACTTGTAGTCCCGGACCATGGCGTTGAAGCCCTCCGTGGGCCAGGTCAGATAGAAGTCCATGTCAAAGCCGCAGGACAGGGACCGCTCCGGTTCGCTCCACTCGGAGACGAAGGCGGCCTCGGGGTAATCCCGATGAATGGGCTCCAGCATGGCCTGCCAGGCGGCCATGGTGCCGATCTTCTCCGGGTCGTTTTTCACCAGGGCTCCGGCCATGTCCACCCGGAAACCGTCGCAGCCCAGGTCCAGCCAGAACCGCATGACGTCGGATATGGCCTCCCGGGTCTTGAGGGCGTCGGGGGAGTCGATGGGCTGCTGCCAGTTCTGGCGGATCTCGTGATAACCGTAGTTCAGGGCGGGCTGGCACTTGAAGAAGCTGATGATATAGGTGCCGGACCGGGGCGCCTCACCGCCCACAAAGGCCATACCGTCGCCGCCGGCAAAGCAGTGGTCTGTCCAGATGAACCGGTTCCACATGTCGTTGGGCTCCGCCTCGCAGCTTTTCCGGAACCAGGGGTGCTCCTCGCTGGTGTGGCAGGGGACCAGGTCCAGAAGGACGTGGATGCCTAATTCGTGGGCCTTTCGAAACAGCTCCGCCAGCTCCTCGTTGGTGCCGTAGCGGGGGGCCGCCTTGTAAAAGTCCCGGACGTCATAGCCCGCGTCCTTAAAGGGGGAGTCGAAGCAGGGGTTGATCCACAGAGCGTTGCAGCCCAGACTTTTGATGTAGGGGAGCTTCTCCTGGATCCCGGCGAAATCGCCGATGCCATCACCGTTGGAATCCCGGAAGCTCTGAGGATAAATTTCGTAAAATACCGCGTCGCGGAGCCAGCTTGCTGCCATAGTTATTCCCTCCGTTTGTAAAAATCGGCCCATTTCCCCACGGAAATGGGCCGAAGGATTTAATATGCAATGCCCCAGTAGATCATCTGCTTGGCAGGCCTGCCGCAGATGGGGCACACCTCGTCCAGCTGTTCCTGCTGGAAGGGGATGCACCGGGAGGACATGCCGCCCTCCTCTTTCATCTTCATTTCGCAGGCCACGTCGCCGCACCACATGGTTTTGATGAAGCCGCCGTGCTCCGCCTGGAGCTGCTTGGCCTCCTCCAGGGAGTGGGCCGCATAGATGTGCTCGTCCAGGTTTTTCTTGGCCTTTTCAAACATACCTTTGTGGACCAGGTCCAGTTGCTCCTGAACGGCGGATTCCAGATCCTCCAGTTTCACTACGGTCTTTTCGCCGTCGTTCCGGCGGACCAGGACGCACTGGCCGTTTTCCAGGTCCCGAGGGCCGCACTCCACCCGGAGGGGCACGCCCTTCATTTCGTATTGGGCGCACTTCCAGCCCATGGAGTTGTCGGAATCGTCCATCTTTACCCGGTAGCCTGCGGCCTTCAGCCGGGCCTCCAGGGAGGCGGCAGCCTCCAGAACGCCGGGCTTGTGTTGAGCGATGGGAAGGACGATGACCTGGATGGGGGCGATCTTGGGCGGCAGGACCAGACCGTTGTTGTCGCCGTGGGCCATGATGACCGCACCGATCATTCGGGTGGTGCTGCCCCAGGAGGTCTGGAAGGGGTACTGGAGCTTGTTGTCCCGGCCGGTGAAGGTCACATCATAAGCCCGGCTGAACTTGTCACCGAAGTAGTGGGAGGTAGCGCCCTGGAGCGCCTTGTGGTCCTTCATCATGCACTCTACGGTGTAGGTGGCTTCGGCACCGGCGAATTTTTCCTTATCGGTCTTGCGGCCGGGGATCACGGGAATGGCCAGCACGTTCTGGAAGAAATCGGCGTAGCAGTTCAGCTGCTGCTCCGTCTCGGCCTGGGCTTCCTCGGCGGTCTCATGGATGGTGTGGCCCTCCTGCCACCAGAACTCCCGGGAGCGGAGGAAGGGCCGGGTGGTCTTTTCCCAGCGGACCACGGAGCACCACTGGTTATACAGCATGGGCAGCTCCCGGTAGGAGTGGAGCACATTGGACCAGTGATCGCAGAACATGGTCTCGGAGGTGGGCCGGAAGGCCAGACGCTCCTCCAGCTTTTCGTTGCCGCCCATGGTGACCCAGGCCACCTCGGGAGCGAAGCCGTTGACCAGCTCGCCTTCCTTTTTCAAAAGGCTCTCGGGGATCAGGGCGGGCATGGCCACGTTCACGTGGCCGGTCTTTTTGAACTCGCCGTCCATGATGGCCTGCATGTTCTCCCAGATGGCGTAGCCATAGGGCCGCAGAATGGTGAAGCCCTTCACGCTGGAATACTCCACCAGCTCCGCCTTCCGGCAGATGTCGGTGTACCACTGGGCGAAGTCCACCTCCATGTCGGTGATCTGTTCGACCTTCTTTTCTTTCGCCATTGTCATTACCTCTCTCCGGCGGAATTCCGCCTTATTTGCCAATTATGTTATTACCATTTTAGCACGTTTGTCAATCCCCTGCATAGGATGTTTCGAGCCCAATGACCCGGGGCGGTCCTCCGCTCCGGCAGGAGGAGGTTTCCATGATTTCCTATACCATATCCCTGGATCCGGCGGCGGCAAAGCTGTATGAAAAGGTGGCCCAGCAGACCCAGCTGCCGGTGGAGCGGATCCTGTCCGACGCTCTGTTCCGCCTGGCGGGGGAGCTGTCTCTCAGCTCCCTGGCAAAAAAGGCGTGATCTATCCTGCCGGTGAGGCTTCTCACCGGCAGAGTCGCTGTCGAAAAATCCCTTCAGGCTTTTCCGACAATGAACTTGCAGGCCGCTGCGCGCACCATTGCCCGCCGCTGGCGGTCAATTTGCACACTTGCGGCCTGAGAGGTATTTTCTCTGACGTACACGCCGCCAGAGAAAATGATTTTATTCTATTTGCCGCCTGCGGGCGGCAAACTCTGCGAGGCTTTTCCATCCTGCCGGTGAGGCTTCTCACCGGCAGAGTCTTTACGGGAAGGAAATTTCTCCGGAGGATTGTATTTCCGCGGCGGATTTGGTATACTGTTGGAGAAATCAATAACCCTGGAGGTAGACGATGCGCTCGATTCGGGATATTTATAAGATCGGAAAGGGACCCTCCAGCTCCCATACCATGGGGCCGGAGCGGGCGGCGAAGCTGTTTCTGTCGGAGAATCCCACGGCGGACCGGTTCAAGGTGGCGCTGTACGGCTCCCTGCGGAAGACCGGTGTGGGCCACGGTACGGACCGGGTCCTGCGGGAGGTCCTGGGGGAGGAGCGGACCCAGATTGACTGCACCTGCGAGACCCCGCCGGAGGTCCGCCATCCCAACACCATGGACTTTTTCGCCTATGCGGGGGACAAGCAGACCGCCTTTCTCCGGGTGGAGTCCGTAGGCGGCGGAGATATTGTGATAGAGGGACGCCCCGTGAGCCGCCAGGCGGAGGTGTACCCCGAGAATTCCTTTGCGGAGATCGCGGATTTCTGCAAATGGCGCTACATCCCCACCATCAGCGAGTATGTGGAGATGAACGAGGGCCCGGAGATCTGGGACTTCCTCCACGAGGTCTGGGAGGCCATGCAGCGGTCCATTGACGAGGGCCTTCAGGCCACCGGCACCCTGCCCGGGGGGCTGAACGTGCAGCGGAAGGCCAAGACCCTCTATGAGCAGGAGCTGTCCACGGAGGTGGCCCAGGTCCGGGAATGCCGCCTGATCTGCGCCTATGCCTACGCCGTCAGCGAGCAGAACGCCGACAACGGCACCGTGGTCACGGCTCCTACCTGCGGGGCCTGCGGGGTCCTGCCCGCGGTGCTGCGGTATATGAAGGAGACCCGGGGCTGCACCGATGACAACATCGTCAGGGCTTTGGCCACGGCGGGCATCATCGGGAACCTGACCAAGCGTAACGCCTCCATTTCCGGGGCGGAGTGCGGCTGCCAGGCGGAGATCGGCACCGCCTGTTCCATGGCGGCGGCGGCTCTGGCGGAGCTGTTCGGCCTGAACATCGACCAGGTGGAATATGCGGCGGAAATGGCCATGGAGCACCACCTGGGCCTGACCTGCGACCCCATCTGCGGCCTGGTGCAGATCCCCTGCATCGAGCGGAATGCCGTGGCGGCCATGCGGGCCATGAACGCCTGCAACCTGAGCTATTTCCTCTGCGGCTCCCGGAACATCAGCTATGACATGGTCTGTAAGGCCATGTACGAAACGGGGATCAACCTGAGCCATCAGTATCGGGAGACCAGCGAGGGCGGCCTGGCCCGGTTCTACAACCGGAGAAAGCAGAACCCGTAATATACCTATAAAATAGAGCAAGCGCCCGGCGAAAGCCGGGCGCTTTTGTGATCGCTAAGCCCACCGGCGGGTCTGCCGCCGGATCCAGAGACCGGAGAACAGGGCCACGGCGGCCTCGGTAATGGGCATGGCCCACCACAGCATGGCACCGCCGTTCAGCAGAGGCAGCAGCAGGATCAGTCCGCCGCTGAGAGCGATGCCCCGGGCCACGGAAGCGGCGGCGGAGACTCCGGGCTGCAGGGTGGCCTGGAAATAATAGGTCGAGAACACGTTGAAGGGCAGAAGTAGGAAGGAAACGGCATAGACCCGCAGAATGGGCGGGGCGATGGCCAGCACCTCCGGGGTGGGGGACATAAAGATCCGAACCATTCCCTCCGGCAGCGCCATGGTCAGCGCCGTGAATAACGGGCCCATGAGGCCAGAGGTCAGAACGCTGTACCGGAGGACCGTTTGGACCCGGCCATAGAGCCCGGCGCCGTAGTTCTGGGAGAGAATGGGCTGGGCGGCCTGGCCGATGCCGTAGGCGCAGCACTGGACAAGGGTACTGACGGATACGATGACGCCGTAGACCGCCAGGGCGTCGCCGCCCAGGTATTTCATGACCTGCCGGTTGAAGAGCATGGTGAGGATGCCCATGGCAATGTCCACGATGAAGGAGGAAAAGCCGTTGACGCAGATGCCGCCGAATTTCCGGAGGATCCCGGGACAGGGGGCCAAAGACAGGGTGTTTTTCTTCTTCAGGAAGTGGGTCAGCATCACAAGATCCGTAAATCCCGCCCCCATGGCCGTGGCGATTCCCGCGCCCTTTATTCCCAGATCCATGACAAAGACCAGGAAATAGTCCCCGAACACGTTGAAGATCCCGCCGGCCAGCACTGCCTTGCCCGCCAGGCCGGGATCCGAGTCGTTCCGCAGAAAGGCCGCCAGGATCCCGAAAAACACGTAAAGGGGCACGGTGAGCTTGGGGGCCGTGAGATAGGACCGGCACAGGGGAAGCAGACTGTCGTCGGCTCCGAAGAGCCGGAGCACCGGCACCTCCAGGGCCCACAGCAGCCCCCAGAGGACCAGAGAGATGCCGCCGCCCAGAAGGACCGAGGCCGTAAAGTAGGAGTCGGCCTCTCGCCTGCCGGAGCGGCCGTGGGCCACGGCGTAGAGCACGGAGCCGCCGATGCCGCAGAGCAGACCGAAGCTGTATAGAATGTTCCAGATGGGGGCGATGACAGCCATGGCCGCCGCGCCGCTGGGGCCCTGATACTGGCCCACCATGGCCATGTCCACCAGACCGTAAATGCTGGACGCTAGGGCGCTGCCCAAAGAAGAGAAAAGAAAGCGGAGATAGATTTTTTTCAGGTTGTCTTTCAGTAGGTCCATTGGTTCCTCCATAGAAAAAAGCCGGATAAGAAAACAGGCGTCTCAGCCTGTCCTCTTATCCGGCTTGCCGTTTCTTACGAACAACTTGCCCTCCGAGTGAGCGACACTATTATAATGAGTTTCTGGGAGCTTGTCAAGGTCCCGTTCGCCTTCGGCGGAGGAGAAGCTCAGTGATGGGACGCCTCCAGAGGCAGCCAGTTCAGGATCTTCAGGATGAAGGTGTTCCAGAAGTCCCAGTCGTGGCCGCCGGGGCCCTCTTCATAGGTCACGGGCAGCTGGTGGTCCGCCAGGAACTTGTGATAGGCCCGGTTGGCGGGCAGCAGGGAATCCTCGGTGCCGCAGCAGAGGTACATGTGGGGGAAATGCTCCCGGGGCACGGAAAGAGCCAGGGTTCGGTAGTCCATATCGCTGCCGGCGACCTTGCTGAGGTCGCCGAAGGTCCGCTTCAGATAGCCTCTAGAGACCAGGTAGAAGACGTCGGAGCCGTCCACGGCGTCGGCGTAGGTTTCCACCCGGAAGGCGGAGGAGAGCCCCGCAATATAGCCGAAGGTCTGCCAGTACTTAAGACCGTTGGTCACGGCGCCGTAGCCGCCCATGGACAGGCCGCAGATGAAGGTGTCCTCCCGCTTGTCAGACAGGGGGAATAGATTCCGAGTGTAGTTCAGCAGATCCTCGCAGATGTACTTGGAATAGAAGCTTCGGCCCTCTTTCTCATCTACATAGAAGCTGTTTTCGCCGTTGGGCATGATGACGGCCAGATTTCGCTGCCGGGCCCACAGGGCGATCCTGGTGTAGTTGAGCCAGTCGGAGTTGCATCCATTTGCGCCGTGAAGCAGGTAAAGGGTCTTGAGCTTTTGACCCGGGGCCAGGTCGTCGGGGATATAGGCCCGAAATTCCGTGGTGCGGTTCAGGCTGTCGCATCTGAATTCAACGGTAGCAATACCCATAATAGTTCCTCCATTCTTTCGGCGAAGCTCGCCGCTGCTTTCAGTATATCGAATTCCGGGGCAAAAAGCAAGAGCGGGGATGAAAGAGGGGAAAGATCCCGAGATCCCGGGGAAAAACCGGGAAAACAAGTTGAAAAGCCCGGTTGACCATGGTATAATAAAACACTGAATGAAGATAAACGCCGCCTGCGTTTAGAAATAAGGAGTGCTGGGATCTATGAAACTGGGTATCGAGGGCGATTCACCTGATTCTATATCTCAATATTGCCTCATAAATACCGATATTTTTTGATTTCGGCGTATTTTCCGCACAAACAGCCACTATATAACTTCATGCAATTCCATACTACTCCACGCCGAAATGGTGTAAAAATGGTGT
>CAKTNP010000026.1 GCA_934589155.1 uncultured Oscillospiraceae bacterium | reverse complement strand
CAAGAAAGCAGCGCCTTGGGGCTTTTTGCCGCACAGCAGCGGGATCTCTATCAAAAATACGCAGGCTTCCTTGTTGCGATTGGCCGGGTAGCCCAGGAACCTTTTCAAACAGAGGTATCTGGATGGGAGGACCTCCATTGGCGCAGTCCCTGGTATGCCAAGATCGACCACATTCGGCTTCTGAACACGCCGATCCACATCAGCCAATTCCGTGACTTTATCACTGTAAGCCGAACGGGCGCTATTACCAAACTGACCGACGCACAGCTGCAGGCGCTATCCCGCATGATTGCCGATGGCGAGTCCTGCTTGTAAAAGCACATAAAAGCACTTCGCCCCGCAGAGCAGAAATACAGGGACCATAGCGGATGCTATGGTCCCTGTATTTTTATAGGCGGTACGGAAGTCGGGATATAAATATACTGGAATCCGTGCTTCATCTCCCATGTATATTTGGAGGAATTCACAAAATTCGATCCGTATTTTTTGACCAATTGCCAAATTGACAAACTATTATTATAACACATATAATAATGGCATGAAAAATACAAAAAGGAGAGACTACAATGCAGCTTACAAGCAAGGACATGGAAAAAGTAGCGGAGGTCATCCGACACTATGAACCCAAGATCGACAAAAACTTTGCGATTCCCCTGGCCGAATACGAGGTCCGATACGAGAAGGTCTGGAAGGCGCTGAAGGAGCGGGACATTGACCTGGGCTTCTTCTTCTGGTACCGGGAAATGCCCGGTGACGGCATTTACATGACGGGCTATAATCCCACCATCGAGCGGGCCAGCGGCGTCATTGCCCCCGGCAAGCGGCCCATGATTCTGGCAGGACCGGAAAGCGGCATTCTGGCCAAGGAAGTGGGCCTCGGGCTGCAAATGGAATTTGTGGACGAATTTTCCATTCCCGACGAATATTACGAAGGTGTGGAGCGCGGCAATCTTCAGACGATCATTGCGGATTACGCCGGCGAGATTCGCAGAATCGGCTTTATGACCTTTGACGATCAGATCCCGGCCAAGTTCATGAACTTCCTGCACACGGCCTTCGGCCCGGTGGAGGTGGTGGATGCCTCCGACATTCTGGAAGAGCTGCGGTATGAAAAGAGCGAATCCGAATTCACCTGCATGAAGTATGCTGACACCATTGCGAACGCCGCCATCCGGGCCATGCTGGCCGTAGCAAAGCCGGGCATGGGTGAAAATGAGCTGGCCGCCGTAGGCGACTTCACCGCCCTGGCTCTGGGGGCCTGCGGCTTTGGCTTTGAGACCATCGTGAACTCCGGCGACCGGTGCCGTACCGTCATCGGTCCGGCCACCAACCGGATCATCCAGGAAGGCGAGCTGGTCCAGATCGGCATCAGTCCCAGTTTTGTGGGCTATAAGGGCGTCTGCCGCCGGGCTTTCGTCATGGGCAAGCGGAACGAGAAACAGGAAGAATACTTCCGGATTATGAACGAAGGCTACCGGAAGGCCGAGGCTGCCATTTACAAGACGGCAGAGGAAAATCTCCCCTCCAACTACATCGACCTGGCGGCTCGGAATTACTTCGACACCCAGACCATCGACGGCGTCAATGCCAAGAGCCTGCACTTCTACTCCACCTGCCACGGCACGGGCCTGACGGAGTGCAACGAGAAAATGGTCATCACCCCCACCAAGACCACGCCCTATGGCGAAAACGTGGGCATTATGCTGGATCTTGGTATGTACGGCCACCCCAACACCGACATCTGCGGCGGTTGTGTGGAGGACGCCTACATCAAGCGGGGCAATAAGGCCGAGAAATTCTCCGACATGCCGGTGGATGTCCAGGATCTGGTGGGCAAGGGGCTCTGAAGCGCCCCGCAGCTTGAATAGAAAGAAAGTGATGACAGCGTGAAACTGAAACGAAACTCGATCCTGGGCGGCCGCTCCATTACGCTGGTGATCGTGATGGCCGTGATCTCCGCCGTAATGTGCGTGGTAAAGGGCTCGCTGTTCTACTCGGCGGACAATATCACCACCATCTTTGCGAATCTGTCCTATGATCTGCTGCTGGCCTGCGGCATGACCTTCGTCCTCATTCTGGGGGGCATCGATCTGTCCGTCGGCTCCGTGCTGGCCTTTGTGGGCGTCTGTACGGCCCTTATGATGAAGGGCGGAATGCCGGTGCCGCTGGCCATCCTCATTGGGCTGGTGGTGGGTCTGGCCTGCGGATCCCTTACGGGTCTGCTGGTGGCCAAGTGCAACATCGCTCCCTTCATTGCCTCCCTGGCCATGATGTCCACCCTGCGGGGTATGTGCTACGTGCTCACCAGCGGCTACTTCATCTCCGGTCTGCCGGAGAGCTACGCCGCCATCGCCCGGGGTTCCCTGCTGGGGATCTCCAACAAGATCATCATCTCCGTGGCCATTATGCTGGTATTGGGACTTCTGTCCACCCGGCACAAGACCTTTAAGCAGATGTACTATGTAGGCAGCAACGCCACGGCGGCTTTCCTGTCCGGCACCAACTCCGCCGTGACCATCATCCTGGGCTACGGCATCTGCGGTCTGCTGGCCGCCGTGGCCGGCGTCCTCATGACCAGCAGCTACGGCATGGGCCAGGCCTCCTTCGGAACAGGCTATGAAATGCGGGCCATTGCCGCGGCCGTTATCGGCGGCGCCAGCATGTCCGGCGGCGAGGGCAACTTTATCGGCACCGCCCTGGGCGTCATTCTGGTGGCGCTGGTCAACAACGTGTTCATCATGTTCAACGGGTCGCCCAATTGGTCCACCGCCATCAGCGGCATCATGCTGCTGGTTGCCGTGGCTCTGGATCTGCTGCGGACCACGGGAAAGAAGGGGGCGAAGGCATGAGCATTCTGGAACTCAGGGGCATCAACAAGTCCTTTGGCGACAATCACGTGCTGACCAATATCAGCCTTTCCCTGGAGGCCGGGGAGATCCACTCCATTATCGGCGAAAACGGCGCCGGAAAGTCCACTCTCATGAAGATCATCGGCGGCATTTACGCCATGGATGAGGGTGAGATCCTTATTGACGGCAAGCCCGTAACCCCCCACAACCCCGTAGAAGCCTTTGACGTTGGGATCGGCATCGTCCACCAGGAGTTGTCCGTGGCAGACAATATGACCGTAGCCCAGAATGTCTTCGTAAACCGGGAGCCCACCCGGCACTTCGGCTTTGTGGACTTCAAGAAAATGAACAAAATGGCGGCAGAAGAGTTTGCCCGCATCGGCATCTCCATTGCGCCGGAGGCCCTGGTTCGGGATCTCAGCGTAGGCATGCAGCAGGTGGTAGAGATCGTTAAGGTCCTGTCCCAGAACGTGCGGATCCTGATCCTGGACGAGCCCACCTCCGCCCTGTCCGACAAGGAGACCCAGAACCTCTTCTCTCTTCTGCGGATGCTCCGGGAGCGAGGGACCTGCATCATCTTCATCAGCCACAAACTCAACGAGATCAAGGAGATCTCGGACCGGGTCTCGGTGCTGCGGGACGGATGCTTTATCGGCACCCTGAGCCATGAAGAGATTGATGAAAACCGGATCATCAGCATGATGGTGGGACGGGAGCTGGGCAATCTCTATCCCCCCAAGGCCTCCCGCCGGGACGGGGAAGAAATCCTCCGCACCGAGGGCCTCAGCCGGTTGGGAAAATTTGAGGACGTGTCCCTTTCCTTCCGGGCCGGAGAAATCACCGGCATGTTCGGCCTGGTGGGTGCGGGACGGACGGAATTCGCCTGGTCCGTGTTCGGTGCGGACCGGGTAGACAGCGGAAAGATCTTTTACCGTGGAAAGGAGATCAAGATCAAATCTCCCGCCCAGGCCATTCAGACCGGCATCGGCTACCTGTCCGAGGACCGAAAGCGCATGGGCCTGTTCGTCGCCATGAGTGTCAAAGACAACACCGTAGTCACGGATCTGGACCGGGTATCCAGCAAGTTGGGCCTGCTCAACGACAAAAAGATCCTGGAGATCACCCGGGAGTATGTGGAGCGGCTGGAAATTCATCCGGAGCATTGCGAGGATTTCCTGGTCTCCCGACTTTCCGGCGGCAACCAGCAGAAGGTCCTTTTTGCCAAATGGCTCCAGGCCGGGCCCAAGCTCCTGATCGTAGACGAGCCCACCCGGGGCGTAGATGTCGGCGCCAAGGCCAAAATCCATAGCATTCTCCGCCAGCTGGCGGAAAGCGGCATGGCTATCGTTATGATCTCCTCGGAGCTGCCAGAGATCCTGGGCCTGTCGGACCGGGTGGCAGTCATGAGTGACGGCCGCCTGGTGGACGTCATGGAAAACGAAGGCCTGACCGAGGAAGACGTGGTCAGCAAGGCCTTTGCCCAGAAAGGGGGTGCCCGGGGATGAATACCAAAACCGAAAAGCTGCGCCGGGCCCTGTTTAAGGCCAACTGGAACTACCTTGTCCTCATCGTAATGATCTTGGCGACATTCCTGGTCATGAGTCTCACCACCCGGAACTTTCTCAGTGCCGCTAACATCAACGTCATGGTGAACAACTTCATCATGGAGGCGATCATGGCTCTGGGCATGACTATGGTCATCATCACCGGCGGCTCGGACATCTCCATTTCCGGCATCCTGCCCTTTACGGCCATCATGTTCGCCTACATGATGCTCTGGGGTGTGCCGGTGCCCGTGGCCTTTGTGCTGGGCATCGCCATGGGCGGTGTCATTGGCCTTGCCAACAACTGGCTCCGCCGGGTGCTGCACATCCACCCCATGATCGTCACCATGGCCATGCAGCTGACCCTGAAGGGGCTGAACCTGGCAATCACCGGAGGCTCCGTCATTTCCGGACTCCCCGAGGCCTTTAACGGTTTGGCCAATTTCCGGCCCCTGGGCATCAGCTTGGCTATTTGGATCTACGCCGTGCTGGCGGTGTTCTTCCTGGTCTTCTCCAAGAAGAACCGGCTGTTTCTGAAGGTGTTCTTCGTGGGCGGCAACGTGGAGGCTTCCCGGCTCTCCGGCATGAAGACCGAAAACGTGCTGCGGTTCGTATATGTGGTCAACGGTCTGCTTGCCGGCCTGGCCGGCGTCCTCAGTACCGCCGTGTACAGCAGCGCCAGCTACAGCTACGGCCAGAACGTAGAAATGAAGGTCATCACCGCAGTGGCCATCGGCGGCACCAGCATGACCCACGGCGGCGACGGCTCCATTGTGGGCACCATGCTGGGCACCCTGTTCATGGCTCTCATCTACAATGCCTTCGTTCAGAGCGGCATTTCCACCTATTATCAGGACGTGTTCACCGGCGCCATGCTGATCTTCGCCGTGCTGGTCAGTGAGGCTCTCCGGGCCATCAAGCAGCGCAGTACTCTACAGGCAAGAGCCTGAAATAAATAAAAAGGAGAAACGAACATGAAAAAGTTACTTGCTACCCTGCTCGCTTTGACAATGCTTCTCACTCTATGCGCCTGCTCTACCGGCGGTCAAGCCGCTCAGGACGGCGGAAGCCATGAGGAAGAGCTCTACTCCATGGTGGTATTCACCAAAGGTGCAGAGTACTTCAACTGGTGCTATGCCGGCTTCCAGGCCGCAGCCGCCTCCATCGGCGACTGGATCTCCACGGAGCTCCAGGGTCCTGCCGAATGGGACGCCTCCGCAGAAGCCCGCGCCGTTGACACGGTGCTGGCAAAGAAGCCCAACGGCATTGTTGTCTCCTGCGCCGATGAGTCCACCCTGGTCTCCTCTATCAACAAGGCCGTAGACGGCGGCGTGCCCGTGATCTGCTTTGACTCCGACTCTGCCGATTCCAACCGACTGTCCTATGTGGGCACCAACAACCTGGACTTCGGTGCCGTGGCCGGTGAAGCCATCGTCAACACCATCGGCACCTCCGGCGAGGTCGCCATCATCATGGTCCCCGGCGCCGTTTCCATGGAAGAGCGGGCCCAGGGCTGCGTGGACTATCTGGCCGAACACGCACCGGACATTACCATTACCTATCTGAACGATGAAGGCGACGTGGTCAAGGCCGAGCAGGTGGTCTCCGCCGCTCTGCAGTCCAATCCCAACATCAAGGCCGTGTTCTCCACCCACGGCTATGGCGCCCCCGGCGCCGCCGCTGCCTGCCGGACCCTCAAGAAGCTGGACGACGTGTGCATTATCGGTTCCGACTATGACGCCGCCACCATCGAACTGTTGGTCAACGGCGAGATCAACGGCACCGTAATCGACGATCCGTACCTGCTGGGCTATGAGGCCTTTATGCTGGCCTACGCCGCAGCCCATCCCACGGATGTGCCCTCCTCCAACCCCGGCTTCGGTCATGTGCCTCCCCTGATCTACGGCGGCTGCAGCCTCCTCACCGGCGAGATGCTGAAGGACGAGGCTACCTACGCCCGCTACACCAACGCCCCCACCATTAAGTAAAAATGGACACCGGGTGCCGAAAGGCACCCGGTAAATGTAAAAACTCCCCTTGTTTTGTGCTTTCCAAACGAAAACAAAAGCGATATAATAACAGAAAGAGCAGAAAACGGAATCCTAGACAGAAATGAAGGTTAAGAAATGGCAGCAGATATTCTCGGGATCAGGATCCAGAACATACACAGCATCATACAGGCTCTGCGGTTTGAGGAACGGCTGACCAAGCGAGACATTGCCGCCGTTACGGGGCTGAGTTTTGCTACGGTCTCCAACCTCTGCAACGAGCTGGTGGAGCGGGGCGTACTGCGCACCACCCGGGATGAAGCACTGACAGTGGGCCGCACCCCCCAGACCCTGACCTTCCGGTACAATCAGTTCTGCGTGATCGCCATTAATCTTCAGCTGCGAGGTGCCATGGAGCTGGCAGTGCTGAACTTCCGCAACGAGGTGCTGACCCGCCGGATGTACCATATCGACGAACTTCCGGCGGAGCAGATCGTAGCCTTTGCCTATCACCGTTTCTTGAAGGATGTGAAGCCGGAGCTGCCGCCGGAGGCCGGATTCATCGGCATAGGCGTGGCCGTATCCTCAATCTACGATATTCACACAGGAAAGCTTATCTGCTGCGCCATCCCCCAGCTGGAAAACGTGGACATCAAGAGTCTGGTAGAGGAGGCTTTCGGGATCCCTGCCTATGTGGACAACGAGGCCAACCTCTGTGCCTATGCCCAGAAAGCCATAGGAAAGGACAGTGACAATCTTGTCTATATCCACGCCTCCGAGGGCGTGGGCATCGGCGTCATCACCCAGGGCAAGCTCCTGCGGGGTGCCAACGGCTACGCCGGTGAGGTGGCCCATATGCCCATCGGCCGAAGGGATCATTACTGCCCCAACTGCGGCTCCTACGGCTGCATCGAGCGGGAGCTGTGCCTGGACGGCCTTTTGACAAACTTCCTGGGCCGGGCGCCGGAGGAGCGGTTTTCTTCCTGGCAGAAATTCTGCCAGGCCTTCCGCAGCAAGGAGTCCCGTGCGTTGGAAACGGCACGAGAGGCGGGCCACTATCTGGGAGTCCTGGCCTGCGTGCTCATCAACCTCTTTGATCCCGGCGCCGTGTACGTCGGCGGGGACATTGCGGCCCTGCAGGAGGGCATGGAGCCCGCCATGACCCAGGAGATCCGGCAGCACTGCGGTGCCTGGCGCCGGGTCCTGCCCACCATTTCCTGGGATCGGGACAGCGAGCTGCGGATCAATCTTGGCATTTCGGAGAAGATCTGCTCCACCTGGACCCCGGGCTGAGCAGACTCACAGAAATGACAGATACCGTATTTTAAGCGAAGGAGTCCGGCGTCAGCCGGGCTCCTTCGTCCTTTTATTGTCCAAGCCCTGGACATTCCGCCGGGCGCAGAACAAGCCGCCGGGAGCCGCAACGCTGCGGTTCCCGGCGGCTTGCCGGCGTTTTTGTTTATGTATCTCCAGGTTCGGCGGCTTCCGAAAAGGTCCTGCGGCTCACTGCGCCGAAGGGTCCCCGTCCTGGGGCGCAGTCTCCGGAGATGCAGAGACCGGCTCGGCGGCAGGGGCCTGCTCCAGGACCGGAGTTTTTGTTTGAGGCTCTGTCTCCGCCGCATCCGGGACATCGGTCTGTACCGGTGCCTTGGGCGCCCGCTGGGCCGCGGCCACGTTCTTCAGCTCCGCCATGTTCTTCCGATACAGCTCCTCCAGCTGGTCGCTGTAGCCTATGGCGCAGTCCGGCACCAGGGCCTGGATTTTCTGGAGTTGCTCCCGGATCTGGCTCTCCGGCAGGACTACATTCCGGGCAGACTTATCAGACATTCTCAGCACCAGCATATTGCGGGTCCCCACGGCGATGCCGTAGACCCGCTGGCGCACGGCCTGCTGATAAGCCCACACCAGCTCCTTCGTGCTGTAAAGGTACTGCTTCTTGCCCTCCTCAACAAGGATCAGGCTGGCATTCATCCGCAGGCCGCCGACACTGGGAGCCAGGTCGTAGAGCTGCTCCGCATGGGCCAGCACATACTCCGGGTTGCCGGGGGCCAGCTGCTCCGCCTTCTGCAGGAGCTGCTTCTGATTGCCGCCGCTCAGGGCCTTACACAGCAGCACCAACGCAAAGACCAGGCACGCCAGGCCCAGGACGATCATGCTTACCATATCGCCGGGCACGCCCTCCCATGCCTCCAGGTACAGGGGCAGGAAACACTGCCGCTGATCGGCGCTGAGGCTGTCATAGTCCACATACTCATGGTAATAGCTCAGGCTGTCCTGGGGCATTTCCTTCATGATGCCGCGAACCGTAAAGGAGGTCGTGATCTCGTCGGTCTCGTAGTTATAATAGGCGTCGCTTTCCTCCGCCAGCGCCTCGCCCCGCTCCACCAGCTTCCTCGGCAGATACAGGCCGCAGAAATCATCGCTGTTGGCGTCGATGATGCACTCAATGCTGGTGATCTCACCGGTGGAGCGGCCGTTTTTATAATTCTCCGTGTAGGCATACTCCCCGTAAATATAAGTGATCTCCGCCGTCACATACTTTCCCTTGAGCTGGTCCCGAGGGACCTCATACAGGTTTGCAGGCTTCTGGAACAGCAGCCAGAACTCGGACACGGCCAAGAACAGCACCGCCAGCACCAGCAGCAGGATCACGGGCAATAGAGTCTTTTTTACGCTCCGAGCCCGCAGTTTCTTCACAAATTCCATGTTTTACGCTCCTTTTCCGGGACATGCCCCAATTTCCTCTCACCTGCTATGATACCTGGGGCCCCGAAAAAAGTCAAGCGTGGACCGACTTTTCCGCTCCGGAGGCCGGTGGGAAGGTCACGGTAATGGCGGTGCCAACACCGGGGGTACTCTCCATGGTGATGGCGGCGTTGTGGTAAATGGCCCCGTGCTTCACAATGGACAGCCCCAGGCCTGTGCCGCCGATCTCCTTGGAATGACTCTTATCCACCCGGTAAAACCGCTCGAACACCCGGGCCTGATGCTCCTTAGGGATGCCGATGCCCGTATCCCGGACGGTGACGGCAGGCCCCTGAGGCGTTTTCTCCACGGAGATCCGGACCTCGCCGCCGGGCTTATTGTACTTGATGGCGTTGTCGCAGAGGTTGTAGATCATCTCGTCGGCGATCTGCCAGGCGCCGATAATATGCTCCGGGGTCCCCTCCAGATACATGCGGACATTCTGCTTGTCCGCCGCCGGGGTCAGGTGCTCCACCACGTCCCGGCACAGGTCCAGAAGATTCAGCCGCTCCTTCTGCAGGGGCAGCTGGCGTTCGTCCATCTGGGTGATCTTGATAATGTCCCCCACCAGGACGATGAGCCGCTGGGACTCCTTGCAGATGTTGTCGGCGAAGTGGGGAATGTCCTCCGGCTTCACCAGGCCGTCCCGGATGATCTCCGCAAAGCCGGAAATGGAGGTCAGAGGCGTCTTTAATTCGTGGGATACGTTGGCGGTGAATTCCCGACGGAACTTATCCTGGGCCTCATGCTCCGCCTCCTGCTCCCGGATCCGGGCCTGGAGCTGCTCGTTCTGGGCGTTGATCCTCCGGACCAGAGGCCGCAGTTCCTCATAGACCGCGTCCTGGGAGGGAGCGGTCAGATCCAGCTCGTTGATGGGCCGGACCAGATCCCGGGAGGTCTTGGAGCCGATAAGCACGGAGCCCGCCACTGCCAGGGATAAAATGATCAACACGGGCCCGGCGGACCGGCCCAGGACCATGAGGGTGGTCTCCTCTCCCATGCTCAGCCGCAGAACGGTGCCGTCGGACAGCCGCACCGCCCGGTTCACGGTCTTTTCGGACAGGGTGCTGGAATAGCGGACACTTTCGCCCGCTCCGGTCGCCAGGGCGGCCTGCACTTCCTCCCGGTCGGCGTGGTTTTCCATCTGCTCCGCCGGAGTCACGGAATCATAAAGCACGGCGCCATCGGCCCCGATCCAGGTGATCCGGGTCTTGCCCTGGGGCAGATCCTGCAAAAAGGCCAGGCCCTCCCGCTCCACGCCCCGAGCCACATAGGCCTCCTCATCCCGCATGCTCTCCCGGCTGATCACCGTCACATGGGCGTGGGAGTAAACGGTGAACACCCCCACGCACACCAGGCAGGCCAGCAAGCTAGAGATCACGGTGGTGCGGAGGAAATAGGACCGGATCCGGCCCAAGGGTTTCTTTTTCATGCCTTCGGCGCCCCGATCTTATAGCCCACGCCCCGGACGGTCTCAATGAGCTCCCCGGCGGGGCCCAGCTTCTGCCGCAGGGTCCGGATGTGGACATCCACGGTGCGGCTCTCGCCGCTGAAGGCGTAGCCCCAGACCTCCCCCAGGAGTCGGTCCCGGGTCAGGACCACATCCTGGTTCTCCAGGAGCATTTTCAGGACCTCATATTCCTTTAAGGTCAGCGTTACCTCTTGGCCGTTTACCGTGACCAGGTGCCGGGCCGGGGACACGGTGAGGCAGCCCAGGCGATACTCCATATCCGGATTCCGGGGAGCCGCCCGGCGGAGCAGGGCCCGGACCCGGGCCAGCAGTTCCATCATGCCGAAGGGCTTGGGCATATAGTCGTCGGCCCCGGCGTCCAGGCCCACCACCTTATCATACTCCGTGCCCTTGGCGGTGAGCATCATCACCGGGAGCTTAGCGGTCTTGGGATTGTCCCGGACCTTGTGGAGAATGGACAGGCCATCCTCCTCCGGCAGCATGATGTCCAGCATCAGAAGCTCCGGCACGTCCTTCTCCATGGCCTTCCAGAAATCCCGGGGATGGCCGAAGCCCTGGGCGGGCAGGCCCGTATTATTTAGGGTATAGATGACCAGCTCCCGGATGCTGTCATCGTCCTCCACCAGATAGATCATAGTTTTACCTCCCCCAGTTTACAGGATCTTCATACGGCTCCATTATATCTTACATTTGCCCCGTTGAACAGGGCGGACAGGTAAAATCTTCGTAAAGTTCCACAGGAAAAGGCCGATGCCAAAACTTTGTAGGACTTTCCAAATAATCCTGCCGCTTTCCGTCAAAAAAACGGTTGACTTATCCCCCCTCCCCGGATAAAATAGAATAGATTTCAAGTGTGTGGAATCTTTGCGCCTTTTTGTCGGAAATTCTCCGGATGACCCGGCTCCGGCGTGGATCAAACAACATAGGAGGATATCATTTTGAAGGATTGGGATCGCTTAATCACTGTTGAAGAAATGGAAGCGGCTACCGCCAGCCTGCTGGAAAACGGCAAGAAGGTCGGCGCCGATTCCTGGCAGCAGCGGGTCAAGAACCAGACCCCCCATTGCGGCTTCGGCGAGTCCGGCACCTGCTGCCGGATTTGTTCCATGGGCCCCTGCCGTATCACCCCCAAGAGCCCCCGGGGCATCTGCGGCTGCGACGTACACGGCATCGTAGCCCGGAATTTCCTGCGCTTTGTGGCCGGCGGCGCCGCAACGCACTCCGACCACGGCCGTGAGATCTGTCACACCCTGTACCAGGCGAAAGAGGGCGGCAACTACCAGGTCAAGGATCCTGAAAAGCTGCTGCGCATCGCCAAGGAGTGGGGCGTAGAGACCGAGGGCAAGGATATTTACGACCTGGCCCACGAGATCGCCGAAATGGCCCTCATGGAATACGGCAAGCCCTTCGGCAAGCAGCGGTTCCTGAAGCGGGCTCCCGAGCACACCCAGAAGCTGTGGCATGAGGCCGGCATCGAGCCCCGGGCCATCGATCGGGAAGTCTCCACCGCCATGCACATGACCCACATGGGCAACTCCTCCCTGCCGGAGGCTCTGATCCGTCAGTCTCTGCGGAACGGCCTGTCCGACGGCTGGGGCGGCTCCATGGCCGGTACCGAGTTCTCCGACGTGCTCTTCGGTACCCCCAAGCCCGTAGATACCACCGCCAACATCGGCGTCATGGAGAAGGACATGGTGAACATCATTGTTCACGGCCACGATCCCAGCCTGTCCGAGATGGTGGTCTACTACGCCAACGATCCCGAGATGATCGCCCTGGCCAAGAGCGTAGGCGCCAAGGGCATCAACGTAGCGGGCGTCTGCTGCACCGCCAACGAGGTGGCCATGCGTCACGGCATTCCCATGGCCGGCAACTTCCTGAGCCAGGAGAACGTGGTCCTCACCGGTGCCTGCGAGGCTATCGTTGTGGACGTGCAGTGCATCTTCCCCGCACTGGGCCCCCTGTCCAAGTGCTTCCATACCAAGTTTATCACCACCTCCCCCATCTGCCGGATGCCCGACTCCGAATTCATCCAGTTCTCCGCCGAGAACGCCGGTGAAAACGCCAAGGCTATCGTAAAGATGGCGGTGGCAAACTTCAAGAACCGGAATCCGGAGCTGGTGAACATCCCCAACCAGGTCTCCAAGGCCCGGGTGGGCTACTCCACCGAGGCCATTGTGAAGGTCCTGGACGGCGTGGCCAACTCCCAGGTGGACGAGTTCGGCACCACCAAGCCTCTGCTGGAGTGCATTACCTCCGGCGTGCTCCGGGGCGCCGTGGCCATGGTTGGCTGCAACAACCCCAAGGTCCGGCCCGATACCGCCCACATTGAGCTCATGAAGAAGCTGCTGGAAAACGACATCATCCTGATCGTCTCCGGCTGCTCCGCCCAGGCCGCGGCCAAGGCGGGCCTCATGGATCCCGACATGGCCAAGGACTACTGCGGCGACGGCCTGAAGCGGGTCTGCGAGCTGGCAGGGATTCCCCCTGTCCTGCACATGGGCTCCTGCGTGGATATTTCCCGTATGATGATCCTGGCCTCCGAGCTGTCCAAGGATTCCGGCATTCCCATCTCCAAGCTGCCCGTGGTGGGCTGCGCCCCCGAGTGGATGAGTGAGAAGGCCGTGTCCATCGGCAACTACGTGGTGGCCACCGGTATCGACACCTTCCTGGGCGTGGATCCCTACGTGAAGGGCTCCTCCGAGGTCTGCGAGCTGCTCACCGGCGAGCATGGCGTCAAGGATTGGGTCGAGGCCAACTACACCGTGGAAAAGGACATCGAGAAGATGGGCGACATGATGATCCAGCGGATCGAGGACAAGCGGGCCGCTCTGGGCATCTAATCTGGAATTACATCCTCCGGCCCTCCGGGGCCGGAGCACCAAATGGTTTGAGGTCATAGCACATGAAAGTAGCGATCACCGGCAAGGGCGGCGTAGGCAAGACCACGCTGGCCTCCACCCTGGCCCGGCTCTACGCCGCGGAGGGACGGCCCGTCCTGGCCGCCGACGTGGATCCGGACGCCAACCTGGGCCTGGCCCTGGGCTTGACGCAGGAGGAAGTGGACAAGATCGTCCCCATCTCCAAAATGCGGACCCTGGTGGAGGAGCGCACCGGCGCCAACGAAGCCAACAAGTTTTTTAAGCTGAACCCCTATGTAGCGGACATTCCGGAGAAATACGCCAGGGACGTAAACGGCGTAAAGCTCCTGGTCATGGGCACCGTGGACGTAGGCGGCAGTGGCTGTGTCTGCCCGGAGCACGTGATGCTCAAAGCCATCCTGTCCAGCCTGACCTATCGGAAGGACGATGTGGTCATCATGGACATGGAGGCGGGACTGGAGCATCTGGGCCGGGGCACCGCCCAGGGCATGGACCAGTTCATCGTGGTCATTGAACCCGGCGCCCGCAGCGTCCAGACCTATCACAACGTGAAGCGTCTGGCCCAGGATCTGGGGATCTCCCGGGTTCGGGTAGTGGCCAACAAGATCCGGGACCCCGAGGACGAGGCCTTCATCCGGGAGAAGATCCCGGCGGAGGATTTCCTGGGCTTCATCCACTACAATCGGGATATTATGGAAGCCGATCGGGAGGGCAAATCTCCCTATGACTTCAGCCCCGAGGCGATCCGCGAAATCACAGCGATCAAAGAGATCATCGACCGAGATTACGAGAAATAGGAGGAACAACAACTGTGACTTTATTTGACAGAGTATTCGGGGGCAACGATGCGGTATACGGCCTGACTGAGGCCGCCATCAACAACGCCATTGTCCAGTACGGCGAGAGCCAGGCCGTGTCCTTCCCCGACACCGCCTACAGCCTGCCCTGCTACTATGCCGTCACCGGCACCAAGGTGAACAACCTGGGCGAGCTGAAGGCGGCCCTGGGCGTGGTCAAGACCCTCATGACCCGGGAGAACCGGCTCCACGACGCCTTTATGTCCGGCGTGGCCACCGCCCTGTGCGCCGAGTTCATCGAGGTCCTGAAGTACGTGAACGGCGCGGCTCCCTATGAGCTGCCCTGCTACGGCCACCTGTCCGACGCCGTCATCCGGAACCTGGGCGTGCCCCTGGTCACCGGCGACATCCCCGGCGTGGCCGTCATTCTGGGCTCCGCTCCCTCCGCCGACGAGGCCGTGGACCTGGTCAAGAGCTACCAGAGCCAGGGCATCCTGGTGACCCTGGTAGGCGGCGTCATCGACCAGCTCCAGGAAAAGGGCTATAAGACCGGCGACAACGTCCGTGTCATCCCCCTGGGCAAGGACGTGACCGCCGTGATCCACGTGGTCTCCGTGGCCCTCCGTGCCGCCCTGATCTTCGGCAACATCACCCCCGGCGATGCCGGCAGCCTGATGAAGTACACCATGGACCGTGTGCCTGCCTTCGTCAACGCCTTCGCCCCCCTGGACGATGTGATCGTGGCCTGCGGCGCCGGTGCCATTGCTCTGGGCTTCCCCGTGGTCACCAACGAACAGGAGAACATCTTCCGGGTGCCCAAGAGCCTGATCGTGCAGCCTGACGTGTCCAAGTTCAACGCCACCTCTCTGGAGGCCCGGGACATCAAGCTGAAGATCACCAACATCGACATTCCCGTTTCCTTCGCCTCTGCCTTCGAGGGTGAGATCATCCGCCGGGGCGACATGCAGGTGGAAGTAGACGGTTCCCGGAAGGACTGCTTCGAGCTGGTCGCCACCCGGGACGCCTCCGAGGTGGAGGACCACAAGATCACCGTGGTGGGTCCCGAGCTGGACGAGATCGAGGTTGGCTCCAAGATCTCCCTGAGCTACACCGTGGACGTGGCCGGCAAGAACATGCAGCCCGACTTCGAGTCCGTTATGGAGCGGAAGATCCACTCCTTCCTGAACTGCATCGAGGGCGTTATGCACACCGGTCAGCGTGACATGATCCGCGTCCGGATCTCCAAGGCCGACTTTGAGGCCGGTTTCCGGTTCAAGCACATCGGCGAGGTCCTCTACGCCAAGATCAAGAGCGAGTTTGAGGCCGTCGTGGACAAGTGCCAGGTCACCATCGTGGTGGACGAGGCCAAGAACCACGACCTGCGGGCCCATGCCAACGAGGTCTTCAACAAGCGTGACGACCGGCTCAAGAGCATGACCGACGAGTCCGTGGACAAGTTCTACACCTGCATCATGTGTCAGGCCTTCTCCCCCAGCCACGTGTGCATCGTCACCCCCGAGCGGCTGGGCCTCTGCGGCGCCGTGTCCTGGCTGGACGCCAAGGCCACCAACGAGCTGGATCCCCAGGGTCCCTGCCAGGTGGTGCCCAAGGAGCATTGCATCGACGAGAAACTGGGCCGGTATGAGGATGTGGACGAAGCCGTCCAGAAGTACTCTCACGGCGCTCTGGAGCATGTGACCCTGTACTCCCTGTTCCAGGATCCCATGACCTCCTGCGGCTGCTTCGAGTGTATCTGCGGCGTGGAGCCCGTCACCATGGGCGTGGTCATCACCTGCCGTGAGCACGCGGGCATGACCCCCCTGGGCATGACCTTCTCCGAAATGGCTTCCATGACCGGCGGCGGCGTGCAGACCCCCGGCTTCATGGGCCACGGCAAGCACTTCATCGCCTCCAAGAAGTTCATCGCCGCCGAGGGCGGCCTGGGCCGTATTGTGTGGCTGCCCAAGATGCTGAAGGATCAGATGCGGGAGCGGCTGGACGCCGCTGCCAAGGAACTGTACGATGTGGACAACTTCACCGACATGATTGCCGATGAAACCATCTGCACCGAGGATCCCGAGGAGCTGCTAAACTACCTGACCGAAGTCGGCCACCCTGTGCTGAGCATGGAGCCCTTCGACATGTAATATCCAAAGGCCCGGTCCACTGGACCGGGCCTTTCTCTGCCTTTTGTAGATTTCTTGAAATGTAATACTTTTTTAATAACTCCCCTCTTATTTTCGTAACAACTCTCTGTTAGTATATAAGCATGCAATGATTCTTTTTCATTTTCCACCTCTCTTTTTCTTTGATGGAAACCCTCAACGCACGGCTGGTCCCCGAGCGGCGAGGGTTTTTCCATACCCATTTTCTCCTTGCATTTTCCCGGGATCCGTGGTAAAATACCCAGAAAAATCAAATACGGACGGACACGATACACGAATGTGCGCATTCTGATACGAAACGGAATGGGCGCAGGTGTATCGTTTTTTTATGCCTCCCTGCGCCCGGATCCATCGTGTCCGGCCGTAAACAGGAGGATTTTTTATGGAACATCAAGCAGCTTCCAATAATAGCCTGTCCACGGAAAAGCTGGGCAGACTTATGGTCAGGTTCGCCCTACCCTGCATCATTTCCCTGCTGGTCGGCGCCCTGTACAACATCGTGGACCAGATCTTTATCGCCAACGCCGACTATTTGGGATCCTACGGCAACGCCGCCAACAGCGTGGTCTTTCCCCTGACGGTCATTGCCCTGGCCGTGGCCACCATGATCGGCGACGGCTGCTGTGCCTTTGTCAGCATCCGTCTGGGCGCCGGAGAAGAGGAGGAAGCCCACCGGGCTGTCGGCACCGGAGTGACCCTGACGGTACTGGCAGGTCTCATTCTGGGGGCCGTTTACCTGATTTTTCGGGACCCCATTCTGACTGCCTTCGGTGCCCGGGTCAATGCCGAAACCTTCGACCTGTCCCGGGAATACTTCTTCTGGATTGCCCTGGGGCTTCCCTTTTATATGTTCGGCCAGGCCATGAACCCCATCATTCGCTCTGACGGCAGCCCTCGGTTTGCCATGGCAGCCCTGCTCTCGGGCGCCGTCACCAACATTATTCTGGATCCCATTTTTATCTTTGTCTGCCGCTGGGGCATGATGGGGGCGGCCGTGGCCACCGCGGCGGGCCAGATCCTCTCTGCCCTTCTGTCCCTTTGGTATCTCGCCCGCATGAAGTCCGTGAAACTCCAGCGGCGCAGTTTCCGTCTGGACTTTCCCCTTCTGGGACGGATCCTGCCCCTGGGCCTTACCAGCTTTCTGTCCCAGATCAGCGTGGTGCTGTCCATGGCCACGGTCCTCAATATGTGCAGAAAATACGGAGCCCTGGACCCCATTTTCGGCCAGGAGGCTTATGCCCAGATTCCAACCGCCGTTGTGGGCATCGTCATGAAGCTCTACCAGATCGTCATCTCCATTGCCATCGGCCTGTCCGCCGGCTGTATTTCCATTGTGGGCTACAACATGGGCGCCGGCCGGGCAGACCGGGCCAGAGAGCTGATGAAAAAACTCCTGACGGCAGAGCTGATCGTTGGTCTTGCGGCCACGGCCCTGTTTGAGGGTTTCCCCCGGTTTTTCGTGGATCTCTTCGGTGCCCGGCAGGAAAGCGTTTACTATACCCGGTTCGCCGTCCGGTGCATTCGACTGTTCCTGTGCACCCTGTCTCTGTCCTGCTTTAACAAAGGCGCCGTGATCTACGTCCAGGCGCTGGGCAAGGCATGGCCCTCTACGGCCCTGTCCATGATCCGGGAGATCGGCTTCGGCGTAGGGCTTCCGCTGCTCCTGCCCCTTCTGTGGGGTCTGGACGGCCTGTTGTACTTCATGGCTCTGGCGGATATTCTGGCCTTCTTCATCACCGTCCCCACCCTTCAGCATCTTTCCCGGTCCCTGACGGCCGCCCATTGATTTGGCGCATAAAAATCCCGGCAGGGGCTTCCTGCCGGGATCCTTCTGTTACAGAGGTCTTTGCTTGATCTTGGCGTAAGCCCTCGGGTACTTGGCCGGGGTGGGAGCTGTCTTTCGGACCACCACGATGGCTCTGGAGGCCCCCTCCAACTCGTATTCCCGCAGGGCCTCTACCGTTCCGCCCAGGAGTCCAATGCCCTTTTCCGCCTGGCGTAACTCCTCCTGGGCAGCGGCGGCCTTCATGGCCAAAAAGTACCCGCCCACCTTCACATAGGGCAGGCACAGCTCCGCCAGCACATTGAGCCGTGCCACCGCCCGGCTCACGGCAAAGTCATACCGCTCCCGGCGGCGAGCTGCCTCTTCCTCCGCCCGGGCGGTGACGCACTCGGCTCGGATGCTCAGGTCCGGCAGAGTCTCCTCCAGCCAGTGCATGCGCTTGCCCAAGGAGTCGAGGAGGGTCAGTTCCATCTCCGGGCAGCCCACCTTCATGGGCACGCCGGGAAAACCGCCGCCGCATCCCACATCGATGACCCGCCTGTGCCGGAAGTCCCCTTCCTTTAAGAGCATCAAACTGTCCACAAAGTGGTTCATTGCCACCTGCTCCGGGTCCGTTATGGCAGTCAGGTTCATGACCTGATTCTTTTCCAGCATGGCCCGGCCGAAACGGCACAGGGTCTCCATCTGGGCTCCGTCCAGGGCAATGCCGTAGGCCTGGGCTCCCCGGCCCAGGGCTTCCATCATCTTGTCCATATTCTCTCCTAATAGCACGCATCCCGGGCCCTGGGGTCCGGGATGGTTTTTACGCGTCGTTTTCCGTGATTTCTTCCACGGTCTCAGTGGGTTCGGTCTGCTGGGTGGCCTCCGGATGGTAGGGATCGAAGAGAGGCTCCTCTTCCTTCTCCAGATCCGGATCCCAGTTCTTCAGATACCAATTCACCAGCTGGTCCGTAACGTTTCCGTAGGAGGTTACGCCCTGCTCCTGACCCACGGTCTTGAGATATTTATCGTTGACCTCCGTGGCCTTATCCTGGGTCTTGCCCTCAAACTGCTTGACATAGGCAGAATAGGCGGCAATGTCATGCTGCAGCTCCTGGCTTTCCGTAGCCCGCAGGGTAGCGGCGGCTCCGGAGTTTGCGGAGCTCAAAGTGTTCCGGCAGTAAATGTAGGCCATAAAGTAGCCGGAATAGCGGAACTGCACGTTCTCATTGGCATCACAGGCCAGAAACGCGGCGAAATTGGCGTCATCCTCCCGGACGATGGTCTTCCGGTGAGCCATTTCATGACACATGGTCAGAGGTAGGGCCCCAGGGTAGGTCTGAGGATTCACACAGGCCTCGCCGGTTATGCCGATGGTAATGCCGGTAATGCCCATTTTAGAGTACCAATCCGCCCAGCCCAGCTGCTTCACCGGGACCTGGGTGCCGCCGAAGACGGAAAACTTCTCCGTCAGGGTTGTAAAGCCCTGGGGCGCCCGGGCAGCCAGTGTGTCAAAGTCGCTGAAATTCAGGTCTCCGTCCACCCGGGGTACCTGGGTCGCCAACTCGTTGGCCTTGGCCTGGTAATATTCCGCGGCCTCCTGCAGATCGGACACGGAATACTTATCCACCTTGAAGAGCATACTGTCCGCCAACGGATCGCCGTAGTAGTTCAGGCCGTAAATACCCATGAACAGGAAGGCCACCACGGACAGGGAGGCCGCCACCCAGCCCAGCCAGCGGAAGAAATTATAGTGGGTGAAGATCATAATGCCGATGGTTACCACCAGGATGGCTAGGTACAATAGCACCAGGGTCTGCCACAGGCAGCCGGAAGTCTTTGCAGACAGCTCCGCCAGGAAATCCATGATCGTCCGGGACACGAAGGGGAAGAAGGAATAGATCACCTCATGGTAACGGGCCGCCAGCTTCGTCAAAAGCCAGGTCAGCCCGGCAAAAATGCCTGCCGTAAAGTAGCCGCGAAGGTTTCGCATAAGCGGTCTCCTTTCTAACGTTCATAGCTGGTACTTAGTATAGCATATTTCCCCCCGAATGTCTCCAAATTTTTTCTAAATTTATCTTAAACATTCCGGTTCCGGAGTTTCTCTTGCGTTGCCCGGGTCGCCATGATAGAATGAAATTGCAAATAAACACAAAGGAGAGAGTTCCATGCAAAAAATCGTAGACGCCTATCGCAAGATCTGGACCAACTACACCGCCTTCTCCGGCCGGACCAATGTGCCGGATTACTGGTGGGCCGTCCTCGGCAACGCCATTGTAGTTGCCGTTCTGCAGATCCTGTGCCTGATTCCCGCTCTGGGCACGATCTTCAGGATCGTCACTGCTCTTTACGGCCTGGCTCTGCTAATCCCCGGCCTGGCCATGAGTTTCCGCCGGCTCCACGACACCGGCAAGTCCGCCTGGTACCTGCTGCTGTGCCTGATTCCCGCAATAGGTGAGATCATTCTCATCGTGTTCCTGGCCCAGCCTTCCCAGGCCGGTGACAACCAGTACGGCCCCGCCGGTCAGTCCCTGTAAAGCGTCCATAGCGGCAGATCTCCCCCGGTGATGCCGGGAGAGATCTTTTTATTTTTCACGCAGGCGGTCCGCCAACCCCGGGTCTGGGGTCACATACACCGTCCGGTACCGGGTGTACACCGCCATGCCGGGCTTGGAGCCCTGGGGCTTCTTCACAAACTTCACCGGGGTCACGTCCACGGCCACGTTCTGGCTCTTGGCTCCCTGGGAGAACCAGGCTGCCAGCTCCGCCGCCTGGGTCACGGTGTCGTCGGGCACCTCCGCCCCGGCGCAGGCAATGACGGCGTGGCATCCGTGGAGCTTCTGCACATGGAGCCAAATGTCGTCCTTACGCGCCAGTTTCCCCGTCAGTTCGTCGTTCTGCCGGTTGTTTCGGCCCACATAAATGAGGAATCCGTCGGTGGAGCGAAACTGCATTGGCCGGGAGAGGGTGGCTTTCACCCGCTTTTTTCCGCCGGTATTCCGCAGATACCCCCCCTGGATCAGCTCCTGCCGGATCTCCTCCAGCTCGTTTTCCGTCTCCGCCCGGTCCAGCTCCTCCAGCACGCTCTGCAAGTATTGCAGCTCCGTGTTTCCCAACTCCATCTGCTGAGTCAGCATTTTCTCGGCATTTTTCGCCTTGGCGTAGTCTTTGTAGAATTTCGCCGCGTTTTGCTGGGGAGACAGCTGGACCTGAAGAGGAATGTTCACCTCCGGCATCTCTTCGTCATAGAAATCCACGGCCCGGAGTACCTTCTGGCCCCGGCCGATGACATGAAGATTGGCGGTCACAATGTCCCCCAGCTGCCGCAGCCGCTCCCGGTCCAGGGTAGCGGCCCGCTCCTTTTCCTGAATGGCCAGCTTTCGCCGGGTCCGGTCTGCCAGATTGGACACGGTCTTCCGCACGGTCTGGGCCTTCTGCCGCATGGCATCCCGCCGGTCCCGAAGGGTGTAATAGGAATCCAGCAAAGCCCCGAAGGAGGCGGCCTTTTCCCAGGGCATTTGGGGCCCGTATTCCAGGATCGGGCAAAAAGCATAGGCCTTGGGCTCCCCGGCAGCGTTCCGCACGAGATAGGCCCCCCGCTCCGACCCGGCCACATAAGTTTGGAAGAATCTCCAAATCCCGTTCGCAATTTTTGTATGATCCGCACCCTCGAGCCGGGCATCCGGATCTCCGGCGGCATACAGGGCCCCCTCCCGGCAGGTCAGGGGCGACAGGCCGCCGAAGCCGTCCATGAGCCGGTCCGCCAAAAGGTCCGCCCCGGGGCCCTCCAGGGCCGCCCGGATCTCCGGCTCCGTGGCTCCCGCCGGGTCCAGCTTTTCCACCGGCTCCGGGTACTGGTACCGCAGGCCCGGCAGGGCGGGACGCTTGGCCTCCAGCCCCACCCGCCGCAGGCAGTCCAGGATCCGCCCCTCCTTATCCAGGAGGTAAATGTTGCTGGTCCGGCCCATGAGTTCCGCCACCAACTTCTTTTCCGTCAGGTCGCCCAGCTCGTCCACACAGGAGAATGTGAAGATCACCGCTCGCTCCATGGGCAGCTGCTCCACGGACAGGAGCTTTCCCCCCTGCAAATGCTTCCGCAGGAGCATGCAGAACATAGGCGGCACGTCGGGGTTTTCCGGGTTGGCCTCCGTCAGGTGGAGCCGGGGGGCGGCAGGGTTGGCGGCGATCAGGAGCCGGGCCCGGCCCTGGCGGCACCGCAGGTGCAGGATCACCGTATCCCGGGTGGGCTCGTGGATCTTCTCCACCCGGGCGTCCAGGCAGGTTTCCCGGATCTCATCCAGGATCCCGGACATAAAAATCGCATCAAATGCCATAAAGCTCCTCCATCACCGACACGAACAGCTCGTTGAGCCGGTCGGTTCTTCCCATGAGATACAGGCCCCCGAACAGACATTCCAGGCCCGTGGCCCGGGCGTACTCCCCGGGGCTGGCGTTCTTGGGGATGCCGTGGAGCCGGGTATTCCGGCCCCGGCGATACAGGGCCTCCTCCTCCGGTGTCAGCTTCGGCAGGATCTTCTCCACAAAAGCCGCCTGGGCCGGGGCGGAGACCCAGCGCACCGTGTCCCTGTGCATATTCCGGGCGGTGGTATCCCCGTGGCCGCAGATCCAGCTCCGGACCAGCAGCTCATAGACCCCGTCGCCCACATGGGCCAGGCCCAGGGCGCTGACGGCCGCCACTTCTTTTTCTTCCATGTGCATGGAAAAGTAGTTTTCCACCCCGTATCCTCCCTGTTTTTTCCGGGGCAGGCCCCGGTTTTCATTTAATCAGGGCCATTATACCACGGTTTTTCTCTTCTGAAAAGCCCGGACCGCCCCACAAACGGGAAAGAAGCGAAACGCACAGCGTTTCGCTTCTTTCCCTTCTCTCTCATGGCTGTCAATCCGGTAGCCATTGGGCATACAGGGTAACGGGAACCTGCCGGCTCCAATCCACCCCGTTGTCTGTGGTTTCATAAAAGGCCGAGGCCATAAGGATCTGGACTTCCTCCCCGCCCTCCGGTGCGGTGAACCATCCCGCAAAGCGCCACCCCGGCCGGGTGGGCACGGGATAGGCCCCCAGAAATACGTTGGTCCCCGAAAGCATGGGCCCGGAGGCGTCATACTGTGCCGTCCCCGTGCCGCCGCTGGCGTCCAGGGTCAGGGGCAGGAAGGCGTTTTCCGGGTCGCTTCCCATCCAGGCGGCATAGATCCGGATCTCCCGGTCTCCGTTCTCCCCGGCCCGGGTCAGCAAAGCCGTCTCCGGGGTCAGCGTCCCATTCAGAGCCACGTAGACGCCCCGGTCTCCCTCTTGGATACTGGTCACATAGTTCAAGAATGTATAACCCTCCTGGGCCTCCGGCGGCTCCAGGGTCAGTCCCGTAAAACTCCCGGCCGGATAGGTCTCCTCCAAAAGGATCCTATCTCCGGTGGGACTGTCCAGGTCAAAGATCCCGGCATATACCGTCACATGAACCCGACCCAGAGCTGACCGCTCCGTGACCGGTTCCGACTCCGGTTCCGTGGTCTCCGTTGGCACGGATTCCTGCGGCACCGCAGGCACGGTCGTGACCGGCGGCGGGCTAGGCTCCGTCGCCGTGGCTTCCGGCAGCGCCGGCATGGCGGCACCTGCCGCACCATGGCACAGCACCGCCCCCAAGGCAAAGGCCGCCAGCCACTTGCCCCGCTTTCTGCCCGGTGCCGAAGACCGGGCCGTCTTTTCCGGAGTCTCTCCAAACTCCGGTGCCGGTGCCGTTACCTCCGGTCCCGGCGGTGTAGCCTCCGGGGCAGGCGCCGAAAATTCCGGTCCCGGCGGCGTGATCTCCGGGACAGTATCCCGGCACGCCGGTGTTCTGTGGAACTCCATGGTGTCTTACCTGGTATGCACGTCCACCTGGGGGAAGGGACACTCCACGCCCAGGCGTCGGAATCCCAGCAGCAGCTCCCGGTTCAAAAGCCGCTGGGTGCTGTATATTTTCTCCTCGGATACCTCCGCCACGAACCGCAGCACCACAGCGGAGCTGTCCAGGCTCTGGACCCCCAGGTAGTTGGGTGCCGCACGCATAGCCTCCGGATGGGCCGCAAACACGGCCTCCATCAATTCCGGCAGTCTCTCTTCCAGCTTGGGCAGATTCGTCTCATAGGGGATCCCAATATCGCAAACCGCAAAAGAAGCCTTGTCCGACCGGTTCAGAATGTTCTTCATTTCCGAATTGTTGATGATCTTTACGTTGCCGCCGGCGTCCACCACGCATGTGGTGCGGATGCCGATCCGCTGGACCGTGCCCCGGAATCCGCCTACTTCTACAATGTCACCCACATTGCACTGATTTTCAAAAAGCATGAACAGACCCGTGATCACATCGGCGATGAGGCTCTCGGCCCCAAAGCCCACGATCAGGGCCAAAATTCCGACGCTGGCCACAATGGTGGTCACATTGACCCCCAGAATGCTGAGGCCCCAGCAAAGGATCAGCAGGGCGGCGGCATACTGCACCAGGCTCCGGCACAGGGTCACAAGGGTGTTTCCCCGGTGGGTCTTCGGCCTCGCCAGGCCCAGAAGCAGGTTCAGCAGGCTGGCCACTGTCAGCACCCCCAGAACCATGGCAGCCAGGCGCATCAAAGCCTCCAGGCTCAGATCCAGCCCCAGCTTCACGTTCTCCGCCTTCCACAGCCCTGCGGCGTGGCCTCCCAGCAGCACCAGCGCCAGCACCGCCGCCAGAAGCAGCAGGCGAACAATCCCCCTCTTATTCTTCATGGTTTCACGACCTTTCGTCCGGATTCTTTCTTTTGTTAAATTATACCACGATCCTTTTCCCGGCCGCAAGACGATTTCGTGACGTTTGTGCCAGGATTTTGACGTTTATGTCTGGCGTTCTGTTTTGGGGCCCGGCGGCATAGCCTGTATGGGGTGATACGATGCAAAAACGGAACTGTTTGATTATGATCGGCGTCATTGCTTTGGCCGGTATTCTGCTGTTTACAGGGCTGTCCCGGGGGCCGGCCCTGGAGACCGGCTCCTGGGGCCTCAGCTTTCCCCAGCCGGGCCAAAGCCCCACGGGGAATGCCTCGCCGGAGGCTCTGGCCGCCTTCGACGCCGCCTTTCTGGGAGATCCCCAGGAGAAAACCATCTACCTGACCTTTGACGCGGGTTATGAGAACGGCTCCACGGCAAAGATCCTGGACGCCCTGGCAAAGCACAACGTAAAGGCCGCCTTTTTTCTGGTGGGCAACTACATCGAGCGGAACCCGGATCTTACCCGCCGCATGGTGGTGGAGGGCCACATTGTAGGCAACCACACCATGCACCACTACGACATGTCCAAGCTGTCGGACTTTGACGCCTTTTCCAAGGAACTGTCGGACCTGGAGGACCTGTTCCGGGAAACCACGGGCCAGGAACTGCCCAAATATTACCGGCCTCCCCAGGGCATTTACAGCGAAGAGAACCTGAAAAACGCCCAGAAGTTGGGCTACAAAACCGTATTCTGGAGTCTGGCCTATGTGGACTGGAACAACGACAGCCAGCCCACCCGGGAAGAAGCCTTCGCCAAGCTGCTGCCCCGGATCCATAACGGGGCCGTGGTGCTGCTCCACTCCACCTCCCAGACCAACGGAGAAATTCTGGACGAGCTTCTGACCCGCTGGGAGGAGCTGGGCTACCGCTTCGGCACCCTGGATGAGCTTTTTGCGGCCCAGGCCCCAAAAATATAGGGGCGCTTGTCCTTTTTTCACAGAATCAGGCCGGATGAATACCATGGAATGAGCGGCGACGCGCCGTATCACTTCTATGGAGGTACCTTTTATGAACTGCAACTGCAATTCCGGTATCATGGCTTTCGGCAACAGCTGGTGGTGGATCATCGTCCTGGTGGTCCTGTGCATCCTGCTGGGCGGCAACTGCGGCGGCTGCGGCTGCGGCAATGACTGCGGCAATAACAACAACTGCGGCTGCGGCTGCTGACACACAAAAAGGGGCCGCGAAAGCGGCCCTTTTTTAACATATTTGCAGGGGCCGATGCCCACATCGGCCTGCGGGAAGCCTATTTCCTCTGCCTGTCTCATAAAAAATCGGGGCCATTCGACCCCGTTTTCTTATTCTTTCTTGAGAAATTCCAGCCGCAGGGGCTGTCCCGGTGTGAGGTCCGTTCCCCGGACCCGGATCCCCGGCCCCAGAACCGCCTCCACCGGTTGGCTCCTGCCCTCCTGGATGCCCCGGCAGCGGTAGGTCCCGGCCCCGGGCAGAAGGACCCCTTCCGGCGGCAGCAGTTCCCCATTTTCCAGAAGCTGCCCCGTCAGAATATGGGGATGGCCGTAATATTCCGCGGCCTTTTCCACTTCCCCCGCCTGAATAAGTCCCCGGAGATAGGTGGAGGACACGGTAACGCCCCCGATCCGGTACTCCGGAATCACGTCGCAGGTCACTCCGTACTCCGCTCCCAGGGTCTGAAGCCCCCGGCCCGTTCCCAGGCCCCGGGCTCCGAAGCAGAAGTCGTGGCCGCAGACCAAATGCCGGGCCCTATACTGTTTCAACAGAATCTCCGTAAAGAAATCCTGCCAGGGCATGTCCCGCATGGTGGTGTCAAAATGCAGGGTGAGGATCCGGTCGATGCCGTATAGATCCTCCATCAAGCTCTTCCGATCCTCCGGGGAATTCAGGAGAAGCACCGGCTTTCCCGTCACCAGGGTGTCCGGATGGGTGTCAAAGGTCAGGGCGCAGGCGGGCAGGCCCATTTCCTCCGCCACGATCCTGCAGCGCCGAAGCAGCTGCCCGTGGCCCAAATGCACCCCGTCAAAAAAGCCCAGGGCGATGACGTTTCCCTCCATGCGGTCACACCTCAAAAAAGTTTTTTATGGTCTTGACGACCCCCTGATCCCGGCGGGCCAGGGCCAAAAAAGTCCCGTCTCCGCCGTAAAGCCGCAGGGTCTCCTCCGGTCCCTTCTGGGAAAAGCTGGCCCCGTTCCGGGCACACTTTTCCTGGGGCGGAGTCAGGGTCAGGGCCGGATATTCCAGGAACAGGGAATCCACCGGCAGAAGATGCCTCTCCACGTCCTGCCCCTGTTCCTTTTCCTCCAAAAGCTGAGAAAGGGGCACCGCCTGGTCCAGGGTATAGGCCCCGGCCCGGGTCCGCCGCAGGGCGGCCATGGTGCCACCGCAGCCGAGGAAGGCCCCAATATCATGGCACAGGGTCCTGATATAGGTCCCCTTGGAGCAGGAAACACGGATGGTGTAGTCCGCCCCCCGGGCCTCCAGCAGCTCCAGGGAGAATATCTCAATGTCCCGGGCCGCCCGCTCTACCTCCCGGCCGGACCGGGCCAGCTCATAGAGCTTCTTGCCCCCCACCTTGATGGCGGAGTACATCGGCGGGATCTGCTGCTGTTTTCCCAAAAAACGGGCCAGGGCCGCCTCCACCGCCTCTTTTCCCGGATTTTCCCCGGACTCCTCCAGGATCCGTCCCGTGGTGTCCTGGGTATCCGTCACCAGGCCTAAGCGCAGGGTGGCAATGTATTCTTTTTTTGCCTCGGTGAAAAACTCCACCGCCCGGGTGGCCCGGCCCACGAACACAGGCAGAACGCCTGTGGCCATAGGGTCCAAGGTGCCGCCGTGGCCCACCCGCCGGGTGGCGAATACCCCCCGCAGCTTAGCGGTCACGTCCTGACTGGTCCAGTCGGCGGGCTTGTCAATGATAATGATCCCGTTGGCCATGGGTCCTCCTTACAGCTCGATGCCCTCGGCCTCCATGGCCTTTAGAATGGCCTGGGCCGCCTCTTCCAGGGTGCCCATGTAGGTAGCCCCGGATGCCGCGGGATGGCCACCGCCCCCTAAGTGGGCGCAGACGGCGGACATATTGTAGCCCGGCGCCGCCCGCAGGGACATTTTGCAGCCCCCCTCCGGCATTTCCCGCAGGGTGGCCGCCACCTCAACTCCCTCGATGTTCCGGGGGAAGGCCGCCACGTCGTCCATATCGTCGGTGGTGACCCCCAGCTCCCGCTCCACTTCCTTCGGGATCGTCACAAGGGCCACCTTGCCCCCGGCGTAAAAGCGCATATGCTCCGCCAGGTAACTGTTGAGCCGCAGCCGGGGGAACCGGACCTGCTCAAAGAGGATCCGGTTGATAGTGTAGGCGTCGGCCCCCGCCGCCAGGCAGTCCCCCGCCCGGCGCAGGGTGTTGGCCGTGGTGTTGGCATAGCGGAAACAGCCCGTGTCCGTGGACAGGCCCACATAGGCCGCCTCGGCCATGGGCTTGTCCAGCTTTACCCCCAGCTCCTCCGTAAGGTCCAGGATCAGCTCGGCACAGGCCGCCGCCTCCGGACGGACCATGCCCCTGGGGGCAAAGCCGGTGTTGGAGCCGTGGTGATCCAGAAGCAGGGCCACGGAGCCCGTCAGCCCCTCGGCCCCCCGGGGGAACATATTCTCCGCCGCCACGTCCACGGACAGGAGGGTCTGGCCCTCCAGCAGCTCCGGCTCCGTCAGGCCCTGGACATAGGGCCGGTATTTGGGGGTGATCTCCGGATTCCGCAGGACCCAGGCCCGCTTGCCCAGGGCCCGCAGGGCCCGGCACAGCAGGGCGGCGCAGCCCACGGTGTCCCCGTCGGGCCGCTTATGGGTCAGGATGGCATACCGGTCCCCGGCCCGCAGAAAGTCGGCGGCTTGGGATAGAGTCAGCTCATTCATGGCTCTCGTCCTCGTCCTTGGGAATATCCAGGGAGTTTAGGAGCTTCAGCATATGAGCGCCGTAGGCCATGGAGTCGTCCAGCTCCCACACCAGCTCCGGGGTGTACCGCAGCTGGAGCCGGCTGCCCAGCTCCCGCCGCAGGAAGCCTCCGGCGGAGCGCAGGCCCTGGAGGGCCTCCTTGGCGCACTTCTCGTCCAGAACGCTGATATAGACCTTGGCATAGCGCAGGTCCGGAGTGGTTTCCGCCCGGGTGACGGAAAGCATGGTTTTTTGGACCCGGGGGTCCTTCAGAGTGGGGATCAGGGTGGCCAGCTCCCGCTGGATCTCCTCGTTGATCCGTCCGATACGATTGGATGCCATGGTGCATCCTCCTTTCTTTGGGTAGCTTGTCCGGCCGGAGCCGGAACATCATCGGTTTTGCGTATTTGTTTGGTATGTGCGGCGGTCTCGCCTGCCGGGGTTCCGCTGGGCCGTTGATTTCTAAACGCTCACAGGGATCGATGCTCATCGGCTCCTGCTGTACAATATTGTTGCCTTTCACCGCATTTTCGGCGAATCCGCACCCCGGCAGGGGCGATCCTGTTTACGAGACCGCCCAAATGTGAGGCCCAGACATCTTGCAGGGCTAGGAGGGTGGGGGCGCCGGGGGAGGGACGGCTGGTGCAAAGATCCCTCCCCCGGCCACGTCTTTCCCCCATTTCTGCGTGGTCAGAAATAGGGCCGTCGGAGACACGTTCCCTTTAAAGGAAATTACAGGAGTTGTGCACTAGATAAATGATGCAAATTTCAACGTCTTACCAGAGAGACGGCCTCCGGCGGGTGGCTTTCTGCTTGTGCAGAAAGTCACCAAAGACACAGTTAAGGGAGGGGCTTTTTACAAAGACG
>CAKTNP010000025.1 GCA_934589155.1 uncultured Oscillospiraceae bacterium | reverse complement strand
GCCTTGCCCCCGCCCTCGGCCTTGCCCTTGCTGCGCGCGCCCTCCCTGTCCGGTCGGGCTTGCTGCGCTGCGGGCGCGGCCTTGGTCCGCCCCGCTGCGGGCTCTTTGGTGGCCGCCCTTGCGGGGGGCCGGTGCCCCCCCGCGCCTTGCTCCGGGGCTCCGCTCCCGCCGGGGGGCGTGGCGGCTTGGCGGGGCGGTCGCGGGCGCGCTGTGCTGCGCCCTGCTCCCCGCCCCGTCTGCGCCGCCTGGGTGGGCTCCGCCCCCCCGGCGTTTTTGCCGCTGCGCTCCGCTTGCGACCGCGCTGCCGCGCGGCTGCCTTTTTCGGCGGCTGCGCCGCGCTTCGGCCTCTTTGGTGTCGGCCTCGCGCGCTTGCCTTGCGCTCTGGTTCGGGGGTTGGCGGGGCGGTCGCGGGCGCGCTGTGCTGCGCCCTGCTCCCCGCCCCGTCTGCGCCGCCTGGGTGGGCTCCGCCCCCCCGGCGTTTTTGCCGCCGCGCTCCGCTTGCGGCAATGGTGCCGCCCGTGGGGCTGTCCGTGGGCCTGTCCTGCACGCTTTGGCCGGGGCTCTCTCCCTGCCTCCCCCCCCGCCCCTGCCGCCCCGCTGGGGCTCGCGGGGGGCGCGTGGCTGGTTTGGGGTGCCTCCCCACTTTTCGCAGCCCTCAAAACCCGGCAGGGGCCCGCAGCCCGCGCCGTGCGCGGGCGCGCGCCCTGTGTGACAATCCGGATTTTGTAAACCGGCGCAACAGACAAAAATTTTTCGGGGGGGCTTGCGGGGTGGCTAGTATAATGCCGCCGTCAAGGCCGCAGCCCTTCGGGCGCGCTTCGCGCGGCCTTGACACGCGGCATTTTTTTTGTAGGCAAGCCGCCCGCCCCCTCTTGACAATAAGGACCGTTTATGGTATAGTTTTCTTGCGTGGCTGGTTCCGCCCCTTCGGGGGCCGTTGCAAGACGTCCAAGGACCGCAGGAAATCCCCGCCCGGTTTTTTCGGGCGGGGATTTTTTTACCCACAGGGGGCAACCCTGGTTTGCCTGGATTGCTATAATCCGACCCCTTACCGTTGCGCCCGCCGCCACTCGAAAAGTTACCAATATCCGCCAAATTCGCCCCTAACGCAACAAAACATCTGTTATTTTGTTGCGTTCACTCGAGACACAAAATAGACCGCTTTCAAGAAGCGGCATTTTCCGAACTTTTCAGCAGATTTTAACTTAGCTCCCCTCTCGGCCTCTTCAGACTCGAAATGTCCCCCAGCTATGGACTTCAATGCCCACGGCTGGGGGTTCTTTTATGCCTTGCTCTGTTGTGCTGCCAACTCCGCAACGACCTTTTCATTCAGAAAGTCCTCTTTTGCGCAGTTTCGCCGTAATTTTGGCATAGTTAATTATATATCAGAGTGAAATCTTGTTTATTCCTCTTATCTCCCTCTCCTCCTTGGAACAAATTTCGCATTTTGACCCTTGTGCCCTGCTTCACGCAATGCTATACTATACGCGTTAAATTGGATATGTAGGCGCAGAGTGCGACATTGCCCCGGCGCGGTCCTTTCCGAAACGAAGATTGGAGGAGTGAACTGCCTATGGAAGAAGTCAAAAAAGAGAATAATGCCATGGTCAAATTGGCCACATTTATTGTGGATAAGCGCAATTTGTTCTTTTTGATCACCGTTATTCTCCTGATTTTTTCGGTGTTTTCGTCCAGATGGGTCAACGTGGAAAACGATTTGACCCAGTACTTGCCGGATGATTCCGAAACGAAACAGGCCCTCAATATTATGGAGGACCAATTCACGACATACGGCACGGCCCAGGTCATGGTGGCCAACATTTCTTACAGCGAGGCCGAGAGCCTCAAGGACACCATCGCCGGTCTGAAGGGCGTCCAGTCCGTAGACTTTGACGAGACCGCGGACCATTACAACAACGCCTCCGCCCTGTACAGCGTGACCTTTTCCTATGATGAAAAGGACGATGCCTGCCTGGAGGCTCTGGACCGGGTCAAAGAAGCCCTGGGGGATCGGGACACGTACGTCTCCACGGAGCTGGGCAACACCCTGGAGGAGACCATTGAGTCCGAAATTCAGATCATCATGGTTCTGGTGGCCTTCATCGTGGTGGGCGTGCTGCTGCTGACCTCCCAGACCTACGGCGAGGTGCCGGTGCTGCTGATCACTTTCGTGGTGGCCATGATTCTGAACAAGGGCTGCAACTTCGTCTTCGGCACCATTTCCTTCGTGTCCAACTCCGTGACCAGTATCCTGCAGCTGGCCCTGTCCCTGGACTATGCCGTCATCCTCTGCAACCGGTTTAAGGTGGAGCATGAGAATCTGCCCATTCGGGAGGCCGCCATCATCGCCCTGAGCAAGGCCATTCCAGAGATCGGCGCCAGCTCCCTGACCACCATCGGCGGCCTGGCTGCCATGATGTTCATGCAGTTCAAGATTGGCCCGGACATGGGCATCAACCTGATCAAGGCCATTTTGTTTGCCCTGCTGGCAGTGTTCATCGTCATGCCGGGTCTGCTGGTGCTCTTTGGGCCCCTGATCGACAAGACCAAGCATAAGAACTTCGTGCCCAAGATCCCCATTGTGGGCAAGATCGACTATGCCACCCGGCATGTGGTGCCCATCGTCTTTCTGGCGGTTATTGTCTTTGCCTTCCACTTTTCCAATCAGTGCCCCTATGCCTACGGCTACAGCACATTGACTACCCCTAAGCTCAATGAGACCCAGATCGCCGAAAACATGATCGAGGACAACTTCGGCACCTCCAACATGGTGGCCCTGGTGGTCCCTGCCGGGGATTACGATACGGAGGCCGCCCTGTTAAAGGAACTGGAGACCTACGACGAGATCGACTATACCATGGGCTTGTCCAATATTGACGCTTTGGACGGCTACAAGCTGGCGGATAAGCTGACGCCCCGGCAGTTTGCGGAGCTGGCCGGGCTGGACTATGAGGCCGCTCAGGTGGTCTACGCCGCCTACGCCGTGGAAAACGACGACTACGGCAAGCTGGTGGGCCAGCTTGCTACCTATAAGGTCCCTCTCATCGATATGTTCCTCTTCGTCTGCGACCAGGTGGATAAGGGGGTTGTCAGCCTGAACGAAGATCAGACCGCCCTTCTGGCCAGCGCCCAGACCCAGATGGAGAGCGCCAAGGCCCAGCTCTGCGGCACGGAATACAACCGGATGCTGATCTATCTGAATCTGCCCGTCAGCGGCGACGAGACCTATTCCTTCACGGATACCATCCGGGAGATTGCCCAGCGGTATTATCCCGACGGCAACGTGTACGTGGCGGGCAACTCCACCAACGAGTACGACTTTGAAAAGTCCTTCTCCCGGGACAACCTGGTGGTCAGCATCGTCTCCATCATCATCGTTCTGGTGGTGCTGCTGTTCACCTTCAAGTCTGCCGGTATGCCCATCCTGCTGATCCTTGTGATCCAGGGCAGTATCTGGCTCAACTTCGCCATCCCGGCCATTACCAATTCTCCCCTGTTTTACATGAGCTACCTTGTGGTCAGCTCCATTCAGATGGGCGCCAACATCGACTATGCCATCGTCATCGCCAGCCGGTATCAGGACGTGAAGCGGCGCATGAGCAAAAAGGAAGCCATCATTGATTCCTTGAACTTCGCCTTCCCCACCATCATCACCTCCGGCTCCATTCTGACCGTGGCCGGTGTGCTGATCGGCAGCATGACCTCCGAGGCCACCATCGTCGGCATCGGCCAGAGCCTGGGCCGGGGCACCATTATTTCCATGTTCCTGGTCATGTTCGTTCTGCCCCAGATCCTGCTGATCGGCGGCAATATCATTGATAAGACCTCCTTCTCCGTGCCCGCCGTGGCCCTGCCCAAGCGGGAAATGAGCGGACGGGTTTATGTGGACGGCATGGTCCGGGGCCGGATCCATGGCAGCTTCAACGGCGTCATGCGGGGCAGCGTGGAGGGCGACGTAGACCTGAACCTGATCTCCGGCAGCGTAGCGCCCCAGGACGACCCCGGCGGCGGACCCGCCGCTCCGGGATCCGGCGGAAAGGAGGATGAAACCCATGCGTAATTGGTTCAATCGAATCCTTTCGATTCTGCTTGTACTGCCCCTTCTGTGCGGCATGGGCCTGTCGGCCGCCGCGCAGGAAACCGGGACCACTTCCTCCACCACGATTCATATCCGCACGGCGGAGGATCTTCTGGACCTGGCGGACTCCTGCCGCCTGGACACCTGGTCCATTGGGAAATACGTGGTCCTGGAGACAGACATTTCTTTGGAGGGAATGTCCTTCTCCCCTATCCCCTCCTTCGGCGGCACCTTTATGGGCAACGGCCACAGCATTACGGGCCTGTCCGTTTCCGGTGAAATGTCCGGGGCGGGCCTGTTCCGGACGGTCCAGGCCACCGGCGTGATCCGGAACCTGAAGGTTTCCGGCACTCTGGCCCTGTCCGGCGCCTGCACCGCCGCGGGCGGCATCGCGGGCACCAACTACGGCACCATTGCCGAGTGCAGCTTCTCCGGCACCGTCAGCGGCAAGGAGAACGTAGGCGGCATCGTGGGCACCAACGCCCTGACCGGCACCCTGTCGAACTGCACCTCCGGCGGCGCCGTCACCGGCGAAAATAAGACCGGCGGCATTGCCGGTACCAACCTGGGCATGATCCGGGGCTCTTCCAACGGCGCCTACGTGAACACCGTGAGCCAGGATCAGGCCATTTCCCTGGAGGATCTGAACCTGGACCTGAGCCTGGATAAGTCTAAACTCAGCTCCGTGTCTGCCGCCCCTACGGCGGTGGATGCCGGCGGCATCGCCGGATATTCCTCCGGCGTGATCCGGGACAGCACCAACGCCGCCGTGGTGGGCTATCCCCACGTGGGCTATAACGTGGGCGGCATCGCCGGCCGCAGCTGCGGCTATGTGCTGAACTGCTCCAATTCCGGCGCGGTCTACGGCCGCAAGGACATCGGCGGCCTGGTGGGCCAGATGGAGCCCTACATCGAAATGTCCCTTTCCGACAGCACCCTGACCCAGGTCCAGAAGCAGCTGAAGGAGCTGCAGGACCTGGTGGATAAGGCCTCCAAGGACGCCGAAAGCGGCGTGGGCGGCATCTCCTCCCGGCTGAGCAGCGTCAACGGCTCCATTCAAAACGCCGCCCAGGAGGCTGCCAACGTAAAGGTCAACATCGGCGCCTCCGGCTCCGTTTCCGGCGACGGCAGCGGCGAAGCCTCCGGCTCCGTCACCGTGACCACCCCGGACGTGAACGTGGATGTCGGCTCCACCACGGAGACCACGCCGACGGGCGGCACGGCGACGGATGTGGACGTGTCCATCAGCGGCGGCACCGGCAGCGCCGACGGCAGCGGAGAAGCTTCCGGCTCCGTAGACGTCACCGGCAATGCCCAGATCGTGGCGGCTCCGGATCTTGGGGGTCTCACCGCCTCCATCAGCGGCGTGGGCAGCCAGCTGAGCCAGCTCAATGGCGCCATTGCGGGCACCACCGGCCAGCTGGCCGAGGATGTTCGTGCCATAAACGAGAAATTCGGCGCCATTTCCGATACCATCTACAATGCCATTGCGGAGGCGGACGATCCTGCCAACAATCCCGTGAAGGACACCTCCGCCAACAACATTGCCGCCGTCACTCTTGGCAAGGTCAAAGACGGCCAGAACTCCGGCGCAGTCAGCGGTGATCTGAACGTGGGCGGCATCGCGGGAACCATCGCCGTGGAATACTCCGTGGATCCCGAGGATGACCTGTCCGCCAGCGTTTCCGGCAAATACAAGCGGGAATATGAGCTCAAGGCCATTGTGGAGGACTGCGCCAACACCGGCACCGTGGAATCCAAGCGCAGCTATGCCGGCGGTATCGCGGGCCGCATGGACCTGGGCCTCATTACCGGGGCCAAGGGCTTCGGCGACGTGTCCAGCGAATCCGGCGACTACGTGGGCGGCATCGCGGGCCTGGCCTCCGCCACCATCCAGAATTCCTACGCCAAGTGCCGCCTGGAGGGCGATAAGTACGTGGGCGGCATCGTAGGCTCCGGTGTAGGTGAGACCATGACCGGCAATGTCAGCGCCGTGTCCGGCTGTTACAGCATGGTGACCGTCGCCCGGGGCGGCCAGTCCGTAGGCGCCGTGTCCGGCACGGATTCCGGCGTATTCCAGGACAACTTCTTCGTGTCCGATACCCTGGGCGGCATCGACGGCCTGAGCTGCGCCGGACAGGCGGAGCCCATGTCCTACCCCGAGCTTTTGGAGGTCCCGGACCTGCCGGAGGAAATGCAGACCCTGACTCTCCGCTTTGAGGCCGACGGCCGGATCCTCCAGACCCGGCAGTTCCATTACGGCGACTCCTTCTCCGAGGATATATTCCCGGAGATTCCCCAGAAGGACGGCTATTATGCCCATTGGGACCGGACGGACCTCAGCAATCTGACCTTTGACACCGTGGTCACCGCGGAATATACCCTGTTCTCCTCCGCCATCCCCTCGGAGATCCGGCGGGAGAACGGCCGCCCGGTATTCTTCGTGGACGGGGATTATCAGGACAGCATGACCGTAACGGCTTCGGTGCAGCCTCTGTCCCCCGGCAGCTTCTCTCCCCTGACCAGCGGCCTGGACCAGGCCATCCGGGGCTATACCAAGGAAAACCCCTGGTACACCTGGCTGTCCGCGCCCATCAATAAGGATCTCGTAGAGCAGTGGCATATCAGCCTGCCCGCCGACGGGCAGAGCAGCCACCTGGTCCATTACCTCTCCCCCAACGGCAGCACCAGCCATCTGCGTCTGTACGTGAAGCAGGGCGACCGCTGGGAGCGGATCGATTACGAGGTCTTCGGCAGCTACCTGACCTTTGAGCTGGCGGGCACCGAGGCGGACCTGGCCGTGGTGTCCATCCTTCCCATCTGGTGGACCTGGCTGGTGTTGGCGGCCGTGATCGGGCTCATCGTGTTCCTGATCCTGCTTCTGACCCGTAAGGCCCGGCGGCGCCGCCGTTTGCGCAGGGCCGCCCAGCGGGATCTGGAGGCCGCTTCGGCCCAGGAGCCTGCCTCTGAGGAAGAGGCTCCGGCCCAGCCCAAGAAAAAGAAAAAATGGGTCCTGCCCCTGGCTATTGTGCTGGTGCTCCTGGCCCTGATCGGAGTGGCCCTGGCCTTCTTGCTCCCGGCGCTGCGGGGGACCCTGGCCCCCTATCGGGCCCTCAATGAACTGAATCAGAAGTCGGAGCTGTCCATGGGCCTGACCGTAGACGGTACTCTGGGCCAGGACGGCTTCCACACCGACGCGGAGATCAACCGCCGGACCACCGGCGGCCACCGGATCACCTGCATCAGCCTGGACGGCGCCGCCCTCTATTATTCCGAGGATCGTGTCCTGCTGGAAAACGGCGCCGCCTATAAGCTGGGCGGCGACCTGCCCGACTTCTCTTCCCTGCTGAGCCGGCTTCTGCCTTTGTATCAGGAGCTGGAGGTGACGGAGCACAGCGAAAACGACGTCAAGACCTATGCCGTCACCGCCTCCGGCAGCGCCGCCGGAAAGCTCCTGGCCTTGCTGGAGCCGGAGATTGGAGACTGCGTTTCTCAGACCCAGCAGCTTACGGTTTCCGTGTCTCTGTCCGGCTCCAAGGCAACGGAAATCACCATGGAGGCCGCCGGGAATCTGACGAACGACAGTAAAACCGCTTTTACCCTTTCGGCGGTCCTGACCCCCAGAGACCGCAGCGTTTCCTTCCCGGTGCCCCAGGCGGTGCTGGACACCTTGGATGAGGCTCAGGACCCGGATGCCCCGGAGATCACCCAGGATCTGTTCGACCTGGCGGCGGGCTGGGCGGAGCTGCGGAGCCGGGATCCCATGACGGCCCGGGTCAGCCTGTCGGCCGACTGTGGCCCTGTGGTGGTCAGCAGCTCTCTGAGCCTGGCGGCCCAGAATGTGAATGGCCAGCGGATTCAGACCGTGAGCAAAAACGGTCTGCAGCTCTACTTTACGGAAAAGGGCATCGTCAATGAGCGGGGCGTAGGCGTTACCGGCCAGGAAAGCTCCCTGACGGATGCCTCCAAGCTCCTGGACCTGGCCTATACCGTGTGCCTCAACGGCCGGTTCACCAAGGCGGAGACCACGGGCTCCACGGCCTACATCGTCTCCCTGGACGAAGATGCCATGGCGGAGCTCTTGGACATCATCGCACCGGAGGCCAAGAAGCTGGACGTTTCCCTGACCAGCGGCACCCTGACTCTGCGGATGCACGAGGGTACCATTACGGGCTTGGACGTGACCTGCTCCGGCTCGGCCAAGGTGGTGCTGGCCACGGTGAATGTGTCCCTGTCCGGCGCCGTGACCCTCACCCAGGAGGAGGCTCCTGCCGTGCCGGACGCTGTGGTCAACGCCTTTCAGCGATAAAGCATTTGACCGAGCAGCTCCCCTAATTCTTACAGAAAAAGGCCATCGGCTTGAGCCGATGGCCTTGTTTTTTTATATTGCTGCCGCTTTGCACCTTACCGGGCCTTGGGGTGGCATTTTTTATAGACGTTTGCCAGATTCTGATTCACCAGTTGGGCATAGAGCTGGGTGGAGGAAATGTCGCAGTGGCCCATCATTTCCTGAATGGCGTGAATGTCGGCTCCGTTCTCCAATAGATGCACCGCGAAGCTGTGGCGCAGGGTGTGGGGCGTAATATCCTTTTCAATGTGAGCCGTCTGCTGATAGTGCTTCAGGATCTTCCAGAAGCCCTGGCGGGACATTCTGGCGCCGCCCACGTTGACGAATAGGGCGGTCTCTTCGGGGTCCGCCACCATTCCGGCCCGAACGTTCTTGAGGTATGTACCCACGGCCTTCACGGCGGCGGGGTACATGGGCACGTACCGGGTCTTTTTTTCTCCCTGGCAGCGGATGAAGCCCATTTCCAGATTCACGTCGTCCACGTCCAGGGCGATGAGCTCGCTGACCCGGATGCCGGTGGCGTACATCAGTTCCAGCATGGCCTTATCCCGGAACCCCTTGGCGTCCACACAAGCCGGTTGGGCCAGCAGCAGCTCCACCTCCCGGCCGGAGAGGATCTGGGGCAGCTTTTTGTCCCCATGGGCCACATGGAGTTCCCGAATTGGAGACTCGGACAGGAACCCGGAGGACACCGCATAGGCGTAGAAGTTCTTCAGACTGGCCAGGGTCCGGGACAGAGTGGCAGAAGACCGCCCCTCCTCTTCCAGCCGGGCCAGATAATCGCTGATATTCTGTTGTTCGGCCTCCACCAGGTCCCGGCTCTCCTGCCGGTCCAGCCAGGCGGCAAACTGCCGCAGATCACGCAGGTAAGAAGCCGATGTGTTGGCGGACGCTTTTTTGACGTTGACCAGGTAGTTTTCGTAGGCCGAAACCAGATCCAGCATAACAAAGCGTTCCTTCACATTGAGATTGTGTTCCTCAGCTCCGCCAATTGGGCGGCTCCAAGGGCTCCTGCCGCCAGCGCCGGGATCAAACACATGGCCGCGGCCAGGATCAGATCCGAAAGCAGGCTCTCCGTCTGCTGCCTGAGCCGCCGGTCCAGGAACCAAAACAGTCCCGGCAGCGCCGCCAGGCTGGGGCCCAGCATTGCCAGAGCACCCCGGAGCCCGTCCTCCCCAAAGAATCGAAACAGGAAGAAGGCCGTATAGCCCAGGGGGCAGCCCACCGCAAGGGGCAGGGCCAGCAGCGGCAGCTGCGGCCGCAGCAGAGAAAGAAGAGAACCCGCCAACAGCGGGAGGATCGACCAAAGAACACAAACTCCGGCGGACCGGGGCGACGAAAGAAGCGCAAGAGCCAGCCTGCGCCCGCCCGGATCGGAAAAAGGAAAGGCCAGGACCGAGCCCAGCACCACGCCGAAGGAGAAGGAACACAAAAGCGCCGCCTCCCGACCCGCCGGGCCGGAAGTCCTGTGAAGAGGATAAAAATAGCTGTGCAAAAACATCCGCCCTCCATCCAGTGATCCAAACCGGTCGGAACACGGCGGATAGAACCCGCACAGTGCAGAATAACACATACGCTTTTATATGATCCAGCGTACATACTATACCGCAAAACACCTTGAATTTCAAGGTCTCACCGGCAAAAACCACATTTTTGTAAATTATGCACATAACTTATGTCAACGGCATTATGTCAACTTTTGCCCGGAGGCAAAAAGGAAAACCACAGGATCGGGCACGAATCCCAATATATAGTGCGCTCTGTGTCCTGCGTTTTCCAAATATAGCCTTTTCTGCACTTTGCAAGTTTTCTTGCAAGAATATGCACGATAGGTAAGCAAAATTTACCTATCGTCAAATTGTACAAGAAATCAGAGGCCGTATCGTTTATATTTCCGTTTCCGCCCCTTCCCCTGCCGCAGGCCCAGCAGGCTCACCGCTCCCGCAGTCCCTGCAATCACCGCCGCCGTCACCGGGATCCCGTGAAAGCTCCCCCGAAAACACAGGGCGCCCAAAATCAGCAGCACCGCAAAATATCCCCCTGCGGCGGCCATGCTGCCCGCCGCCTTTCCCGCCGGGTTCTGCCTTGCCCCCAGCCAGGCTCCGGCCCAGGCGCTTCCTATGAGAATGACCACTGCCGCATAGCCCGCCCCCTGCTCCGGGATCCACTGCTTCGAGACCGCCGCCGCGGCCATTGCCGTCAGCACCAGCGTCACCGCCAGTGCCAGGCCTGTCCCCCGGACCGCCGCCCGGACCAGTCCCCATCCCTCCGAGGTTCCGCCCGTTCGTTTCTTCATAGCCCCATCTCCTTTCCTTACAGCCTATGCTCCCCGCCGACCAATATGCCCTCCTCCTGCCCCGGGCACAAAAAATCCCGGCAGCTCTTTCGCTGCCGGGATAAAACCGATCTTTATTTCCAAAAGTCCAGGACAATGTCCCGATGGGTCGGCACAATGGGGAGCTGTTCCAGCTCCTGCCGGGTAAAGAAGCCCATCTGCTTGGATTCCCGACTCAGAACCAGCCGGGGCTCCTGGTTCAGGACTACGTGAAACTGTACGATAACCATGCGCCACACGCTGCCGTCCCGATAGGCGGCGATCCGCCCCGGATTTCCGTAGACCCGGACCTTCCGAAACTCCGCCTCCGGGATCCGCATCCGGGTCTCCTCCCACAGCTCCCTTGCGATGGCGTGGCGCTCCGTCTCGCAGGGCCTGACCCCGCCGCCGGGCAGTCCCCAGATCTGGCAGTCCCAGCGCTTTTCCATCAGCAGCTTATCCTGCCACTGGACATAGGCGTTGACCCCCAGGTGGGCCGGCCGTGTGGTCTTGAGCCGGTTCTCGTCGTCGTTGAAAAATTCCGCAATCGGTTTCATGCCTTTTCTTTCTTCCTCTCCCCTGCCCTACTTCAGCACATAGACCTGCTCGTCGCCGTCGTATTCGCCCCAGAAGCGGAATCCCAGCTTGGAATACAGGGCAATGGCCTTTTCATTACTCTCCTCCACGGACAGGCAGATGGGCAGCTCCGGGAACGCCCCCTTCAGCACCGCCACGGCGCACTTGGCCACTGCGGAGCCGTAGCCCTGGTGCTGGAACTTCTCCCCGATGAAAAAGCTCCAGCTGGTGTCGGGATAGGGATGATCCCAGATGTTCAGCATCATAAAGCCCACGGGCTTGCCCTGCCGGGTCTGGATCACATGGGGAACGTGGCACTTGGGCTTGAGCCAGGCTCTTCCCATGCCGAAGCCTGCGGAATTCACCAGCTCCCGCTGGCTTTTGGGCAGGCGGCACTCCTCCACACAGAAGTACACGTCGTCCTCGTTTTCCACCCGCCGCAGTGTGACCCGCTCGTTTTCAAACAGCTCCCGGGGCAGCTCATCCAATCTGGTCAATAGATCCATCATTGTCGTTTCCTCCTATCGCTTCTGCCGAGGCTATGATTTCCTGGTTGATCCGTTCCCGCAGCCCCGTCAGATAGGCTGCGCTCCTGGGATAGTTCCGGAAGGTCAGCTCCCTCTCCCAGCTTTCTTTCAGCAGCTTCCGCACATATTCCCGACCCCGTCGCCGCTCCAGCAGCTGCAGCGCCCGCAGGTCCTGAAGCCCTTCGTTCAGCACCACCTGCCGGATGGATTCAATGGCCCCGTCCTTGTAGGGATACACCAGGAATGGATCCCCGGAGGGGAAGGCCATGTCCGCGTCTGTGCAGAAATAGGGATCGATGTGGCGCTTGGACAGGCCGGAGTTGTAGAAATTGTACCCCCAGTGGAGCAGCCCCTCGATCCCAAACCGGTACAGCTGCACCCCCAGGATCCGGTTCCGATAGGAGGGCATGGCCATGAACCGATTGCTGACCTGGCTGTGCTGGGCGCAGCAGTAATAGGTCCACAGATGGGGCACCCCATGCTCCAGAAAGGGCTCCATGGCGGTGCTGGCGGGGATTGGATGCGCCACCAGCCCTTTTTCATAAAAGGCGTAGTCCGACAATGCGTCAATGACGGGGTATTCCCCGACGCAGGACCGGACCAGCTCCGCCGCGGCGGCATAGGCCTCTAGGTGATCCATGTCCGGCTCGTCGGACACGTGGAAATACACCCGGTCCCGGATCTCCAACCGGCGGATCTCCCCCTCCAGTGCGGTGAGAAACGCCCGGAGGAAGTCCCGGTATTCCGGGGAGGCGGCATCGGTGTCCCATCCGAATATCTGCCGCTCCTGCCCTCGGACCCTTCCCAGGATCTTCGGGGCGTGCTCCGCCCCCCACTGGGTGAACAGATGGGAGATCTCCAGATACCGGATCCCACAGTCCAGGGCCATGCGGACCCACCGGTGGAACCGGTCAAAGCCGAAGGCGTAGCCGCCTTCCGGCAGACATTCCACGTCCACCAGCTGCACCGTCTCCCGATAGTGCCCCACCTCCGTGTCCAGGGGCGGGGTGAACACCGGGGTATAGAGCATGGTCAGGCCGTACTTCACCCCCAGCCGGATATACCGGGCCAAAATGCCCCAGTGGGCCTCGGAAAATACGGGCACACGGTGGACCTGGGCCACGCAGTCGGCGTGGAACCACTCCGTGTGGATCAGCTCCTGCCGGGGCAGCTCCCCTGGCAGGATCCTTACGGAAAAGGTCACGGACCCTTCCACGCCATGCTCCGGATCCCGCAGGGTCAACCGGATAGGATAGGTCCCCGGGGCGGCCTCCCCCTTCGGATCCACCAGGATCCACAGGGTCTGCCACACGTTGGAGGACAGGTACACCTCCGGCCGGTCCAGAGGCTCCAGCACATCGGGGAACAGCCCCGGCGTTGTCGTCAGATAGTCGGTGCAGTCCGGCCCATAGGCCGGGAAGTGGCTGGGCACATGGCCCACCTTGCGGATGTCGATATCGTCTTTTATGGGGCTTTCCAGTTCCAGACTGCAATTGTACTTTCCCCAGATGGGCTCCGCGGCCCGATAGGCCACCTGACAGGAATAGATCTCGTTTTGAAAGAAGCTGCCGGTCCGATAGTTTCCGGGCCCCGGATCCCCGGTCAGAAACACCTTTTCCAGGGAATGGAACAGGCGAAAGTCGATGCCGCAGGACATGGGCGTCTCCCCTTTTTCGTCGGAAAAGTTCCTTTTTTTATTATACCATGACCCCGCCGACGGGACAAGGCCCCGGATTGCCCCGTGCGAGAAAATCCCCGTCCCTGTCCCAGGATCCCCCTGCCAGATTTCCGTGTAGGAGCAGTCATAAAAGGCGTAGCGGTCGCTCTGCTTGCCGTGGGGGATCATGGGATCCCGGCTGTTGTCCCGGGCCCGGACCGTCACCACGTTTTCCCCCTCATGGACCAGGTCCGTAATGTCGAAGAAAAAGGACACATATCCGCCCTTGTGACTGCCGCAGGCGGTGCCGTTCATCGCCACGGTCGCCAGATAGTCCACCGCGCCGAAGTGCAGCTCCGCCCGCCCCGCCGCCTGGGTCTTGGTCAGAGTGAAGCTACGCCGGTACCATACGGCGGCCATGAAATCCAGGTCGCCAATGCCGGAAAGTTCACTTTCCGGGCAGAATGACACCTGGATCACCTGGGAAAAAGGCGCCTCAGGGGCAAAATATCCTCGTTCCTCGCCGCTGTCGGCCCGGTCGATTTCAAAGGCCCATGAGCCGTTCAAATTGATCAGGCCCTCCCGGTTCAGAACCGTATTTTTATTTTGTATTTTCTGCGTCCCTTACCGGGTGTGGCGGGCGTAGTGGGGCAGCAGCAGGGGCGACACGCCCTCCTGCTCCGCTCCCGCCTCCTTCAGCTCCCGGGCGTAGGCTTCTACATGGTCCAGGTTCAGGTTGCCCAGCTCCGTTTCCTTGGCCCGGGCGGAGGCCGCCTTTCCGGCGTTCCGGCCAAAGACAATAATGTCCAGCAGGCTATTGCCCATGAGCCGGTTCCGACCGTGGATGCCGCCCACCGCCTCCCCCGCTACCAGCAGGTTCGGGATGGTCTTGGTGAAGCCGTCGCCGCCGATCTCCAGCCCGCCGTTCTGATAGTGCAGGGTGGGATAGACCAGAATGGGCTGCTTCCGCATGTCGATGTCGTAGTTCAGGTACATCCGCAGCATGGCGGGGATCCGCTTTTCGATGGTCCCCATCCCGTGGAGCAGTTCGATCATGGGCGTATCCAGCCACACACCGGTGCCCAGGGGCGTCTCCACCCCCTCGCCCCGGTCAGAGCATTCCCGTATAATGGAGGCGGCGGCCACGTCCCGGGTCTCCAGGGGGTGCATGAAGGCCACCCCGTCCCGGTTCACCAGCATGGCCCCCAGAGACCGGACCTTCTCCGTCACCAGGGCGCCGAAGATTTGGCTGGGATAGGCTACCCCGGTGGGATGGTACTGGATGGTGTCCTGGTACAGCAGGGGCGCTCCCGCCCGATAGCCCAGGATCAGCCCGTCCGCCGTGGCGCCGTAGTGGTTGGAGGTGGGGAAATGCTGATAGTGGAGTCGTCCGGCGCCGCCGGTGGCAATGATAACAGTCTTGGCCCGGGCAACCAGATAGTCCCCGGTCTCCATGTTCAGCAGCACCGCCCCGGCCACCTGGCCCCGATCGTCCTTGATGAGCTCCACGGCGGAGGTGAATTCCACCACGGGGATCTTTCGGTTCAGGACCTCGTCCCGCAGGGTCCGCATGATCTCGGCGCCGGAATAGTCCTTGCAGGCATGCATCCGCTTTCGGGAAGTTCCGCCGCCGTGGGTGGTGATCATCCTGCCGTCCTTGTCCTTGTCGAACATGACTCCCAGGTCGTTGAGCCACCGAATGGCGTCAGGGGCCTCCATGACCAGCCGCCGCAGCAGCTCCGGCCGGGCCGCGAAGTGACCGCCGCCGAAGGCGTCCAGATAGTGCTGCATTGGCGAGTCGTTTTCCTTGTCGGCGGCCTGGATGCCGCCCTCGGCCATCATGGTGTTGGCGTCGCCGATGCGGAGCTTGGTGACGATCATGACATTGGCCCCGGATTCGCTAGCCTCAATGGCCGCGGAGGCTCCGGCGCCGCCGCCGCCGATGACCAGCACGTCCACATCATAGTCGATCTTGTTCAGGTCCACCCGGTCGTGGAGCAGGCGGCTGTTGGAGTGCAGCAGGTCCACCAGCTCGCAGGGGGCCTTCTGGCCCTTGTTGGGGCCGATCTTGATCTCCTTGAAGCCCTCGGGCCGGTAGTCGGGATGGTACTTTTTCAGCAGCTCGTCCTTTTCCTCGGCGCTCATGCGGCGGGGCTCCATGCCCATTCTCTCGGCACGGGTGGCCACCACCTTTTGGATGGATTCCAGCATAGATTCTGTAAACATGGCTCCCCCTCCTTACTTCTCAATGTCCCGATGGTTGTAAAGCTCTTCCATTTCGGAAATAGGCTTTTCCATGATTTTCTCAATGAGTTCATCATAATCCCCGCGGCGGATCTCCTCCACCCGCTTTTCCAGGTGCTCCGACTTGGGGGCGATATATTTTCCCGTCAGCCGCCGGGCCAGCAGCCCCACCATGGGGTGGCTGATCCCCGCGGGACAGCGGACGGAGCAGCAGCCGCAGCCTACGCAGTCAAAGGACTCCTCGGCGCATTTTTCCAGCTCTCCCCGCTGGGCATAGGCGATGTACTGCATGACGTTCAGGCTCTGGGGACAGGCCTTGGTGCAGGCGTTGCAGCCCACACAGGCGTAGATCTCCGGGTACAGTTCCATCATGACCCGCTGGTCCGCCTTTAGATCCTCGATCTCATAGGTCCGCTTGTCCGTGGGAAAATAGGGAATGGAGGCCACATACATGCCCTCCTGGACCTGGGTCTGACAGGCCAGACAGGTTTTCAGCTCGTTTTTGCCCTTGATCCGATAAATGGTGGCGCAGGCCCCGCAGAAGCCGTGGCGGCAGCCGCAGCCCCGGGTCAGGGTGTATCCGGCATATTCCATGGCGGTCATAATGGTCAGATCGCCGGGAACGAAATATTTTTTGCCGAAGAAATAGACATTTACCATATCGCTCATTTCACGTTGTCCCCCTTAGTATTCGTTGGGAAGCTGGTCTACCTGGTCAAAGCGGAACACCGGGCCGTCCTTGCACACATATTTGGTGCCGATGTTGCAGCGGCCGCATTTGCCGATGCCGCACTTCATCCGCAGCTCCAGGGTGGTGTAGACCTGGTCTTTGGAGAAGCCCATTTCCTCCAGGGCCTGGAGGCAGAATTTGATCATAATGGGAGGACCGCAGAGCAGGGCCACCTTGTTGGTGTCAAAGCCCACCTCCTTGAGATAGGAGGGCACGAAACCCACATGGCCTTCCCAGCCCTCCTGGGGCCGGTCGATGGTCATGTACACGTTCACGTCCCTGGCCTTGGCCCAGACCGTCTCCATCTCCTCCCGCCGTACCAGATCGTCGGCGGACCGGGAGCCATAGAGGATGTCTACGGTGCCGTAATTCACCCGGTTGTCCAGCACATAGTTGATGACGGAGCGCAGGGGGGCAAGGCCGATGCCGCCTGCAATGAACAGGAGGTTCTTCCCCTTCAGTTCCGTCTCTACGGGGAAATGATTGCCATAGGGTCCCCGGACCAGGATCTGGTCCCCTACCTGCAAGGAGTGAAGGCAGTCCGTCAGCTCGCCGCAGCGCTTGATGGAAAATTCCTGATACTCCCGATTGGTAGGCGAGGAGGTAATGGAGAACATGGCCTCGCTGACCCCGGGCACGCAGACCATGGCGCACTGGCCGGGCATGTGTTCAAATAGTTTCCCGCCGCCGGGGGCGTTGACTCGGAAGGTTTTTACATCCGGTGTTTCCTCCCGAATGTCCGTGATGATCCCTACTTGAGGCACCAACGTGTCGTGGGCAAAGCCGGGGAAACAGGTACAGTCGTGCATCACGCGTCCTCCCTTCCAAAGGCTCGGATCACCTTTACGATATTGAGGTGGCTTGGGCACTTGTCCACACATCGGCCGCAGCCCACACAGGAGAACATGCCCTCGTTGTTGGCGGGGAAGTAGGCCAGCTTGTGCATAAAGCGCTGACGGAACCGCTGCATCTGGCTGGTCCGGTTGTTGCCATGGGCCATCATGGTAAAGTCGGAGTACATACAGCTGTCCCAGCAGCGATAGCGCTGGACCCCGTGGCCTGTGTCAAAGTCCTTGATGTCATAGCACTGACAGGTGGGGCAGACGAAGGTGCAGGTGCCGCAGGCAAGACAGGGCGCATACAGCTCCTCCCACAGGGGTGAGTCAAAATTGCGCTCCGCCGCCTGGGCGCCCCACCGGGAAAGATCCAGATCCTTCAGGGGCAGCCGGTCTCGGATGTTTCGGATTTCGGAAATTATCTTCTCCGGCTCTTCTTCCCCGCAGGGCTCCAGGAGGTCCCGGACCCGCTCCGTAAGGCTCCGGCCCTTTTCCGTTCTGGGCTCCCAGTACAGGCTGTCATCAGACAGCCAGGCCGCCACATCTCCCTCCGGCTGGGCACAGTCGATGCCGAAGGTGCCGCAGAAGCAGGATGCCTCCGGTCGATTGCAGGCCAGGCTCACGATGGTCCCCTTTTCCCGCCGGGCAGCGTAATAGGTGTCCACCGGCTCTGACAGGAACACACGGTCCAGCACCGCCAGGGCCCGAACGTCGCAGGCTTTCAGACCAAAGGCTACGAAGGGGATCTCCCGGTGGGCCTCCGGGGTCACGGTCCAGCTTTCCTCCTGCCGGGCGCAGGTGTAGAGCACTTCGCTCTGAGGGAAAAACAGGTCCTTGGGGGATTTTACGGTCTTTAAGGTGTCCAGATCCGCCCGAACCCCTTCGCTCCAGAGCGCAAAATTCGTTTTTCCACCGCTTTCGGTGGGCAAAAACAGGTCGTTTTTGGTCGAAATATTCTCAAAAAGCCGGTTCAGATCGGTTTTTGAAATCTTATACATCGCCATTTTTCCCCCTTCCTACCCCGGGTTCGACATCATCCGTCCGGAAATTCACCAGCGGTGCCCGCTCTTCCGGGTCCGCTCCGGCCTGGTATTCGCCGTACAACCTGTTAATATCCTTGATGAATTTTCGGTTGAAAAGATGCAGCGGGATGCCCTGGGGACAGACCCGGCTGCACTCGCCGCAGTCGGTGCAGCGGCCCGCCACATGGAAGGCCCGGATAATATGGAACATTTTTTCCTCGAAGGAGGTGGAGTTGGCCTTTTGAGCGGAATCAAAAGCTGTGCTGTCAAACACGCACTTGCGGCAGGAGCAGGCGGGACAGACATTGCGGCAGGCGTTGCAGCGGATACACTTGCTGAGCTCTTTCTGGAAGAAAGCGAATTTCTCCTCCGGGCTCATGGCCTCGATCCTGGCCACTTCGCCGAACCGGTCCCCGTCCACCGTGTCCCGGGACTCCCCCAGCTGCTCGTCATAGACTGCGTGGGTCTTGCCCTTGCACACGTGGCACCTCTCCAGCATGGCCTGCTGATAGGGGATGGTCTTGGTGCCGTAGAGGGTCTCCACCGTCAGATTTTCCTGATAATCGGGGTAATCCGCCCCTCGGACCGACAAAATTCCCTCAAAAGGGATCCGATTCGCCGCCAATTTCCCCATACAGCCCACGCCGATGAGGTAGGCTTTGTCCCGGTCCACCCGGTGCTCTTTCAATAGCTCATTGTAGCTGTAGCTGTCGCAGGGCTTTAAGAATACCAGGGTCCTGCCCTCTTTCTTCCCGGCCTCGATCATGTACTTGCTGAGATTGGCGCCGCAGAAGCCGTTATAGCAGAAATCCTTCAGGCTCTCCGCCGTCTCAAAAAAGGCGGGCTCCGGGTCGAATTCCGTCTCGCCCTTCCGCCAGCCCAGGACCCGGGCCACTTCACCGGCGTCCAGCAGGGCCTTGGCCCGCTCGATCAATTCTTGCATCGCAGATCCCCCAATCTCACGCTGGGTCCCAGCGCCCGTACTTGCTCTACGAAGGAATTCATGGTCTCCGAGAACTTCACACCTTCGGCGGCGGAGACCCATTCCACCCGGGTCCGGCCGCTTTCCACTCCCAGATAATCCAGCATGGAGAACAGCAGGGTCATCCGGCGGCGTGCGTAGTAGTTGCCTGTAGAGTAGTGGCAGTCTCCGGGATGGCAGCCGCAGAGGATCACCCCGTCGGCACCCTTTTCAAAGGCCCGGAGAATGAACATAGGGTTCACCCGGCAGGAGCATGGGACCTTGATGATCTTCACGTCCGCGGGATAGCTCAGCCGGCTGGACCCGGCCAGGTCCGCGCCTGCGTAGCTGCACCAGTTGCAGCAGAAGGCCACAATCAGGGGCTTCCAATTTTCAGTTACCGGCATATGGCGTCCACCTCCGCAATGATCTGTCTGTTGCTGAATCCCTGCAGGTCCATGGCGCCGCTGGGACAGGCCACGGTGCAGGCGCCGCAGCCCTGGCACAGGGCGGAATTGACCTGGGCCAACCGCCGCTCTTCCCGGATCCCGTGGTCGTTGATCAGCTTAGTTGTATAGGAAATTGCACCGTAAGGGCATACGTTGGCGCACTGGGAGCAGCCGTTGCACCGAAGCTCGTCAGGTTTTGCCGTGCAGGGGTTGGTTTTGAGCTTGTCCTTGGCCAGTAAACCGATGACCTTCACGGCGGCGGCCCCGGCCTGGGCCACGGTCTCGGGAATGTCCTTGGGGCCCTGGCACACGCCGGACAGGAATACGCCCGCCGTGGGGGATTCCACCGGCCGCAGCTTGGGGTGTGCCTCTGTTAAAAAGTTGTTGGTGTCGATGGAGGCGGTGAGCATGGAGGCGATCCGCCGGGCGTCGGGGTTGGGCTCAATGGCGGTGGCCAGCACCACAAGGTCCGCCCGCTTCTTGATCTGCTTGTTCTCCAAAAGATCCACTCCGTGGACCAGCAGACTGCCGTCGGGCTGGGGGGCAACCTTTCCCACCTGGCCCTTGATGTAGTTGACCCCGTAGTCCTCCACGGCCCGACGATAGAACTCGTCGAAGTTCTTGCCCGGGGTCCGAACGTCGATGTAGAACACGGTCACGTTGGTGTCCGGGTATTTGTCCCGGATCAGCATGGCGTGCTTGGCGGTGTACATGCAGCAGATCTTGGAACAGTAGGGCTTGCCCCGGTCGTCGGCGCAGCGGCTGCCCACGCACTGGATGAACACGATCTCCTTGGGGGCCCTGCCGTCAGAGAGCCGCTCCAGGTGGCCCTTGGTGGGACCGGCGGCGTTCATGATCCGCTCTAATTCCAGGGAGGTGATCACGTCCTTGCTCTGGCCGTAGGCGTATTCGCCGTACCGGTCCAGCTTGATGGTGTCAAAGCCCGTGGCCACCACGATGGCGCCGTAATCTCGGGTCACGATCTCGTCCTGCTGGGTGTAGTCAATGGCCCCGGCCTGACAGAACTTCTGGCACACGCCGCACTTTCCGGTTTTCAGCTTGATACAGGCTTTGGGATCGATGACCGGCACATTGGGAATGGCCTGGGCAAAGGGGGTATAAATGGCGCTTCGGTTGTTCAGTCCCCGGTTGAATTCATTGGGCGTTTTCTTGGAGGGACACTTCTCCTGACAGACGCCGCAGCCGGTACATTTGTCCATGTCCACATACCGGGCTTTTTTCCGGATTTGCACGGTAAAGTTGCCGACGAAGCCGGACACCTTTTCCACCTCGCTGTAAGTGTATAGGGTGATGTTCTCATGGGCGGCCGCGTCCACCATTTTCGGCGTCAAAATACACGCCGAACAGTCCAAAGTCGGAAATGTCTTGTCCAGCTGTGACATTCTCCCGCCAATGGAGGGCTCCTTTTCCACAATATCCACAGGGTAACCAGCCTCCGCAATGTCCAGTGCGGTCTGGATGCCGGCAATACCGCCGCCGATGACCAAGGCCCGCTTGGTCACGGCGCTTTCCCCGGCCTGCAGGGGGCTGTTCAAATGGACCTTCGCCACGGCCGCACGCATGAGAATAATGGCTTTTTCCGTAGCTTCCTCCATATCCTTGTGGATCCAGGAACAGTGCTCCCGAATGTTGGCGATCTCCATGAGATAGGGGTTCAGGCCGTTCTTCTCCGCGCACTTGCGGAAGGTGGCCTCATGCATCCGGGGGGAGCAGGAGCAGACAACCAATCCGTCCAACTTTTCCTCCCGGATGGCCTCGGCAATGCGGCTCTGGCCCGCCTCGGAACACATGTAGGGATAGTCCTCCGCATGGACAACCATAGGCTCCCGGAGGGCGGCCTCCACCACCCGCTTCACGTCCACCGTGGCGGCAATGTTGCTGCCGCAATGGCAGACAAATACTCCGATTCTTCGCATATCCTACCTCCGATACTTTCTGAACGCGCTCATGAGCAGCTGCTGAGGAGTATCCTCGTCCACCAGAGCCGGTATCTCGTCGGCGGACAGGCCCTCCTGGCCCCGGCGCCGCAGGAGGATCTGTCGGGCGGCGTCAATGAGCTTGCCGGGTTGGACGTTTCGGGGACATCGCTCTACGCAGGCAAAACAGCTCAGGCACTTCCAGGCGGACCGGGACTGGGCCAGAGACTCCACGTCATCGTTGATCACATAAGTCACAAACTGGTGGGGTTTGATGTCCATTTCCTCAAAGGAGGGACAGGAGGCGGAGCATTTGCCGCACTTCATGCACTTCAGGGGGTTGACTCCGCTGATAAGCCGGATCTCTTCGACGGAATTCATGGCGTTTCCTCCTTCAGCCCCAGGGCCTCTGCTAGAAGCTCGGTGAAATAGACGACGGGTAGCTCGCTGTTTTTGCTCAGGTTGTATTTGCACAGAGGACAGGCAGTCACAAGACATTCCGCCTCGAAGCCTCTGGCGCTTTCCGTGATGTTTCGACATAGCTTTTGGGCCGTCTCCGGCGCTCTCAGGCTGATATAGCCGCCGCAGCACTCGTTGCGGCAGGGATAGATCACCGGCTCCGCCCCCAGGGCCCGGAGAAAATCCTCCAAAATCCTGGGATTCTCCGGATCGTCAAAGGCCATAACGCCGCTGGGCCGCAGCAGGAGGCAACCGTAATAGGCGCCGATCTTCCGGCCGGTGAGAGGCTTTACCACCTTTTGCTTCAGGACATCAAAGCCCACCACGTCCCGCAGGACCTCCAGATAGTGAAGGACCCGGGTCTCGCCGGTGTAAGGCTCGGCCAGCCCCATGTAATTGTTGGCCCGGGCCTGAATGTCCGGCACATGCCGCATATCGTCGTTGACCCGCTTGAGCACGTGGTAGCAGGCGGAACAAACGGTCACCAGGTCCATTCCCTGCTCCTTCGCCCCGTTCAGGGCCCGGACAGAGGGCAACTTGGCGGCGATCTCGTCACTGCCCAGGGGGTACACACCGCCGCAGCACTGCCAGGTCTCCGGCTCCACCAGCTGGAAGCCCAGAGCCTGGGCGCAGACCCTGGCGTAATGGTCCAGGTCCTTTGCCTTGTTCTTTAGGGTGCATCCGGGGAAATAGCTGTATTGCATCGCACGCATTCCTTTCCGTGGAAGATTGGCGGCGGCCTCGGGCCAGGTCAGCAGGAAACTGGGACCCGTTACCGGATCCCAGTTCGGCACGCCTGGCGGGCCCGGCCCCGTGTCTGTCCCAGGGCCGCATTACCGCCATTTTTATCGATATAATAATACCAAAAACAGCTTCAATATAGAAATTGAAATCCCGCATGGGAAAACGCTGAATTGGAATGGCCCTGCGGGCAGACGCCGCAGCCGCTCCAGCGAAAAAAGCCGGCCCCATCATACCGGGATTTCCGCCTGTTTCCGTCATATGCGAAAAAAGTCTCCTTTTGACGAAAGAACAGAACCAGGCCGGTCCCCCGCCGGATCATACGGCCGAGTGGGAAGGCCCTCCATAGACCCAATTTATCACATGGCACCCATTCCAATCTAGAATGGGTGCCATGTGCTTTAAGCATATTTAATCCCGAAATGCGGCCTTGTTTCGTTCCAGACAGAGCCGGTCGATCAGTGCCCGGTCCAACTTGCTGAACCGATAGCCCTGCTTGCTGACGATCAGATCCTTGAACTGTCCGCCGTTCCGACATTTCCGCTGGACCAGACCGTTTCGCTCCAGCATGTCCTCCGGCAGGGCCGAGGACCGGGCGTAGGCATAGGGGTTGGTCCGAAGCAGGTCCAGGCAGCTCCCCCGATCATAGACCAAGATCCGCTTGGTGCCCCGGTGCGCCTCCGACGGGCCCTCCGCTTCGCTGGTGCGGATATAGGGGACCTCCTCATCGCCGTAGGCGATCTCGATATAGGGCGCCAGCTCCTCCGCGGTCAGGGAATCCTGAGACGCCAGGGGGTGGTCCCGGCCCATAAGGGCCATATAGCCGGACTGCCAAAGCTGCTCGCATTGCAGCCCCGCCTGGGCCAGGCTCCTCCGGAAAAAGTCCTCGTCCTCCACATGGTAGCGAATGACCCCCAGCACATAGTGACCGTGGGCCACGGAATCAATGACCCGCATGGAGCTGGTCTCTAAAATATCGATCTCCATATCCCGCTGGTTGTCGAAGGAACATAGAAATTCCGCCGTGGCCTGGGCGATATACCCCACCCGGGAAATGGCCAGACTGAACAGCTGGTGTGTCGTATCCCGGGCCTGGAGAGCGGCGTCCATTTTCTGGAGCTGGGCGGCGATCTTCTTGGCATAGGCCAGGAACTCCTGGCCCCGCTGGGTGGGGACGACCCCCTTGGAGGTCCGCTTGAATACCGGGAACCCCATAGACGCCTCCATGTCCCGGATCGCCTTGCTCAGCGTGGGCTGGCTCATAAAGAGGTTGCTGGCGGCCTGGGTGATGGACCCTGCCTTTTCCACCTCAATGGCATAGAAAAAATACTGTGTGTTCACTGTCTTCATTCCCCTGCTTTCAGCAAGAAACAGCCGCGGCAATCCGATCCATTGCCGCGGCCGTTATCGCTCCATCCAGACCCGGAAGGAGATCCGGAGCCCTACCCTTTTGCGGTTTCTGTTTGATAAGTATAGCTAATTTTTACAAGAAAGTCAATGCGCCGCGGTCTTTCGGCAAAAATTCCCGGGTTTTCCGCCGCAGGTCACAGTGCGTTCAGTATCCCTTGAGTCCGGTCCGGTACATCTCGTCGCCCGCCAGCACATAAAAGAAATATTCTCCAACATTTCCGTGCTCCCACTGGTCGATAGGCACCGCTCTCCAGAAGGCCGCGCAGCTTTCCTTATGGGCCCTGACGTCGGCAGGGTCCGTACCATACCGATTGATTGCTTTTGCGAATAGGTTTTCAGGGTCCAACTGGCAGGCATAATTCCCTATATTCACCATTTTGTCGATCCAGTCATCTATCTTTCCTTGGGATCGATCCCACAGCCATGTAAAAAACGGGAACTGAACCGAGAACATATGCCCGAAAAATGCAAGAAACATGGAATTGCTATGAAAGAGAGAAAGGCCTGTTGTAATTTCCTCCCGAAACATGGCTTCGTATTCAGGAATGCCATTTGTCAGGGTAAATGGCTCATAAGGAGGGTATCTTTCTTCAGAAATGCCTAGAAATGTGAGCCAGAGCTCCGATGCTGCCCGCAGAAGCTTCGGCAGTGATGTCGGATCCTCTTTCCAAAGCCTATACAGGCGGGCAGATGCCAGCAGCGGGTCCGTGCCTTCCAGAGCCCTTGTCTCCTCATCGAAATGGAAAATCTCCAGAATTTGTGTCCGTTGATCCATGCTTGTCCCCTATTCCGTGACCCGCGTCAATTTATGCTCTATAATGTCCAGCAGCTCCGTACCCCGGCAGAGAGTCTGGGCCATCGGAAAAAGTCCGATGACCATCAGCCCCAGGTACAAAAACCATCCGGCCCGGGAGAAGACCAAACTGTAAAGAAGGGCAATAAAGCCCAGCAGCAGGAGCACCCCACCGAAAAAGAAGGCCGGATCCCCATGGATCTCAATATCCACCGCTGCGGCACCGGGATCCCCATAAACCCGGCCGGTAACGCGGGCCCGGGACAAAAATTCTCCGTTTCGCCTGGTGGTGCAGTCCATGGAATACAGGGAATCCGTAAATCGGAATCCTGCCGGATCGTTGGCGCATGTTTTTAGGATCCGGGCCGCTTCCTCCGCGGAGCTCCGGGTCAAAACGCTTCGTTTCAGTATTTTCATAAATGCTCCTTTCCTCCCTCAAGCTGTGCCTTGCGGTGATCCACGATCTTCCCGGGATAACGCACACGGATCTCCGCCGCCGCGGAGGATTCCAAGTCCAGGATCAGCACATCCTTGGTATGGCCTGCGCCCCAGACGTAGCTGTCACAGATCCTGCCCTGTGTGTCCGGCCCCGGCGGCGTGAGGTAACAGCACAGCACCTTCTGGTATCGCTGCCGGCTGGCGGAGGCCCCATAGGCGACGATCCCGACACCGTACAGAGTGTCCCATTTATAGAAGGTTTGGGACCTCCCGGGACCGATCACGGTGATCCCCTGGGCATCCACCATACATTTCCGGCACTCGAACCCACCGCATATCACGCTCAGCCAGAAGCAAAACGCGGCCACTGAAAACGCCAAAAGAATGCCCACGCATACCAGAACCACGCCGCCCCGGCTCAGTTCATTGCTTTGGGAAACCAGATCTACACATAAATAGATCCCGGCGGCCCCTGCCGCAAGGCCGATGCCCGGGTATAGACTGAAGGCCGCAATTTTGCCGAACTTGCTGGAAAACGTGCATCTGCATGGAAACCGTATGATGAACGATAAACTTTCCCGGCTGGTGAAAGGGTTCCACACGGGAAAATCCTTCCGCAGAAATAAGCATCCATCGCAGCGGTATCAGCGCAGGCAAAATGAGAAAAACGTATCGCCGGATCTTTGCAGTGACAGCCTGGGCCATTTGTACTCCCGTTCCTTTCATTGCGGCCGTATCGGGCCGCATCCCTGTTATGATACGTTTTTGTGTTGTCACGCCTGTGATCCACCCGCCACCGAACGCAGCCACTTGAGCACGTACCTGGACGACACCGTCAAGCCCGCGCGGTATGTTAAAAACATGAAGAGCAGGAACCCAATCGGCAGGAATACCAGGCTGTCCGCCGCCAACTCTCCCCGGACCAGCAGCACAAGCATGCCGCACTCCGCCAACAGCAGCAACGTGGTGTAAACCAGCATAAAAATCTGCACGGACTTTCTTAGCGCAAAGGACACGGAAACGCCGGTCCGGTCCCCTTCGCTCAGCAGATCGATCTCCACGGCCGGCGCAAAGGAGTTTCGGTAACCCAGCCCTCCCGGCCTAGTCAGCAGGGTCAGCCAAGTTTTATTTTCTTTTGTGACTTTGAATTGGCCCTGCGACGCCTCCGCGGCTTTCTTCAGCCGGATTATGACTTCCGGGACCGTATAATGGCTCTCAAATGCTGCTTTGATCTGAAAAGCATAAGATTCCATCCCAATACCTCCATGGTTCGGGCCCTATTGATTGCATGAATCCAACGTCTGTTAAAGGACCGCCCGTATACGTTTCTATGGCTGGACGCAGTTGAAACATTGGAGCCACCTCTCTCCTTTCGAGCGGCGCAGCAGCCGATACGCATTGCATATGGTTTCTTCGTAGTCCGGCCATGGAAGGTCCTTTCTTATATTGGCAAAAAGAGGATATGGTGTATACAAGCCCTCCCCCGCCCTATTTGCTAGCGGCGCAAGATCTACAACATTTCCGATTTTCTTCAAGGCATAGGATTGTTCTGATTTTCGGTTTCGGATTTCAATCCCTACCAGATAGTCCGCCGTCTTCCCGTGATTCATAAACGGAAAATAGTGAAGGCTGCCTATATTGGGAATAATTTCCTCTTCCCGGCAGGGCGGGCAAAGCAGCACATACATCAGCTGATTTTTCCAAAGCAGAACATCCTCATATTCGTCGACCTTGTAAAATACAGCGAACCAATCCTGCAATCCCACCTCGGCCGCCCTGGGGCAGGTGAATTTATGGATCAGCACATCCCCCACCTCCCAGTCCGGCGAATAGCGCTTGGGCGCACGGTATGGTGCCTCCGGGCCCATGGAGTCCGGGTCATTGATGCGCGCTTTGTATTTATGCCAGGTTTTATTGGACTTATCGTCTGAAAGCAGCAATTTCAGCGCCGCGTTGGCGGCGTCTTTCACGTCCTGGGTCAGCTCCTTTTTCTTGCAGAGCGCCAGGGCGATCCCCACCGCAATGCAGGGCCCATCGTCCGGATCCTCCAGCTGCTCCGCAAATATCTCACGGAGTGATCGTACCGCCTCTTCCCGGGCCTCGCCCCTGAGCCGAAGCCCTTGGTATTCCAACTGAACGTCTTGAATGAAAAGTCTGGGGCTCTCTGGATACATATGATCCTCCCTTTCTCTACTTCTTTTTGCTGCAAAATGACGCGTATTTTAGATTTGTTTCATAATTTTTTTGCAGATACTGACGGACTGCGTCATCACTACCTGTTTCGGCCAGATCCTTTAATCGCTGCAATGCGGCATCTTCCTCAATCAAGCGGCTCCGACAGTGTTCATATACCTGGGGCAGAGTTGCCTTATTATGTTCCTGCGCTAAAGCATGCTGACTTAAAATTGCAGTAATCACTTTTACAGCGGATGCACGGTCTCCGGAAGCCAGACTTGGAGCGTATTTTTCTAGGTCATTCCACCAGCCTGGATCTAGTTGAAGCATCATATCAAAAAGTTGAGCTTGACTACGGGCCTGGTTCAGCTTTTCTATGGTAAATCTGGAAAAGATTTCCACCTGCTTTTCCGGTGAAATGCGCTCCGAAAATGCGTATCCGTCCTTCATCCGCATTCTTGTAGTGGGCAGCCTCAAGCCCACTTGCGTCGCTTCATATCTGGGAATACATCCACCGGATGTAAACCATTGAGGCATCAGCTCTCCGTACATAGAGAATAGACCTACATATAGAATGTGGACCATAGGGCCCCGTTCATACTCGAACTTTACAACTTGAAGGACCCCATCCCCCACGATCCGGAAATACGCTTTACCCCGGCGAGTAAACCCCGCCTCTACCGCCGACTCGCACAGACGGGCCTGACACTCCAGGCTTGCTGGCTGCGGGCTCCAAGGATGTTCTTGATACCATTCTTCTGTCATAACGCTGCCTCCCATAAGAATGTTACGTTTTTGTGGGTGCCGCAGTATAAGTGCGGTACAATTCTTCCAATAAGTATTGCAGTGCGTCGCTTTCGGATGAAAAGCCTATGCAGTCATATTCTCTTCCTCTTTCTCGGAAGAAAACCTCCCACCGAATGCCGCTTTTCCGAATGCAGTAGCCATCTTTTGCGGCGTCGTCAAATACCACAAGGTCTTCTGGAATATTATGGCACCTTAAGTGTTCTAAAAACGCAGCTTTTGTCATGACCATCCCACTTTCTTACGGTAATATCACAAGGTGAGCAATATCCTGCCTTACCTGTAGCGCTTGGGGTCTACTTTTATCCATTCACCGTAGTTTGTGATCTCTAGAGCATCGCAGTGCGCCTCGAATTTATTCTGCGTTTCAAACGTGCCTAGGATATCATCGTTTTCTGCATTCACAATGCAATAAGACAGCACCCCGGCTTGCAGTTCTTCCTCTGTCACACGCCACCCCTGCATATGAATTCCTTCCAGAAGAATATAAGGCTCTTGTATCTGATAGCCTACCACCAAGAAATTAGAAATAGGAAATGTTCCTCCGCTATCGTCATAGCTTTCCTTGTGAATGAATTCGATATCTTGTGAATTGATTTTATCGATAGCATATCCTCCGATCAGATTCTCCGTCCAGTCACCTCGGCCATAACCCACAAGCCAATCTCCTTCGCAGCCGGACAGCAAAAGCATCATTATCAAGATTGCCATGAGCAAATTAATCAATCGTCGACCATTTTGTGACCTGGGTATACGTAGCAAACCAATCAAAATCATGACCTCCTCTCTCAATATTCCATGTACATCTGTTAATCTTACCACTTAAAAGAATCTTTCTTATAATTCTACAAGAGCTTCCTGATATTTGCAAAATATTTTTATACCGATCCGTTTCAATTTGTATAAAATCATCCTTCCATGATTTTTGCCAATATATAAATAAGTCCTCGTGCATACATGGTCTGCACGAGGGCTTATTTATAATTACTGAATTCGGAAACCACCGGCTATGCCGGTGGAGGTATCCCGTAAAAAAGCTTTAGCTTCAAGCATTGAGCGAAGAGAGTCGAGAATAACAACCCATCCAATTGGCATGCACTCGATAAAAACGGGTAATGCCCGTTTACGGGCGGCGGAGCATTCGATGCAAGGGAAAGATCATTCAGCGCATCTTTAGATGCCAGCCGGTAAAAAGCCCTTCTAGGGCTTATTCAAGCCTCCGGCTTAGCCGGAGGTCATGACTCGTCGGCCTGAAGAGTGCGGATTACCCTTTGATATTCTCTCTTCAGGACTGGGTTGTCACCCGTTCTGGTTGTTTGTTGTACATTGCCTTAATATATGTATCCATCAGATCCTCAATTTCCTTGACTGTATAGGTCTTGTCGCCTTTCTCACGCAGGATCCTCTGCAAATCGTAGACAGTCGCTTTCTGTATAATTGACATTTCGCTTTCGTCCCACATATTGATTTTCCCCTTCCTTTTGAATAACAGCAGTTTAATTTGTTAGTAAGCATTCTCTGTAATATTTCTTGGACGTTTGTGCATTCGGTAGTTACGAACCAGCCGATGTTTTACTCTTTTAACTCTCCAGTGTTTTCTGGAGGTTATCTAAAATCTTGTTCATTTTCTCCGTTCGCTTGGCTTCGTCCTTTTCGGCGGCAGTCTCCCGCAGTGCGTCAAGAAGAAACCGGATGAAAGCTTTGAATTGACGATCTGTTTCCTCCATTTGAATGTTCCCCCTCCATTTCCAGTAATTAAATGATAACATCAGCTTATCCGGTTATCAAGTATGCTTCAAAAACTTCTTACAAAAAGTAATGTTCAGAGCAAATATCCGTACCGCTCCTTTTTATGCAGATACCCTTAAAACAAAAAGCCAGGGCGCACCTGGCGGCGCGCCCTGTACTTATAATTCTTGGTGGAGCAGGGGTGCTCAAGGATGAACACCCCTCCAAAGCTCCGGTTTCGCCTTCAAATGCCGTTTCTATATCA
>CAKTNP010000024.1 GCA_934589155.1 uncultured Oscillospiraceae bacterium | reverse complement strand
CTGCCGGAGGCCAGGGTCCTTTGGGCCGACATTCTGGACTGCCGTCCGGAGGAGACCTTCCTGGGTGGCGCGTCCAGCCTGACCCTGATGTACGATACCGTGTCCAAGGCCATGACCCACGGCCTCAAGAACAGCGAAAGACCCTGGTGCCGGGAGGAAAAGCTCCGCTGGCTTTGCCCGGTGCCCGGCTATGACCGGCATTTTTCCATTACGGAGTCCTTCGGCATCGAGATGATCAACGTCCCCATGCTGGAGACCGGTCCCGACATGGACCTGGTGGAGCAGTTGATCCAGGATCCCACGGTCAAGGGTATGTGGTGTGTGCCGAAATACTCCAATCCCCAGGGCCTGATCTATTCCGAGGACACCATCCGCCGCATGGCGGCCATGAAGCCCGCGGCTCCGGACTTCGCTCTGATGTGGGATAATGCCTATTTGCTCCATGAGTTCGACGGCGACTTCGTGCCTTTCCCGGACATCATCTCCCTGTGCCGAGAGGCGGGAAATCCGGACATGGTCTATGAGTTCGCCTCCACCTCCAAGATCACCTATCCCGGCGCGGGCATTTCTGTCCTGGCCTCGTCCAAGGAAAACATTGCGTATATGCAGAAGCTTATCGGGATCCAGATGATCTCCCATGACAAGCTGAACCAGCTCCGCCATGTGCGTTTCCTGAAAGATAAGGCCCACACACTGGAGATCATGAAAGGCCACGCCAGGTTCCTGAAGCCCAAATTTGATGCCGTGGCCGATGCCCTGGAGGCAGAGATCCGGCCGTTGGGAATTGCCCACTGGACCCGGCCCAAGGGCGGCTACTTTATCAGCCTGGATGCCATGGAGGGCACTGCCGCCCGGGTACTGGAGCTGTGCAGGGAGGCCGGAGTGGTCCTGACTCCCGCCGGTTCCACTTTCCCCTACAAAAAGGACCCCAAGGACAGTAACATCCGGATCGCCCCCAGCTACCCGCCGGTTCAGGAGTTGGAGCAGGCTATCCAGGTGTTCTGCCTGAGCCTGAAGATCGCTGCCCTGGAAAAACTGACCGAGAAATAAAACAGCGAAAGCCCGCCGGTTTCGGCGGGCTTTTCAAGCAAGAAGGCCCTCCCCAGACGGGGAGGGCCTTGTCAGTGTTTTTTACAGGTCGCAGTTGTTGACAGTCCGGGGGAAGGGGAGTACGTCTCGGATGTTGCCCATGCCGGTCAGGTACATGACGCAGCGCTCAAAGCCCAAGCCGAAGCCTGCGTGCCGGGCGGAGCCGTACTTCCGCAGATCCAGGTAGAAGTCATAATCTTCGGGCTTCATACCCAGCTCTTCGATGCGGCTCTTCAGCAGGGCGTAGTTATCCTCACGCTGGCTGCCGCCGATGATCTCCCCGATGCCGGGCACCAGGCAGTCCATGGCTGCCACGGTCTTTCCGTCGGGGTTCAGCTTCATGTAGAAGGCCTTGATCTCCTTGGGATAGTCGGTGACGAACACGGGGCGTTTGAACACCTGCTCCGTGAGATACCGCTCGTGTTCGGTCTGTAGGTCGCAGCCCCAGGACACGGGGTAATCGAACTTGTCGTTGTGCTTTTCCAGGATCTCGATGGCCTCGGTGTAGGTCACCCGACCAAAGTCGGAGGTCAGCACATGGTTCAGCCGGTCCAGCAGGCCCGGATCCACGAACTGGTTGAAGAAGGCCATTTCCTCCGGGGCCTTTTCCAGCACGAAGGCGATGATGTATTTCAGCATGGCCTCTGCCAGCTCCATATCATCCTCCAGATCGGCGAAGGCAATCTCCGGCTCGATCATCCAGAACTCGGCGGCGTGGCGGGTGGTGTTGGAGTTCTCCGCCCGGAAGGTGGGGCCGAAGGTGTAGATATTCCGGAAGGCCATGGCAAAGGTCTCGCCGTTGAGCTGGCCGGAAACGGTCAGGTTGGTGGGCTTGTTGAAGAAGTCCTTGGCATAATCCACCTTGCCGTCCTCGGTCCGGGGCAGGTCGTTCAGGTCCAAGGTCGTGACCTGGAACATTTCGCCGGCACCCTCGCAGTCGGAGCCGGTAATGAGGGGGGTGTGGACGTAGACAAAATCCCGTTCCTGGAAGAATTGGTGAATGGCATAGGCAATCAGGCTGCGGACGCGGAACACGGCCTGGAAGGTGTTGGTCCGGGGACGCAGGTGAGTCATGGTCCGCAGGTACTCCAGACTATGGCGTTTTTTCTGCAGGGGATAGTCCGGGGCGGAGGGCCCCTCCACGGTGACGGTGTCGGCCTGAATCTCAAAGGGCTGCTTGGCCTCAGGGGTCTCCACCAGAGTGCCGGTGACGATGAGGGCAGCGCCTACGTTGACCTTGGAGATCTCCTGGAAATTCTCCATGGTGTCGTGGTACACCACCTGCAGGGGGGTGAAATAGGTACCGTCGCTGAGGACGATAAAGCCGAAGGCCTTGGAGGCCCGGACGGAACGGACCCAGCCGCCGACGGAAACGGATTTCCCGGCATAGGCCGCGGTGTTTTTGAACAGTTCACGGACGGGAACAAGATGCTCCATGGTTGATTCTTCCTCTCTCACTGTATTGTGCAGAATGTTAGAATGAGTATAAGCTAAATTGGAGGAAATTACAAGGGGGGAAATGGAAATTTTCCCGGGAAACAGGGGATCCCTGAGGCGAAAGCAGTCGCTTTCCCTTGAATCATTCGACCTCCTCCTGGGAGATGAGCCGGACCCGCCAGCACAATGGGAATAAAATATGCCGGTATACGCTGTGATACTCCCGGAAGGTCACGGGACCGTTCAGACTCAGAACCTCCATAGGCACGCCGAACACGGACACCGTGAGTCCCGTTTCCCGGAGGCCGTTGCGGAGGTAAAAGGCCTTCCGCCGGAGCCGCTGGCTCTGATTCTTTGCCCCCTCCTCCGGCCGTTCGATCTCCAGAACAATCCGCTTGCCGGGATATTGGGTCTGCCACAGGGCCATGACCTGACTGCCGACGCCTTGGCCCCGCTTCTCGGGGTCCACGGCCAGATAATACACCAGCACCAGATCTCCATAGGGGACCGTTACCGTCAGCCCAAGATTTTCGTCCCGGTCCCGGAGCAGAAACAGGTCCAGTTTATTCTTCTTGCCGGCGTGGAGCAGAAAGCGCATAGGCTTTTGCTCCGATTTCGGAAAAGCGTCGTAGTAGACCCGCTTAAAATACGGCAGTTCGCTGGGGGAGAGCCGTATGAGTTCCATAAAATGTATTCCTTTCCTTGGTGAAATGATAGAAAAACAGCCGGCGAAAACCGGCTGTTTTTGAAGCGGTTTAGCGATTCTGGGCTACGCTTTTGCGGACCAGAGCTCGTTTCAGCCGGGCCTCCGCCAGGCGGAGATCCGCGTCCGTGGCGTCCTTTTTGGCAAGGACCGCATTGGCCCGCTGCAGGGATGCCTCCGCCCGCTCGGCGTCAATGTCCTCGGCCCACTCAAAGGTGGTGGGGACCAGGGTTACCTCGCCGTCGTGGACGGACAGAAGCCCGCCGATGCAGGCGGCCTTCCGTTCCTTGCCGTCAGCCAGGATGGAGGCTTCGCCCATGCCGAGTGGCGTGACCATGTCCGTGTGTTGGGCCAGGATCCCGAGAGAGCCGGTGACTCCATAGGCGATGACCCGCTGGGCCTGGCCGTCAAAGATCAGACCGTCCGGCGTGACGATCTGCAAATGGAAGCTCGTCATACTCATGCACCCTTTTTGGCCTTCTCCACCACTTCGTCGATGGAACCGGCGAAGAGGAAGCAGGACTCGGGAATGTCGTCATGCTTACCGTCGATGATCTCCCGGAAGCCCCGGATGGTCTCCTTCAGCGGCACATATTTGCCCTGCATGCCGGTGAACTGCTCGGCCACGGTGAAGGGCTGGGACAGGAACCGCTGGACCTTACGGGCCCGGCTGACGGTGAGCTTGTCTTCCTCGCTCAGTTCATCCATGCCCATGATGGCGATGATGTCCTGAAGCTCCTTGTACCGCTGCAGGATCCGCTGCACGTCCCGGGCTACCTCATAGTGCTCCTGGCCCACGACCTCGGGGGTCAGGATTCGAGAGGTGGAGTCCAGAGGATCCACGGCGGGGTAAATGCCCAGAGAGGCAATGCTCCGGTCCAGCACCGTGGTAGCGTCCAGGTGGGCGAAGGTGGTGGCGGGAGCCGGGTCCGTCAGGTCGTCGGCAGGCACGTAAACGGCCTGGACGGAGGTGATGGAACCGTTCTTCGTGGAGGTGATACGCTCCTGCAGGGCGCCCATTTCGGTGGCCAGGGTGGGCTGGTAGCCCACGGCGGAGGGCATACGGCCCAGCAGAGCGGAGACCTCGGAACCAGCCTGGGTGAACCGGAAGATGTTGTCAATGAACAGCAGCACGTCCTGGTGCTTCACGTCCCGGAAGTACTCGGCCATGGTCAGGCCGGACAGGCCTACCCGCATACGGGCTCCGGGGGGCTCGTTCATCTGACCGTAGACCAAGGCGGTTTTCTGCAGAACGCCGGACTCGGTCATTTCGTTGTACAGATCGTTGCCCTCACGGGTCCGCTCGCCAACGCCGGTGAACACGGAGATACCGCCGTGCTCCTTGGCCACGTTGTTGATCAGCTCCATAATGAGGACGGTCTTGCCCACGCCTGCGCCGCCGAAGAGGCCGATCTTGCCGCCCTTTGCATAGGGGCAGATCAGGTCCACGACCTTGATGCCTGTCTCCAGGATCTCGGTGGTGCTCTCCTGCTCTTCGTAGGAGGGGGCGGGACGGTGGATGGGCCAGCGCTCCGTGGTGACGGGGGCGGGCTTGTTGTCGATGGGCTTGCCCAGCAGGTTGAACATCCGGCCCAGGCACTGGTCTCCCACGGGGACAGAGATGGGCTTTTCGGTGTCCAGGGCTTCCACGCCCCGCTGCAGGCCATCGGTAGAATTCATGGCGATGCAGCGCACCACATCGTCGCCGATATGCTGGGCCACCTCGGCGGTGATCTTCTCATCGCCGTTGAATACCTCAATGGCGTTCAACAGGGCGGGCAGATGGCCGTCGGGGAAACGGATGTCCAGCACAGGTCCGATGATCTGGGTGACAATACCAATATTTTTTGCCACTTGGGTCAACTCCTTTGTGTAACCGGGGGAGGGGACCTCCCGCGGAAGGATCCGGGGCATTGCGCCGCCGGCCGTCCCAACGGGACGGAATATGCCCACGGAGGGTCAGGCTTCCGCGCCTGCCACGATCTCCGTGATTTCCTGGGTAATGGCGCCTTGGCGGGCGCGGTTGTACTTCAGGCTCAGGTCCTCGATCATATCCTCTGCGTTCTTCGTGGCGGCGTCCATGGCGGTGCGGCGGGCGGCCAGTTCACTGGCCACGGACTCGCACAGAGCGCCGTAGACTACGCCTCCCAGATACTCCGGAATGATGGTGTCGAACACCGTCCGTGGATCCGGATCATAGATGGCGGAGGACTCCCGAATGGGCTCCGAGGTCTGCTCATGGAGCAGGGGCAGGAGCCGCAGGGTAGAGGGGGTCTGGGACAGCACCGACACGAAGTTGGTGTAGCCCAGGATCACCTCGTCGAATTCCTCGTTGAGATAGGAACGAGCCAGAGCTTTTGCCAATGTAAAACAGTCGCTGATGGACAGCTCCGCCGCCTCGGCATAGGCCTCGGTGACCATGGGGACCTGGCGGGCCCGGAAGAACTCCACGGCCTTCTTGCCGACGGGCAGGACGCAGGCGTCCTTTCCCGCCATCTCACCGTAGACCATTTTCAGCACATTGCTGTTGTAGCCTCCGGCCAGACCCCGGTCACCGGCGATGACCACATAGCAGGACCGCTTGACCTCCCGATGGGTGAGATAGGGGGAGGACAGGCCCTGGGTGGATTCGGTGATGTCCATAATGGTCTTGTACAGGGTCTCAAAGTAGGGGCGGCTGTGCAGGACCCGATCCTGAGCATGGCGCAGCTTGGAGGAAGCGACCATTTCCATGGCGCGGGTGATCTGCTTGGTGCTCTCCATGCTTTTGATGCGGAGCTTGATCTCTTTAGAGGATACACCGGCCATGCAGCGTCACTCCTTCCTTAATTGGTTTTGAGGAACATATCCACATAAGCGGTCAGGGCCTTCTGCAGCTCTGCCTCCGTGGTCCGGGGCAGGTCCTTCGTAGCCCGGATGTCCTGAAGGATTTTGGCGGCGCTGTTGTCCAGATACTCGAAGAAGCCCTTCTCGAACCGGGCAATGTCTTTGGTCTCAATATCCTTCAGGTAGCCATGGGTCACGGCGTAGAGGATGCAGACCTGGTGGGCTACCTCCACGGGGGCGCTGTTCTTCTGCTTCAGCACCTCCACAATCCGCTCGCCCTGGGCCAGCCGGGCCTTGGTGTCGGCATCCAGATCGGAACCGAACTGGGCGAAGCTCTGCAGCTCCCGGTACTGGGAGTACAGCAGCTTCAGAGAGCCGGAGACCTTTTTCATGGCCTTGATCTGGGCGGAGCCGCCCACACGAGACACAGAGATACCGGGGTTTACCGCGGGCATAACGCCGGAGTTGAACAGCTCGGTCTCCAGGAAGATCTGACCGTCGGTAATGGAAATAACATTGGTAGGGATATAGGCGGACACGTCGCCGGCCTGGGTTTCGATGATGGGCAGAGCCGTCAGACTGCCGCCGCCGTACTCCTTGGACAGGTGTGCCGCGCGCTCCAGAAGACGGGAGTGCAGATAGAACACGTCGCCGGGGTAGGCCTCACGTCCGGGGGGACGGCGGATCAGCAGGGAAATGGCACGGTAAGCCACGGCGTGCTTGCTGAGGTCGTCGTAGATGACCAGCACGTCCTTGCCCTGCTTCATGAAATACTCGCCCATGGTGCATCCGGCATAGGGGGCGATATACTGCATAGGCGCCAGCTCGGAGGCGGTGGCGGAGACCACGATGGTGTAGTTCATGGCCCCGGCCAGCTCCAGGCTGTTCACGATCTGGGCCACGGTGGACCGCTTTTGACCGATGGCCACGTAAATGCAGATCACATCCTTACCCTTCTGGTTCAGGATGGTGTCCGTGGCGATGGTGGTCTTGCCGGTCTGACGGTCGCCGATGATCAGCTCACGCTGGCCCCGGCCGATGGGAATCATAGAGTCGATGGCCTTGATGCCCGTCTGCAGGGGCACATTCACGGCCTCTCGCTCGATGATGCCGGGGGCGGGGGACTCCACGGGACGATAGTCCGTGGACTCGATCCTGCCCTTGCCGTCGATGGGGGCGCCCAGGGCGTTGACCACCCGGCCGATGAGGGCATCACCTACGGGAACGGAGACCACACGGCCCGTCCGCTTTACGGTGTCGCCTTCCTTGATGCCGCTGTCGTCGCCCAGAATAACCAGAGAGACCGTATCTTCCTCTAGGTTCAGGGCCATGCCATAGGCACCGCTGGGAAACTCGATGAGCTCGTTGACCATGCACTTGTCCAGGCCGGAGGCCCGGGCAATGCCGTCGCCTACGGTGATGACGGTGCCGGTCTCGCTCTGCTCGATCTTATTTTCGTAGTTCTTGATTTGACTGCGGATAATTTTGGTAATTTCTTCCGGTCTTAATTCCATGCTTTCCCTGCTTTCTGTTTCAGGATCCCCAAAGGGTCAGGGGACATCCTCAAACTACGGTTGATTTAAGGGCGTCCCGAAGATCGTCCAGACGGCGGCGAACGGTGCCGTCCAAACGGCTGCCGTCCATATCCAGCCGGATACCGCCGATGCAGTCCGGATCAATGGTATAGGTAACATCCACGGTCTTGCCCGTGACGGCGCTGAGCTTTGCCTCCAGTCGCTCCTTCAGAGCAGGGGAGACTTCCACAGCGGTAACGGCCCGCACAGGCAGGATCCCGTGGGCCTCGTTATAGCGGTCCACGTATTCCTTCCGGCAGGCGGAGAAGCTGTGGGCATAGCCGTGCTCTGTCAGCAACTTCAGGAAGTTCAGCACATAGGGGTGGACTTGATCCCGGAAACTGTCGTCCGCTATCCCGCAGCGCTCCTCTTTGGGAATGCTGGGATTGGACAGCAGGGACAGAAACCGGGGCTCCGCGGCGAAGGCCGCATCCAGTACCTGAAGCTCCGACAGGATCTGATCGGCCAGGCCCTCGTCTGAGGCCAGGCTGTACAAAGCGCCGCCGTAGTTTTTTGCGATCACACTCATTGCGCGTCACCCAGCTTGTCGATGAAGGAGGCGATCAGCTTCTGCTGATCCTCCTCGTTGATCTCCTTTTCCACGACCTTTTCCGCAATGGACAGAGCGACGCCGGAAATGTCATCCTTCATGTCGTTCATGGCCTTTTTCTTCTCCAGGGCAATGTCCCGCTGGGCCTTGTCCAGAATGGCCTGGGCGTCGGTCTTGGCGGAACGGAGGATCTCGTCGCCCCGGATCTGAGCGGTGCGGCTGGCTTCCTGAATCAGCTGGCTTGCCTCCTGACCGGCGTCGGCCAGACGGGCGGAATACTGGTCCTGGAGCTCCTGGGCCTGCTTTTTGGCGGCGTTGGCGTCAGCGTAGAGATCATCGATCTCCTGCTGGCGTTCGTCGATCATTTTTTTCACGGGCTTGAACAGGAGCTTCTTCAAAATGAGGAAAGTGACGATGAAGTTGATCAGAGTAAATAGGGCCGTCCAGAAATCAACGCCAATAAAACTCTCGAATCCTTCCAAAAACCATCACTCCTTTCGTAGATTTGCCGAAAGGCAGATTAGTTCAGGGCGAACAGGATCAGAAATGCGATCAGCAGAGAGTAAATACCGGTGGTCTCGGTGATGGCGCAGCCGAGGATCATGTTGGTACGCAGGGTGCTGGCGGCCTCGGGCTGACGGGCCATGCCCTCCAGCGCCTTGCCGACGGCATTACCTTCACCAACAGCGGGGCCGATAGCACCGATGCCCATGCACAGACCGGCGCCGATGGCGCAAGCTGCCTTAATGATTGCGTGTTCCATTGAAAATTCCTCCTAAATAGTGTTTGTATATTAAAATTTCCTAACGGACAAAGTTTGATGTGCCCTTATGCCGCCTCTTCGGGGGCAGGGCAGGCGCTGCTGACGTAGATCATGGTCAGAAGACTGAACACAAAGGCCTGGATCACGCCGGAGAATACGTCAAAGTACAGGGACAAAATGGCGGGCAGACCCACATCCAGAATGGGGATCCCGGTGGCCACGCCCAGCACTTCCAACAGGGCAAACAGGCCAACCACGATGAAAATATAGCCCAGGACCTTGCCGCCCATCTTTTTTTTGCGGAAGCCCATGAAAAGAACAAAGGCGCCGATCACAAGAGAGGCGATGCACACCGCAACGCCGTTGGAGGCCACAAGACCGATGAGCAGAGAGGAAAGGCCGGACATGGCTAAGTACAGGACGCTGGTAATGACGCCGCCGCCTGCCACGTTGCCGAAGTGACGGAAGGCCATGGAAATGGGCTGGGCCACCTCGGAGATCAGGTTCATGGGGGTCATGACCACAATGGGCTCCGTAAAGCCCTTGAGCCAGCCCAGAAAACCGTTGGCCTTGATGCTGTTGTACCAGATCAGCACGGAAACCATGACAGCCCAGGTGAGCGTTGTGCTCAGGTCCGCGGTGCTGGACCGGAGGAAGCCGGTCATGCCGATGAAGCTGCCCAGCATAGAGGACAGGAACAGGGTGCCAATGAAGGGGGTCCAATGGGAATTGTGAACGCCCATGGTCTCCTCCACCAAGGAGTACAGAGTGGATACGCCTTTTTCTACCATGACCTGGGCCCGGCCCGGTCGTTTGGTGAGCTTCTTGCCCAGGACGGCACCGGCCACGCAGAGCAGGATGGTCACCAGCAGGGAAGACACCGTGGTCTGGGTAATGGGGATCCCGCCTAAAATGGGGATCGTAAAGTATATTTTGGGACCGGTAATGTTAAGTTCCACGTTTTTCACCTAACTTTCGGAAGAATTCACAAATGCTGATCACGGGACGGGGAAACACCAGAGGCAGCACCAGGGCCAGGAGGTCGAACCGGCCGCTTTTGCCTGCGCCGAAGAGAACCAGGGCCAGCACAGCCATCCGTCCGATGTAGGACAGGGTAATGAAGTTCTGGGCGCCTTTGGGGTCACCGTTTTCGGCTTTGTCCGCCGCATTGCTGACGCCAACGGTGAGCAGGAAAAAGTTGACCACGGCCAACACACCGCCCACCAACGCTCCCAGCAGAACCTTGGTGCTGTATTTCCCAATCAGAGCGTACACCCCGATCATCAGGGCCACGCAAAACACCTCTCCCAAGGCCACGGACAGAAACTGCCGCAGGACCGGAGACATTTTTTTCATGTACGGACTCCTTTCCGGGGGCTCAATCATGCTCCCGGAAGGAAACGGGAGGCCGCTTGTCATCCTTTGGCTTGTGGCTCTGCTCCATGTATCGGTAAAAGGAACGAAAAGCGGTGAAGCCGCTGTACAGTCCCAGGACGATGCCCAAAATCAGAATCCAGGCGCCTAAACGGTACCGGTTCCGGAGCCACAGGGCCCCCAATACAAAGCCCGCGAGGGGCATGGCCACGGACATTCCCAGTTGGGTGATCCAGACAAGATCCTTCAGATACTTCATAGGATCCCCCTTTGCACAGCTGAAAACGGATAATCTTCTCAAAACCTTCCGGATGATTATACCATTCCTTTTGACAAATTACAAGGGAATCCGAAGGGCATTTTCGGAAAATTCTCCAGACAGATTTTGTGAAATGTGTGGTTCTGGCACACTTGGGCCCAGATGTCCGAAAGGGCCCTTTTCTACATTGTACCCCGGCGCCCGGCGTGCAATACAGGGGCATTGCCGGAAGAAAGGGCCCCGAATGGCAATGCCGTTCGGGGCCAAGGCTTATTTGAAATACCGCACGGCGGACTGGAAGAGTTTCATATCAAATTCCCCGGGGACGTTTTTGTACAGGCCCCGGCCCACCCGCTCGGAGTGGCCCATCTTGCCCAGCACCCGGCCGTCGGGAGAAGTGATGCCCTCAATGGCGTACAGGGAGCCGTTGGGATTGAAGTGCACGTCGCCGGTGGCCTTGTCCCCAAGATCCACATACTGGGTGGCGATCTGACCCTTTGCCGCCAGCTCCCGGATCAGAGCCTCAGGAGCCAGGAACCGGCCTTCGCCGTGGGAAATGGGAACGGTGAGTACATCGCCAACCTGAACGCCCCGGAGCCAGGGGCTGAGATTCGAGGCCACCCGGGTCCGCACCAGGCGGCTCTGATGCCGGCCAATGGTGTTGAAGGTCAGGGTGGGGCAGCTTTCGTCCATGTCCCGGATCTCGCCGTAGGGCACAAGACCCAGCTTGATGAGAGCCTGGAAACCGTTGCAGATGCCCAGCATCAGGCCGTCCCGCCGGTTCAGAAGATCGCCTACCCGCTCACGAATGGCCGGAGCCCGGAAGAAGGCGGTAATGAACTTGCCGGAGCCGTCGGGCTCGTCGCCGCCGGAGAAGCCGCCGGGGATGAACACCACCTGGCTTTCCGCCAGCTTGGCGGCAAACTCATCCACACTGCGGCGGATGGCGTCGGAACTCAGATTCCGGATCACGAAGATCTCTGCCTCGGCCCCGGCGTCCTCCACGGCCTTGGCGGAGTCGTATTCGCAGTTGCTGCCGGGGAATACGGGAATCAACACCCGGGGCTTCGCCGTTTTCACGGCGGGAGCGGCGATTTTGTCAGTGTGATAGGAGAAGGTCTCCATGGGTCCCTCGGAGGGAGCGATGTTGCAGGGATAGACAGGCTCCAGCCTGTCCTCATACTTTTTCTGCAGCTCCGCCAGGAAGAGAATCTCGCCCTGCCGGGTGAAATTCTGATCCTCGGTGGTCTCGCCCAGCACCGTACCCACGCTGCCCTCCGCCAGCTCCAGCACGAAGCCGCCATAGGCGTAGGAGAACAGGGCGTCCAGGGAAACGCCGTCCGCGAAGCGGACGCCCAGCCCGTTGCCCAGGGCCATCTTGAAAATGGCCTCCGCCGGGCCGCCCAGACCCGGGGTGTAGGCGGTGACGGCTTTGCCGGAGCGGAGCAGCTCCGTGACCTCGTCGAATAGCTTCAGCTGAGAGGCCGGGACCGGCAGTCCGTTCTCGTCGTAGTCCGGCACCAGCAGGCACAGCTTGTGCCCGGCGGCCTTCAGGTGGTTGGGCACAATGTGAGGCACCGTGTCCGTGGTCACGGCGAAGGACACCAGGGTGGGGGGCACGTCCAGATCCTCAAAGGAGCCGGACATGGAGTCCTTGCCGCCGATGGCCGCAATGCCCAGATCCTTCTGTGCTTCAAAGGCACCCAGCAGGGCAGCAAGGGGTTGACCCCAACGCTTGCCGTCATGGCGGGGCGACTCAAAATACTCCTGGAAGGTCAGATACACGTCCCGGAATGAAGCGCCGGTGGCCACCAGCTTGGCGGCGGATTCCACCACGGCCAGATAGGCCCCGTGATAGGGGCTTTTTTCCGTAATAAAGGGGTTGTAGCCCCAGGCCATGAGGGAGCAGTCCTCGGTGTGGCCCTGCTCCGTGGAGATCTTCTGGACCATGGCCTGGACCGGGGTCTGCTGGTACTTGCCGCCGAAGGGCATGAGCACGGATCCGGCGCCGATGGTGGAGTCGAACCGCTCGGACAGGCCCCGGCGGGAACACATGTTCAGGTCGGAGACCAGCGCCTCCATATTCTCCCGGAACCCGCCGGACACGGTCTTATGATAGTCCTTGGGGGCCTCGGGGGTGATGACGATGTGCTTTTCGGCACCGTTGGAGTTCAGAAAATCCCGGCTCACGTTCACAATGGCCTTGCCGTTCCAGTGCATGACGAGACGGGGCTCCTCCGTAACGGATGCCACCACCGTGGCCTCCAGGTTCTCCCGGTCGGCCAGGGTCAGGAACCGGTCCACATCCTCCGGGGCCACCACCACGGCCATCCGCTCCTGAGACTCGGAAATGGCCAGCTCCGTGCCGTCCAGACCTTCGTATTTTTTGGGGACCTTGTTCAGGTCGATGATGAGGCCGTCTGCCAGCTCGCCGATGGCCACGGATACGCCGCCTGCGCCGAAGTCGTTGCAGCGCTTGATCATTCGGGTGGCTTCTCCGTTGCGGAACAGCCGCTGGAGCTTTCGCTCCTCGGGGGCGTTGCCCTTCTGGACCTCGGCGCCGCAGGTCTCCAGGGAGTGGAGGTTGTGGCTTTTGGAGGAGCCGGTGGCACCGCCGCAGCCGTCCCGGCCGGTGCGGCCGCCCAGCAGGATCACCTGGTCTCCGGGCAGGGGACGCTCCCGGCGGACATTCTTTTCGGGAACGGCGGCAATGACCGCGCCGATTTCCATCCGCTTGGCGGCGTAGCCCGGGTGGTAAATTTCATCCACAATGCCCGTGGCCAGTCCGATCTGGTTGCCGTAGGAGGAATAGCCTGCGGCGGCGGTGGTCACCAGCTTCCGCTGGGGCAACTTGCCGGGCAGGGTCTCGGATACGGGCTTTAAGGGATCGGCGGCTCCCGTGACCCGCATGGCGCCGTAGACATAGGCCCGGCTGGCCAGGGGATCCCGGATGGCACCGCCGATGCAGGTGGCGGCACCGCCGAAGGGCTCGATCTCCGTGGGATGGTTGTGGGTTTCATTTTTGAACAGCAGGAGCCAGGGCTGCTTTTCCCCGTCCACGGTAACGTCTACTCGGATGGTGCAGGCGTTGATCTCCTCGCTTTCGTCCAGCCGGGGCATGAGGCCCTTGGAATTCAGGTACTTGGCCGCCAGGGTACCGATGTCCATGAGGGTTACGGGCTTGGTCCGGCCCAGCTCCTTCCGGACGGAAAGATAGTCCTCAAAGGCCTTTTGCAGCAGGGGATCCTGGAACTCGGCCCGGTCAATGGTGGTGAGGAAGGTGGTGTGCCGGCAGTGATCGGACCAGTAGGTGTCGATCATCCGGATCTCCGTCAGGGTGGGATCCCGGCCTTCGTCCTTGAAATAGGCCTGACAGAAGGCAATGTCGTCCAGATCCATGGCAAGGCCCAGGCTGTTCAGCAGCTCCTGAAGTCCCTCCCGGGACAGGGCCGTGAAGCCCTCCAGCGTCTTCACATGGTCGGGGACGGCATACTCCATTTTCAGGGTGGGGACGGGATCCAGGCTGGCCTCCCGGGCCTCCACCGGGTTGATGACATATTTCTTTACCGCGTCCACGTCCTCCTGGGTCAGGTCCCCATACAGGGCGTAGACCTTGGCGGTGCGGACCGTGGGCCGCTCCCCCTGGGACAGGATCTGGATACATTGGGCGGCGGAATCGGCCCGCTGGTCGAACTGACCGGGCAGATACTCCACGGCGAAGAGCCGGGCGCCGGGGGCCTCCAGGGTCTCATAGACCTTGTCTACCTGGGGCTCCGAGAACACGGTGGATACGGCAGCGTCAAACAGGTCTTTGTCGATGTTTTCCACGTCGTAACGGTTGATGATCCGAAGGCCCGTCAGATTTTTCCGCTGGAGCAGATCCCGGACCTCGGTGAGAAGATCGGCGGCCTCCTTGGCCAGAGACTTCTTTTTTTCCACATAAACACGATATACCATGGATGTTCCTCCCGGTTTTTATAGTTTTAGGGGATGAAGATTCATTATTTCGCAGCCAGGGCCCGTTTTCCGATGTCGCTGCGGCGATAGGCTCCTTCAAATTGAATACCGTCTGCCAGGCGATAGGCTTCCCGGATCGCCTCTTCCAGAGTGGGAGCCACGGCGGTGGTGCCGAAGACTCGGCCGCCGGAGGTCACAAGCTGCCCGTTTTCCAGCTTGGCCCCGGCCACATAGGTGTGCTCCCGGGCCTCCTCGGTTATGGTGATGACCTTGCCCTTTTCATAGTGCTGGGGATAGCCGCCGGAGGCGGTGACCACGCAGCAGGCGCTGTTTTCGGAGAACTTTACCTCGGTCCGATCCAGGGTGCCGTTGGTGGTAGCCTCCATAACCGTAAGCAGGTCGCTTTCCATGAGAGGCAGCACCACCTGGGTCTCCGGGTCGCCGAAGCGGCAGTTGTATTCAATAACCCTGGGACCGTCCTTCGTCAGCATGAGGCCGAAGTACAGGCAGCCCTGGAAGGGCCGCCCCTCCTTGGCCATGGCGGCGATGGTGGGCTCAAAAATGGTTTTCCGGCAGAGCTCCGCGATCTCCGGGGTGTAGTAGGGGTTGGGGGCGATGGTGCCCATGCCGCCGGTGTTGAGCCCCTGGTCATGGTCCAGAGCCCGCTTGTGGTCCATGGAGGATACCATGGGCTTTACGGTTTCTCCGTCGGTAAAGGACAGAACCGACACCTCCGGTCCTTCCAGAAATTCTTCAATCACCACAGTGGAGCCGCTCTTGCCGAACAGACCCCCCTCCATCATGTCCCGGACGGCGGCCTTGGCCTCCTCCCGGGTCTGGGCGATGATGACGCCCTTGCCCAGGGCCAGGCCGTCGGCCTTGACCACCGTGGGGATAGGGGCCGTGTCCAGATAGGACAGAGCCTTGTCCACTTCTGTGAAGATTTCATACTTGGCCGTGGGGATCCCGTATTTCTTCATGAGATTTTTGGAAAAGGCCTTGCTGCTCTCAATAATGGCGGCGTTCTGCCGGGGACCGAAGCAGGGAACGCCGATGTCGTTCAGCCGGTCCACGGCGCCCAGGGCCAGGGGATCGTCGGGGGCCACCACGGCGTAGTCAATGGACTGCTCCTTGGCAAAGCGCATAAGGCCGTCAATATCCGTAGCCCCGATGGGGACGCATTGGGCGTCCCTGGCAATGCCGCCGTTGCCGGGGGCGGCGAAAAGCTCCGTGACCTTGGAGTTTTTTTTCAGGGCCTTGATGATGGCGTGCTCCCGCCCGCCGCCGCCGACCACCAAAATCTTCATGGTTCGTCCTCCTTTTGATTACAGCGTATAATATAGTCCGTAAATGCTTTGCACAGCCGGGGCAGGTACGCGAACCACACCTCTTTGCACTCCTGGGCCAAGGTGTGGCCCACCTCCCACCGGCTGCCGAGGCAGGGGATAATGACCCGCTTTAGGCCTGCCGCTTTGCAGTAGGCAACGGTATTTTCCACGGTGCCGGGCTGCAAATGCCGCCACTCAATATGCCAGCCGTTCAGGGCCAGGCCGTTTTCGGCCAGCAGCGCCGCCACCTGCTCCGGAGGCAGCACCGGCTCGCCGTAATATTCCACGCTGGTATAGCCGAGACCCGCAATTTTTTGAAGGGTCCCGGCGGGATCGGTCTCCAGCTCCCGGGCCACAGTGGCGCAGCCCAGGGAGCACAGAAACTTCCGTTCCATCTTAGTGGTGGAACAGCCGCTGGCCCGTAAAGGCCATGACCATACCGTGTTCATCGCAGCATGCGATGACGGCATCGTCCCGGATGGAGCCGCCGGGCTCCGCCACGTAGCTTACGCCGCTGCGCCGGGCCCGCAGAATGTTGTCGGGGAAGGGGAAGAAGGCGTCGGAGCCGATGGAGACGCCGGAAACGGCGGCAAGATAACTTTTTGCCTCCTCGTCGGTGAGGGGCTCCGGGCGGCTGGTGAAGTAATTCTGCCAGATACCCTCGGCGCAGACGTCCTCCTCATTTTTGTTGATATAGCCGTCAATGACGTTGTCCCGGGCGGGGCGGCCCAGATCCGCCCGGAAGGGCAGGTTCAGCACCTTGTCGCACTGCCGCAGAAACCAGGTGTCGGCCTTGGACCCGGCCAGCCGGGTGCAGTGGATCCGGGACTGCTGGCCGGCGCCCACGCCGATGGCCTGGCCGTCATAGGCATAGCATACGGAGTTGGACTGGGTGTACTTCAAAGTAATGAGGGAAATAATGAGGTCCCGCTTGGCGCTGTCGGGCAGGTCCTTGTTTTTGGTGACGATATTGGTCAGCATATTGCCGTCGATCTTCACGTTGTTCCGACCCTGCTCAAAGGTGACGCCGAACACGTCTTTGGTCTCCTGGACTGCGGGCACGTAATCGGGGTCAATGGCTATGACGTTGTAGCCGCCCTTGCGCTTGGCCTTCAGGATTTCCAGCGCCTCCGGTTCATAATCCGGGGCAATGACGCCGTCGGAGACCTCCCGGGCAATGAGCTTGGCGGTGGTTGCATCGCACACGTCGGACAGGGCCACAAAGTCGCCGAAGGAGCACATCCGGTCCGTGCCCCGGGCCCGGGCGTAGGCGCAGGCCAGGGGGCTTCCGTCCAGCTCCGGCACGTCGTCCACGAAGCAGGCTTTTTTCAGCTTCTCCGGCAGGGGCAGACCCACGGCGGCGGAGGTGGGGGATACGTGCTTAAAAGAGGCGGCGGCGGGCAGGCCCAGGGCCTCCTTCAGCTCCTTCACCAGCTGCCAGGCGTTAAAGGCATCCAGGAAATTGATGTAACCGGGACGGCCGTTCAGGATCCGGATGGGCAGATCGCCGCCGTCTTTCATATAGATCTTTGCGGGCTTTTGGTTGGGGTTGCAGCCATATTTCAGTTCAAATTCTTTCATTTTCTTACACCTTCAATTCAGCGGTAATATTTTCGGTACAATACCGGTCGATCAGGGGCTGGGCCACATCCCGGAGGAACTCCGTGACCTGGCTGGGGCAGCGGCCGATATATTTTGCGGGATCCAGGTGGCTCAGAATTTCCACCCGGCTCAGAGGGAACAGGGGATCCCGGTCGATCCGGTCAATGAGATCGTTGGCGCCTCCCTCCAGCTTTACCTTGGCAGCGGCGGCGTGGGAGTGGACCCGCAGGGCTTCGTGGAGCTCCTGGCGGTTGCCGCCCCGCTTCACGGATTCCATCATAATGTCCTCCGTGGCCATGAAGGGCAGCTTTTCCATGACCCGGCGCTCTACCACCTTGTCATAGACCACCAAGCCGGAGGTCACGTTCATGTAGATGTTGAGAATGGCGTCTACGGCCAGGAAAGCCTCGGACACGGCAATCCGCTTGTTGGCCGAATCGTCCAGGGTCCGCTCGAACCACTGGGTCCCGGCTGTGATGGCGGGATTCAGAGAATCGGTGATGACGTACCGGGCCAGGGCGCAGATCCGCTCGGACCGCATGGGGTTGCGCTTATAGGGCATGGCGGAAGAGCCGATCTGGTTCTTCTCAAAGGGCTCTTCCATTTCCTCAAAGGACTGGAGGATCCGCAGGTCGTTAGCGAACTTATAGGCGCTCTGGGCAAAGCCGGAGAGCACCGACAGGAAATAGGCGTCCACCTTCCGGGAATAGGTCTGGCCGGACACGGGAACGCAGCCGGAAAAGCCCATATCCTGGGCAATAAGAGCCTCCATTTTCTTGATTTTTTCCTCGTTCCCCTCGAACAGCTCCATAAAGGAGGCCTGGGTGCCGGTGGTGCCCTTGGACCCCAGCAGCAGCAGCCGGTCCAGCTGGAATTGAAGGTTCTCCATATCCTGGCTCAGTTCGTACATCCACAAGGTGGCCCGCTTGCCCACGGTGGTGAGCTGGGCGGGCTGCAAATGGGTATAGCCCAGGCAGGGCATGGATTTATATTTGTCCGCAAAGGCGGCCAGATTCTTCATGACCTGTCCCGCCTTTTTCAGGATCAGACGGGAGGCCTCCCGCAGGATAATCACGTCGGTGTTGTCGCCTACATAGCAGCTGGTGGCCCCAAGGTGGATAATGCCCGCCGCCTTGGGACACTGCTGGCCATAGGCGTAGACGTGGCTCATGACGTCGTGGCGTACCAGCTTTTCCCGGGCCTCGGCCACGTCATAGTTGATGTCGTCCTGATGGGCTTCCAGCTCGGCGATCTGCTCGTCGGTGATGTCCAGGCCCAGGGCCTGCTCCGCCTTGGCCAGGGAGATCCACAGCCGCCGCCAGGTGCGGAATTTGAAGTTTTCCGAGAAAATATGCTGCATTTCCGGGCTGGCGTACCGGGTGGACAGGGGGGAAACGTAGCTGTCGTGATTGCGTTCCATGATCTACCTCACATGTTTTTGTTGATGATCCGGGTATCGGCGGCGCCGGTCTTCAGATTCACATAGCGGACGAAGAGAGAAACCTTGTTGTCCTCGTTGAGGGACTCCCACACTTCCTCTGTAAAGTCGTCAATATTGCCCGAGAGGGCCACATACCGGGGCTCGCCCCGGAAGGAGGGCAGGGGAGAGCCGTCTCCCTCATATGTGCTGATGAAGTGACCGGTGCCGGCCTTGGGGCCGTCATAGGTGAAATAGTTCCGGACACAGCAGTCGGGATCCCCCTCCAGGGTTTTCAGAATGGAGAGCACGTAGGTGCCGTTGGGATAGAGAATGCCGGAGATCCTGGGGGTGTAGTTGGGGCCGTCGGGCTCAAATTCCCGGGTGTTCAGTGCGGTGACGTAGTTTTCGTCCTCCAGGATAAAGTCCCGGATGGTATCGGTCTGGTCGCCGTTGGTGACGATGGTCACGGGCAGGTCCGCCTCCTCGTCCATCAGCATCCGCACCGGGTGGTAGATGATGAGGGAGGGATCCGCCATTTTTGCCTCGTCAAAGGCCTGGGTCCGGATGCCATCGTTGGTGTCTACAAAGATCCGGTTCCGGCTGTTTTCGCTGCGGCCCATGATAAAGTAGACGATGACGCCGTACTTGTCGTCGGCGCTGCGGCCCAGGAGAATGCCCCGACCGGGGTATTCGTTGTTTTTCAGAATGTCCATAAGGGTGTTCATATGAAACCTCCTAGATTATGTATTATCCGGTGCAATGACCACGGTCCGGCCCTCTACCCGGAGCCGGTCCTCGCAGAATAGGCTTACGGCCCGGGGCAGCAGGACCCACTCGGCCTGCTCCATAATGCGCTTTTGTAAGGCCTCCGGCGTGTCCTCCGGCAGAACCTCCACCGCCTTCTGCAGGATGATGGGCCCGCCGTCGCAGTCCTCGTTTACGAAGTGGACGGTAGCCCCGGAGAGCTTCACTCCGTATTGGAGCGCCGCCTTGTGAACGTGGAGCCCATAAAACCCCTCCCCGCAGAAGCTGGGGATCAGGGCCGGGTGTACATTGATAATGGCGTTGGGGAAGGCCTCCGGCATCTCCCGGGTCAGCACCGTCATAAAGCCTGCCAGCACCACCAGGTCAATGTCCAAGGCCCGGAGACTGTCCACCAGGGCCAGGGTCATTTCCTGATTTGATTTGTAATTTTTCCGGGCCATGACATAGCCGGGAATACCGGCCTGCTCTGCCCGGGTCAGGGCATAGGCCTCCGGGTTGGAGGAGATCACCGCGGCGATCCGTCCGCCGTGGAGCTCGCCCCGGGCCTGAGCGTCCAGCAGGGCCTGGAGATTGGTGCCGCCGCCGGAGACCAGGACGGCAATGCGCTTTTCCCTCATTCCAGGATCACCTTTTCCTGGGACTCCACGATCTCGCCGATGACATAGGCGGTCTCGCCGTGGGCCGTCAGGATGTCCAGAGCCTGCGCCGCATCCTCCGGAGCCACCACCACACTCATACCTACGCCCATGTTGAAGGTGTTGTACATATCCCTTTCGGGTATGTTTCCGGTCTTGGCAATCAGGTCAAAAATGGGCAGCACACGCACGCTATCCCTGCGGATCTTAGCGCCAAGACCGTCGGGGATGGAACGGGGAATGTTCTCATAGAAGCCACCGCCGGTGATGTGGCTGACGCCCTTGACCTTCACGGCGTCAAACAGAGCCAGCATGGACTTCACGTAGATCTTGGTGGGGGTCAGCAAGGTCTCGCCGACGGAGGCGCCGCCCAGGGCCTCGCAGGGGGCGGTCAGGTCCGCGTGATCCACGTCAAAGACCTTCCGCACCAGGGAAAAGCCGTTGGAGTGGACACCGGAGGAGGCCAGGGCGATGACCACGTCTCCGGGAGCCATGGTCTTGTTGTCCAGGATCTTTTTCTTGTCCACCACGCCTACGGAGAAGCCCGCCAGGTCGTAGTCCTCCTCGGCCATCATGCCGGGGTGCTCGGCGGTCTCGCCGCCGATGAGGGCGGAACCGGCCTGGACGCAGCCCTCGGCCACGCCGGAGACGATCTCTGCAATCTTTTCGGGGATGTTCTTGCCGCAGGCAATGTAATCCAGGAAATAAAGGGGCTTGGCGCCGCAGCAGATCACGTCATTGACGCACATGGCCACGCAGTCGATGCCGATGGTGTCATGCTTTCCTAGCAGCATGGCGATCTTCAGTTTGGTGCCCACGCCATCGGTGCCGGAGACCAGCACCGGCTCTTCCATGCCGGTCAGGTCCAGGCCGAAGAGGCCGCCGAAGCCTCCCAGGTCGTCCAGACAGCCCGCCGTTTTGGTCCGGGCCACGCTGGCCTTCATGAGCTGCACCGACCGATACCCGGCGGTGATGTCTACGCCCGCGGCCTTATAGCTTTCCGAATAGCTTTTCTCGTTCATTCCGTCAAAGCTCCTTATCATTTTATTCTTTTCCGGTCCAGCAATAGGTGCAGATCCGGTCTCTGTCAATGCCGATGGCCTCCAACAGTCCTTCCAGGGACTGATAGCCCAGGGAGTCGAAGCCCAGCTGCTGACAGATGGTCTTGAGCAGACACTGGCCCCGCTCGGTCTTGCTGTCGGCGTATTCGTCCAGGTGCTTCTGCCCGGCGTCTCCCTCCAGCTTCTGGACCGTGGCCCGGGCGATGAGCTCCATCTCGGAGTTGCTTCGGGAAAAGTTCAGATATTTGCAGCCGTACATAATGGGGGGACAGGCGGAGCGCATGTGGACCTCCTTGGCGCCGCTGGCATAGAGGAATTCCACGGTCTCCCGCAGCTGAGTGCCCCGGACGATGGAGTCGTCCACAAACAGCAGCTTCTTGCCCTCAATGAGCTCCGGTACAGGAATCTGCTTCATTTTGGCCACCTGGTTCCGGACGTCCTGGTTGGCGGGCATAAAGGACCGGGGCCAGGTGGGGGTATATTTGACAAAGGGCCGGGCAAAGGGCCGCGCACTTTCCCTGGCGTAGCCGATGGCGTGGGGCAGACCGGAATCCGGCACGCCCGCCACATAGTCCACCTCCGGCAGGGTCCCCCGGGCCTTTTCCTCCCGAGCCATGATCTCGCCGTTGCGGTAGCGCATGACCTCCACGTTGACCCCCTCATAATTGGAGTTGGGGTAGCCGTAATAGGTCCAGAGGAAGGCACAGATTTTCATGTCCTTTCCGGCGGGGGACATGGTCTCGTAACCGTCGGCGTCCAGCCGGACGATCTCGCCGGGGCCCAACTCATAGGCGTTCCGGTAGCCCAGCTTCTGATAGGCGAAGGATTCAAAGGACACGCAGCAGCCGTCCTCGCTTTTGCCGATGAGCACAGGCAGCCGTCCCAGCCGGTCCCGGGCGGCGATAATGCCGTCCTTGGTCAGCAGGAGAATGGTGGCGGAGCCGTCAATGACGCTCTGGGCGTGGCGGATGCCCTCCACCAGGCTGTCTTTTTGGTTGATGAGGGCCGCGATCAGCTCCGTGGCGTTGACCTTGCCGGAGGACATGGCCATGAATTGGTGACCGTGATCCGAGAAATAGGTTTCCACCAGAGACTCGGAGTTCTGGATGATGCCCACTGTGGAGATGGCATAGAGCCCCAGGTGGGACCGGACCAGCAGGGGCTGGGGATCCGTGTCGCTGATGCAGCCGATGCCGGAATTTCCGTGGAAGGTGGCCAGATCCCCTTCAAACTTGGTCCGGAAGGGGGTGTTTTCGATGTTGTGGATCTGACGTTGGAAGCCGTCCTTCTTGTCATAGACCGCCAGGCCGCCCCGGCGGGTGCCCAGGTGGGAGTGGTAGTCCGTGCCGAAGAACAGGTCCAGCACACAGTCCCGCTTGGAGACTGCGCCGAAAAAGCCGCCCACCGGGCCTTATTCTCCCATAAGCCGCCGCATGACCTCCTGATAGGCGTCCTCGACGCCGCCCAGGTCCCGGCGGAAACGGTCCTTGTCCAGCTTCTCGTGGGTCTTGTCGTCCCACAGACGGCAGGTGTCGGGGGAGATCTCGTCGGCCAGGACGACGGTGCCGTCGGACAGGCGGCCGAACTCCAGCTTGAAGTCCACCAGGTCGATGCCCAGAGTCTTGAAGTAGGCCTTCAGGACCTCGTCTACCTTGAAGGCCATGGCCTTGATGGTCTCGATCTCTTCCTTGGTGGCCAGCTTCAGGGCCAGGGCGTGGTACTCGTTCAGCAGGGGATCGCCCAGCTCGTCGTTTTTGTAGGAGAACTCAATGGTGGGCTCGTCAAATACAATGCCCTCCTCCACGCCGTAGTGCTTGGCGAAGGAGCCGGCGGAGATGTTCCGGATAATGACCTCCAGGGGCACGATGGAGACCTTCTTCACCAGGGTCTCCCGATCGTTCAGCTCCTCCACAAAGTGGGTGGGGACCCCTTCCTTTTCCAGCTTTTTCATGAGGAAGTTGCTCATGCGGTTGTTGATGACGCCCTTGCCCGTAATGGTGCCCTTCTTGAGACCGTTAAAGGCGGTGGCGTCGTCCTTATAGGAGACGATAAGAAGCTCGGGATCGTCGGTGGCGAATACCTTCTTGGCTTTTCCTTCGTAGAGCTGATCTTTCTTTTCCATGGTGGTTTTCCTCCTCATATTAGCGGCAGTTGAACTGCTTTTCTACGGCTTCGTTTTTGGCAAGGACCTTCTCGGCGTCGGCCTTCCGGCGGTCGTCCAGCTTTTTTGCCAGCTCCGGCTCCGACAGGGCCAGGATCTGGGCGGCAAGCAATGCGGCGTTGGCGGCGCCGTCAATGGCTACGGTGGCCACGGGGATCCCGGAGGGCATCTGTACCGTGGCCAGCAGAGCGTCCAGGCCCGACAGAGCTCCGGACTTCATGGGGATACCGATGACGGGCAGGGTGGTGTTGGCGGCAATAGCCCCTGCCAGATGGGCCGCCATGCCCGCAGCGCAAATAATGACACCGAACCCATTGTCCCTGGCGTTTTGGCTGAAGGCCTGAGCCTGGACAGGAGTCCGGTGTGCGGAAAAAATATGCACTTCGAGGGGGACGCCCAGGGCGGTAAGGGTATCTGCCGCTTTCTGAACGACGGGAAGATCGCTGTCGCTTCCCATGAGAATTCCAACCTTTTTCATTGGAGACCTCCTTTTCTTTCTGAAAAAACAAACCGGGCGCACCTATCCTTAATTATGGAATCAGTGTGCCCAGACGGTCGGCCGATGCGCCTTCTGCTCCCCTGCGGAGAACCGCTGATCCGTCAGTCACAGAAGGTGTTATTTGATTGTCGCCGCGCCGGGCACAAGTTTGCGGAACCAACGTGGTTATTGTACCATATTCCGACAGCCCCGTCAAAGGGGGTGCCTCCAAAATGTTGTATGAAAAACGGTCAAACTTTTTGAGGAATCCTGTGGGTTTTGCCGTGAGAGCTCACAGCAGGGTCCGGAGTTCCTCAAGGCTCCCGACCACATAGGTGGGCCTGGGGCTTTCCGGCACCGGCAGGCCCTTGGGATTGTACCAGCAGGTGTCGATCCCGGCATTGACCCCGCCCTGAATGTCAGAGGTCAGGCTGTCGCCGATCATCAGGGCCTCTTCCGGCCGGTAATCCGGGATTCTGGCGGCGGCCAGTTCAAAAAATGCCCGGCTGGGCTTGTTGGCCCCCAGCCGCTGGGAAATGAAAACGTCCTGGAACAGAGGCAGGATACCGGCGCTTTTCAGCCGTCCGTCCTGTACCGGGGCCGTGCCGTTGCTGGCGATATATAATTTGTATTTTTCGGCAAGATAGGGGAGGATCTCCTCTGCTCCCGGGAGAAAATAGTGTCCAATGGCCAGAAAATGTTCGTAATATCCCAAAACCGTTTCCACATCCGCCTGGATGCCGGTTTCCTGAAACAGGATCTCGAACCGGCTGGTCAGGACCTCCTCCCGGGTGATTTTCCCGGCGTTGAGCAGCTCCCACTGCCGCCGGTTCACCCGGCTGTAATGCTCGATCATTTCCGGCGTGTCCGGGATCCCGGCTTTTCGGAAGGCCTTGCCGATGGCAATGGCCTCCGCCTTATGAAAATCCAGCAGGGTGTCGTCCAGATCCAAAAACAGAAAACGGTACATTTTATTCTCCTTACTCTCCCTTGATCCGCCGATAGATCTCGTTGGACACCGCCGCAAAGCCTGGAATGTCCAAAATCTCCCCTCGAATGGTAGACGCAAAACCACAGGAAACCAAAATATTTTGCAGTTCCTGCTTGCCGATCTGAGGGAAGCCGCTGGCAAGCCCGTTGACCAACATTTTTCGCCGCTGGGAAAAGCTGGCCCGCACGGTCTTGAAAAATGTCCCCTCGTCTGCAATGTCCCAGGGCAGCGTTTCCCGGACCTTCAGCCGGATCACCGCCGAGGTGACCTTGGGTTGGGGGATGAAGCAGCAGGGCGGCACGTCAAACAACAGCTCCGGCTCGGCATAGTACTGACACAGCACGGAAAATGCGCCGTAGTCCGCCGTGCCCGCCCTGGCGGCGATCCGCTGGGCCACCTCTTTCTGGATCATCACCGTCACGGAGGAAAAGGCCCGGGACTGGAGCAGCGCCGTCAAAATAGGGGAGGTGATGTAATAGGGCAGATTGGCGCAGGCCATGGGCCGCAGCCCCGGGAACTGCTCCGCCGTCAGGGCCGGAATGTCCAGCTTCAGAATATCCCCCCAAAGAATTTCCAGATTGTCAAATTCCCCCAGGGTCTCCTTCAAAATGGGCTTCAGGGAGGTGTCCACCTCCACGGCGCAGACCTTCCCCGCCCGCTGGCACAGAGCCTGGGTCAGGGGGCCGATGCCGGGCCCGATCTCCAGAACGCCTGCGGTCTCGTCCACGCCGGACTCCTCGGCGATCCGCTGGGGGACCCAGGACGCAATCAGAAAGTTCTGGCCCTTGGCCTTGGAAAATCGAAAACCGTGCCGGTCCAGAAGCTCCCGGACCTGCCGAATGTCACACAGATCAAGCATAAAAATACCGCCTTTCATCAGGTATTTTACCAGATAAAAGGCGGCTTTGCAAATCCAATTTTTATCCCAGGATGTACACGGTGCAGTTCCGAACGCCGAACTGGATACACTCGGCCTCGGTGTCGAAGTACAGATCAATGCGGTTGCCGTTGATATTCCCGCCGGTGTCCTCCGCCACGCATACGCCGTAGTTGTACATGCCGTCGTCGGAGACCACATACAGCAGGGTCCCCAGAGGGATGACGGAGGGATCCACGGCGATGGCGCCCACCCGGGCGGGGGTGCCGGAGGCGGTGATGCCCGTTTCCTCCTCGCAGCTGTAAGCCGTGGCCTGAACGGACAGAACGCCGGTGTAGTGCAGGGCCTCGCCGGAGGCAGTCAGGATGGTGCCGCCGGTGACGCTGTCTCCGGCCTCCGTTTCCGCTTCGGTGGCTTCCGTGATCTCCGGCAGGGGGTCACCCACCACATAGGCCCGGCCGTTGCCCTCCTGGACCTTAGTGTCCCGGTCTACGCTGCAGACGATCACCTCGGCTGTGGCCGGGGTCAGAATGGATTGGGACAGGACCCGGCGATAAACCTCTTTTCCGTTTTCATATGTAACCTCCGCGGTGCAGGACATGACCCCGTCCTTGCCCTGGACCAGGATCTTTGTCTGTCCCTGGGGCAGGCTGGCGTCATAGCAATAGGTGGTCTCATAGGCTACGCTGGTCTCGTATTCGATGGTCTTGGTCTCCTGGTGGATCAGCTCCACGCTCATGCCGTCGAAGGTGGCGGCGTTCAGGGGATAATTGACCCGGGTGCTGTCGTCCAGGCTGTAACCCAGCCGTGTCAGCAGCTCCTCCACGGTTTCTCCGTAGGTTCCGATCTTTAATACCTGGCTGCCGTCCGAAACGGTGACCATCTGAATTCTTGAAATTATGATCTCGGTGCCGCCGCTGCCCTCCTGCGTAGTATAGGTGTCATCCTTGCCCAGCGTCAAGCCAGCCTCGTCAAGCACGATGTCTGGGTCGGTGGCGTAGGTGGTGTAGACGACTACACGGTCCCCGTCGGTGATGACATAGGTGTTCTGTGCAAAGGCCACCTGGCTCAGGAGCCCGACGGCGAATGCGGCCATCAGGACGATCACAAGGACTCTGGAAAAGGCCCCGCCCCGGCCGTGCACAAGTTGTTTGATTCTGCGCATCAATGAACCTCCTTTCACAAATTTTGGGGGTAATGCAGGGTGCATATTTGAAAGGTATCAAATAATTACACAGTGGTAATTTATTGATACTACCTCGATATTATAACTATTTTTTCGGAAATGTCAAGTTTTTCTTTGCTATTGACATAAATCGACAACTTTTTTAACAGAAATCGAGTTTACGATAACGCAAAGAGTGCCGCCTATGTATATGGAAAATCCCTTGCAAATCCACAAGATATAGGGGAAGAGTAACAAAATGGTTAACATAATGCCAATCCCATAATGGACCCTTGACAAGGTGGAGGAAGTGTGCTATTGTTAGCCCATAAAAAAGCGCTGACGAAGACCTGAAACGGAAAAAAGACGCCCAGAGAGGAGCCCTGGTGGTGTGACGGCTCTGCGACCCCTTTCCGTTTTGCACCCCTTCCGAGCTGCCCGGCAGAACCAACAGTAAGCCGGGACGGGCCCTCCCGTTACAGAGGTCACGAGCGACGGCCCTTTGGCCGTAAGCAGGGTGGAACCGTGGAGCCTACCGCTTCACCCCTGAGCGTTCAGGGGTGAAGCGTTTTTGTTTTGCCCCGAAAATAAGAAAGGAGCAATTGTCATGTCCGAAGAAAACCTCTATACCTTTGAAAACCCCGAGTACCGCAAGACCTATTGGCATACCTGCTCCCACGTGATGGCCCAGGCTGTCAAGCGCCTGTGGCCGGAGGTGAAGCTGGCCATCGGCCCCGCCATTGACGAGGGCTGGTACTACGATTTCGACGCGCCCTTTGCCTTTACCCCGGAGCATTTGGCCGAGATCGAGAAGGAAATGAAGAAGATCTGCAAGGAGCGGCTCCACCTGGAGCGCACGGAAAAGCCCCGGGCCGAGGCGGTGGACTATATGCAGGAAAAGGACGAGCCTTATAAGGTTGAGCTGATTAACGACCTGCCGGAGGATGCCGTCATTTCCTTCTATACCCAGGGCGAGTTCACGGATCTCTGCGCCGGTCCCCACCTGGATTCCACCGGCCGGATCAAGGGCAACGCCATCAAGCTGACCCAGTGCTGCGGCGCCTACTGGCGGGGCGACAGCAACCGTAAGATGCTCCAGCGGATCTACGGCATCGCTTTCCCCACCAAGGATGAGCTGGATGCCTACCTCACCCGGATCGAAGAAGCCAAAAAGCGGGACCACCGGAAACTGGGCAAGGAGCTGGGCCTGTTTATGCTGACGGACTACGGCCCCGGCTTCCCCTTCTTCCTGCCCAAGGGCATGGTGCTGAAAAACACCCTGATCGACTACTGGCGTCAGGTCCACAAGCGCTACGGCTATGTGGAAATCTCCACGCCGATGATCCTCAACCGCCGCCTGTGGGAGCGCTCGGGTCACTGGGATCATTATAAGAATAATATGTACACCACCGTCATTGACGATCAGGATTTCGCCATTAAGCCCATGAACTGCCCCGGCGGTATGCTGGTGTACGCTTCGGAGCCCCACTCCTACCGGGACCTGCCCCTGCGGGTGGGTGAGCTGGGCCTGGTCCACCGGCATGAGCTCAGCGGCGCCCTTCACGGTCTGTTCCGGGTTCGCTGCTTCACGCAGGACGATGCCCACATCTTCATGACCAAGGAGCAGATGGAAGAAGAGATCCAGAACGTGGTGAAGCTCTTTGACGAGGTCTACAACGTGTTTGGACTGAAGTATACCATTGAGCTTTCCACCATGCCTGAGGATCACATCGGCACCGTGGAGGAGTGGGAGTTCAATCAGAACGTCCTGAAGAAGGCCATTACCGCCATGGGCAAGAGCTTTGTCATCAACGAGGGTGACGGCGCTTTCTATGGCCCCAAGCTGGACTTCCATATTGAGGACTGCCTGGGCCGTACCTGGCAGTGCGGCACCATTCAGCTGGACTCCCAGCTGCCGGAGCGGTTCCATCTGGAGTACACCGGTGAGGACGGCCTGAAGCATCGCCCCGTCATGATCCATCGGGTGGTCTTCGGCTCCATCGAGCGGTTTATCGGCGTGATCACCGAGCACTTCGCCGGCGCCTTCCCCCTGTGGCTGTCTCCCGTCCAAGTCAAGGTCCTGCCCGTCACCGAGCGCGCCCATGCCTATGCCAAGGAAGTCAACGAGAAGCTGAATGCCGCCAATATCCGCTGCGAGGCGGACCTTCGCAGCGAAAAGCTGGGCTACAAGATCCGGGAGGCCCAGATGCAGAAGGTTCCTTATATGCTGGTGGTGGGCGACAAGGAGGCCCAGGACGGCACCGTGTCCGTCCGGACCCGCTCCGGCGGAGACGAGGGCGTCATGACCATGGATGCCTTCCTGAACCAGTGCCTGACGGAGATCGATACCAAGTCCAAGCGGATCTGATTAAAACAGCAGAAGCGGGAGCCGTCGGCTCCCGCTTCTTTTTGTGGAAAGAAAACCACCGGCAGAGCCGGTGGTTCCAAAAAGCTTTAGCTATGCCTAGAAAAAGGATCCTCCTATGGTTATAGTAATGGTGGTCTGCCAACCGCCATTACATAACCATAGGAGGAATCAAGTCCAGATGAAACTTGACACGAACAGTTTAGCACACACGAAGTGATATTTTATCAGAGAAAATCGTAGTAGCAAGGGAGGATAACCTTGAAAGAACAATGGCTGGAATGGGCAATAGAATTACAGAGTCTTGCACAAGCAGGATTGACCTATGGAAAAGATATTTTTGATAGAGAACGCTATGAAAGGATACGGGAAATTTCTGCCGAGATAATGGCATATAAGACAGATATACCCGTTCAAAAAGTGAAAGACCTTTTCTGTAATGAAACAGGATACCAGACGCCAAAACTTGATACCAGAGCCGCTATTTTTCAAAATGGAAAAATTCTTCTTGTTAAAGAGAATAGCGGAAAATGGTCACTTCCCGGAGGTTGGGTTGATGTAAATGTGTCTGTCAAAGAAAATACTATTAAGGAGGTCAAAGAAGAAGCGGGCTTAGATGTAACTGCTGATAAAGTGATTGCAATTCAAGACCGCTCTAAACATAACTTGCCAGTATATGCTTATGGCGTATGTAAAATATTTGTACTTTGCACCATTATCGGAGGTGCCTTCAAAGAAAATATAGAAACTACGGGCTTTGCATATTTTTCAGAAAATGAACTGCCGGAACTGGCCACGGAAAAGAATAATGAAGAGCAAGTAAAAATGTGTTTTGAAGCATATCGAACCAAAAACTGGACAACTCTTTTTGATTAGACCGAGGGAAAAGAAGGAACAGTCCTATGGGTTATAAGCAGATTGTTTTTGATGTAGACGGAACTCTGATTGATACAGAATATGCCGTCATTCATTCTTTGCAAGATACTATAAGAGCAATAAACGGAAAGATAATCTCCGATAAAGAATTAACATTTGCTTTAGGAATTACCGGAGAAAATGCTTTGCAGCGTTTAGGAGTGAATGATATAGCGTCAGCACTATCCATGTGGGACAAAAACATGGAAAAATACAGGGACACGATTACTGTATTTCACGGGATAAAAGAATTGCTTGAGACTATTTCGGAATTAAAATTAGGCATAGGCATTGTTACCTCTAAAACCCATGAAGAATTTAGAAGCGATTTTCAGAAATTTGATATATCATCTTACTTTGAAACCGTAGTCTGTGCTGATGATACGCTACAACACAAACCAGAACCAGACCCGCTTTTGAAATACATGGAATGGACAAAATGTCAAGCAAATGAGTTACTGTACATTGGCGATAGTATCTACGACATGCAGTGCGCTAAACATGCAAATGTAAACTTTGGATTAGCAAAATGGGGTGCAGGAAATAGAGTGAATGCTCAAAAATCATTCTGCACTCCTTTTGATTTAGCCAAAAGTCTTGCTTCAACAAAAAGCTAATACTTGATACAAGCAAGTAGCAAAGCCAGCCGAGCCAGTCAACGGTCAAGATGAACGGCGCATTTCATGCGCCGCCGTTGACAGTCCCGCCCG
>CAKTNP010000023.1 GCA_934589155.1 uncultured Oscillospiraceae bacterium | reverse complement strand
ATGGCTTTGAAAGGTCTGGATATTTTTAAGCTGTCTCCGAAGAAGAACTGTAAGGAGTGCGGCAGCCCCACCTGTATGGCATTCTGCATGAAGGTGGCCCAGGGCGCTGTGACCATCGACAAGTGCCCGTACTTTTCCCCTGACGCCGTAGCCAAGCTGTCCGAGGCTACTGCGCCCCCCATGAAGACCATCTCCGTGGGCGACATCAAGCTGGGCGGCGAGACCGTCCTGTTCCGTCATGAGAAGACCCTGGTGTCCCGGAACCGTTTCGCCATCACCGTGAAAGCTTCCGACGAGGCCGAGGCCGAGAAGAAGCTGGCCGAGGCTGCCAAGATTGACTATGAGCGGATCGGCGAGCGGGAGTACGTGGAGTTCGTGTACATCGAGGCCGACGCCGCTGCCGACGCCGTGGTGGCCCTTACCAAGAAGGTCCTGGATTCCGGCCGGTACCCCATCGTGGAGACCAGCGATGCTGACGTGGCTGCCGCCGTTGTGGCCGTGACCTCCGACGTGATCGTCCTGGGCGCCTGCTCCAAGTGCTATGAGGCCATGAACGCCGCCGTTATGGGCAAGGCCGTTCTGGGCGTGAAGGGCTCCTCCATCGAGGAGATCTACGACACCGTGGCCGCTCTGGAGAAGCTGGGCAACAAGAACCTCATCATCGACTGCACCGGCGCCAACGCCAAGGAAGCTCTGAAGAATGCCGTCCTGGTCCGCCGGACCGCCCTGAAGGATGGAGACCGGACCTTCGGTTATCCCTCCATCGTGAACCTGGCGAAGGTCGCCGCTGGTGACAGCCGCCTGCAGACCGCTTATGCCGCCATGTTCACCGAGAAGTATGGCTCCATCATCGTTATGGACCAGATGACCTACGCCGAGGCCCTGCCTCTGTACGGCCTGCGGCAGAACATCTACACCGATCCTCAGAAGCCCATGAAGGTGGAGGCTAAGATCTACCCCCTGAACGGGGCCGACGAGAACAGCCCCTGCGCCCTGACCGTGGACTTCGCTCTGACCTACTTCCTGGTCTCCGGCGAGCTGGAGCGGAGCAACTGCCCCGTGAACCTCTTGATCACCGACGCCTCCGGTATGTCCGTTCTGACCGCCTGGGCCGCCGGCAAGTTCTCCTCCAACTCCATCAAGAAGTTCTTCGTGGACAACGACATCGAGAACAAGATCAAGTCCCGGACCCTGATCATCCCCGGCAAGGTTGCCGTCATGAAGGGTGAGATCCAGGAAAAGCTGCCCGGCTGGAAGGTCGTGGTCGGCCCCACCGAGGCGGTGCAGCTGCCTAAGTTTATGAAGGACAAGGAGTACGCCGTGGGCGGCGAGGAGGCCCCCGTGGCCGCTCCCGCACCCGCTGCCGAGGCTGCCCCCGTGGAAGAGGACAAGCCCCTGGACTTCGAGGCCATCAAGCTCAAGGTCCCCGCCATCGAAGTGGTGGACATGGGCGTCAAGTACAAGGGCCACAACCCCGAGGCCAAGACCTTCGTCACCATCGGCGAGCGGATCCACTGCATCAGCCCCTCCATCCGCCGTGCTATGGACGAGCGTGATCCCGCCCCCATCCTGAAGCGTGCCGCCGAGCAGATCGCCGCCGGTGCCACCTATCTGGACGTGAACATCGGACCTGCCGAGAAGGACGGCCCCGAGCGTATGATGTGGGCGGTTCAGCTGCTGCAGCAGAACTTCGACAACGTGCCTCTGGCTCTGGATACCGCCAACAAGAAGGCCATTGAGGCCGGTATCAAGGTCTACAACCGGACCAACGGCAAGCCCATCGTGAACTCCGCCGACGCCGGCAGCCGTATTGAGAACATTGATCTGGCTGCTGCCAACGACGCCATTTGTATCGCCCTCTGCTCCGCCGACGGCATTGCCAAGGACAATGAGGAGCGGATGGAGCACTGCCACAACATGCTGGAGCGTGGCCTGTCCCTGGGCATGGACTCCTCCGACCTGTGGTTCGACCCCCTGTTCCTGGTGGTCAAGGGCATGCAGGACAAGCAGATGGATGTGCTGAACGCCATCAAGCTCTTCGCTGACGAGGGACTGAAGTCCACCGGCGGCCTGTCCAACAACTCCAACGGCGCCCCCAAGGACGTGCGTCCCATCATGGACTCCGCCATGGTCGCTATGGCCATGATGCAGGGTCTGACCTCCGCCATCGTGAACCCCTGCGACCGGCGGCTCATGGAGACCATCAAGACCTGCGACATCATCAAGAATCACGAGCTGTATTCCGACTCCTATCTGGAGATCTGATCGCTCAACGGCATCCCAGCGGCTGGGAGGGAAGTCTCCCTCCCGGCCGCTTTGCTTTTTCGCGGGGATTGCCCCGCCTGAATTCGTATATCCAGCCCGGCAGGGCTTCATATAACTGCAAAAAACAACAATTTGGGAGGAATCATTCATGAGCGTGTTAACTGACCTGATCTATGGCGGTTCCAACGCCGTAGCCGGCCTGACCGAGGGCGCCGTCAATGACGCCATCGCCAAGTACGGCCCGGACAAAGAGATCGCCTTCCCCGATACTGCGTACTTCTTCCCCACGATCTACGCGGCCACCGGCGTGAAGGTCAAGACCCTGGGAGACCTGCCCGCCTGCGTGGGCGTCCTCAAGAGCCTCATCACCAATCAGGAGGACCTGGGCCAGGCCCTGAACGCCGGTCTTGCCACCGCCGTGGGCGCTGAGATCCTGGAGGGCCTGAAGTATGTGGACGGCGCCGAGCCCTACGCCAACGATTCCGGCATCGGCTTCGTTCCGGATCCTGTGATCCGGTCCCTGGGCGTGCCTCTGGTCACCGGCGATATTCCCGGTGTGGCGGTGGTCCTGGGCAAGGCCGACAACGCCGCCGACGTGGTGAACGTGGTGAAGGACTACCAGTCCAAAGGCATCATGACCTTCCTGGTGGGCGACGTCATCGAGCAGTGCGCTGAGGGCGGCGTGAAGATGGGACTGGAGTTCCGTATCGTGCCTCTGGGCCACGACGTCACCGCCGTGATCCATGTGGTCACCGTGGCCATCCGTGCGGCTCTGATCTTCGGCAACGTGCCTGCCGGTGACCTGGCGGCCCTGCTGAAGTATACCAAGGAGCGTGTGCCCGCCTTCGTCAACACCTTCGGCGCCATCGACAATGTGGTGGTTTCCGCCGGTGCCGGCGCTATCGCTCTGGGCTTCCCCGTGGTGGTGGACATCGACCTGGGCGAGAATCAGGTCCCCGGCGCCCTAGAGTCCGTTACCGATCACTCCATGACCGTGAAGCACTCCCTGGAGCTGCGGGGCATCAAGATCAAGGTGAAGGAGCTGCCCATCCCCGTGGCCTTCGCCGCCGCCTTCGAGGGTGAGATCATCCGGAAGGCCGATATGCACAACGAGATCTGGTCCTCCAAGAATCCTACCGCCGAGCTGGTACTCATGCGGGATCCCGGCGAGATCGAGGATCACAAGATCACCATTCAGGGCCCTGACCTCTGCGACCAGAAGGACCTGGCTCTGGGTACCTTTATCGAGGTGGCCGGCGCTAAGATGCAGGCCGACTTCGAGTCCGTCATCGAGCGGAAGATCCACGCCTGGTTCAACTACATGGAGGGCGTCATGCACACCGGCCAGCGGAACCAGGTCCGGATCCGTGTATCCAACGATGCCTATGATAAGGGCCTGCGGATGAAGGATTTTGCCGAGGTTCTGTATGTCATGATCATGGACGAGTTCGATGCCGTTGTGGATAAGTGTCAGATCACCCTGATCACCGATGCCGAGGCCGCCGGAAAGTTCCGTGACGAGCTGGCTATGCCCCGGTATAATGAGCGTGACGACCGGCTCCTGTCCATGACCGACGAGTCCGTGGACCGCTATTACACCTGCATCCTGTGCCAGTCCTTCGCCCCCGCCCACTGCTGCGTGGTCACCCCCGAGCGGCTGGGCCTCTGCGGCGCCGTGTCCTGGCTGGATGCCAAGGCTACCAATGAGCTGAACCCCAACGGCCCCTGCCAGCCCATCTTCAAGGAGGGCTGCCTGGACGAGCGCACCGGCCGGTATGAATCCGTCAACAAGATGGTGGCCGAGGCCACCCATGGCGCCGTGGAGAATGTGACCCTGTACTCTATCCTGGAGGATCCCATGACCTCCTGCGGCTGCTTCGAGTGCATCTGCGGCATCGAGCCCATGTCCAACGGCTTCATTGTGGTGAACCGGGAATACAAGGGCATGACCCCCGCCGGCATGACCTTCGGCGAGCTGGCCTCCTGCACCGGCGGCGGCGTTCAGACCCCCGGCTATATGGGCCACGGCCGTCACTTCATCTCCTCCAAGAAGTTCATCGCTGCCGAGGGCGGCATTGAGCGTATCGTCTGGATGCCCAAGGAGCTGAAGGACGATGTGGGCGAGCGGGTGAACAAGACCGCCAAGGAGCTCTACGGCATTGACAACTTCATCGACATGGTGGCCGACGAGACCGTCACCACCGACTGCGAGGAACTGCTGAACTGGCTCACCGAGAAGGGCCACCCTGTTCTGGGCCTGGATCCCCTGATGTAATTTTTGCTTTCTTTTTCAGGCGGGGCGGCGTGCCGCCCCGCCTGAATCCCAATCCCTCCCCGAATGACAGACACGATTTAGAGAGGTATCCTTATGTTCAAAGTAACCTTCCAAATTGAGGGCGGAAGCCCCGTTGAAATTGAATGCAACGCCGGAGACAACCTCCTGGAAGCGGCCCGCCGGGCAAATGTGGCCATTGACGCCCCATGCTCCGGCAACGGATCCTGCGGCAAATGCCGGGTCAAGCTGATTTCCGGCCAGGTGGAGGGGCCCAAGACCCGCCACATCTCCGATGAGGAATATAAAGAGGGTTGGCGGCTGTCCTGCGCCAGCCAGATCTGCGAGGACGTGACCGTGCTGGTGCCGGACATTGCCTCGGCTTACCAAAGCCGGATGAAGACCGCCGACCTGTCCACAGGCAAGGAGGTAGCCATTTTCGAGGCCATGCAGCACGATCTGCAGGCCGCGGGTATTTCCTTTACCAACAGCCTCCGGGCGGTGGAGGTCCAACTGGCGGAGCCCACCCTGGAGGACACCATGCCCGACAACGAGCGGCTGGACTGGGCCCTTCAGGAGCAGCTGGGGGTTGACCGGGTGGATACCCCCTATTACGCCATGGTGAAGCTGGCGGCCACCCTGCGGGAAAATGACTTCCACGTGACAGTTAAGGGCGAATTGAAGGATGGCGTGTTTACCGTGCTGGATGTGTGTCCGCCGGAGGACAAGGCCCTCATCGGCTGCGCCATTGACATCGGTACCACTACCGTGACCATGGTGCTGCTGGACCTGACCACCGGCAAGATCCTGGCCAAGGGCTCCTCCGGCAACGGCCAGATCCGCTTCGGCGCCGACGTCATCAACCGGATCATTGAGCAGGGTAAGCCCGGCGGCAAGAAAAAGCTCCAGGATGCCATTATCAAGGAGACCCTGGACCCTATTATCATCAATCTCTGCAAGAGCGCCAACGTGAAGGCCACCAGCATTTTGAAGTTCTGCGTGGCGGCCAATACCACCATGAACCATCTGTTCGTGGGGGTGGACGCCCAGTCCGTGCGGATGGAGCCCTACATTCCCTCCTTCTTTCACTGGAAGGGCCTGAAGGCCGGGGACCTGAAGCTGCCGGCCCATCCACTGGCAGACGTACTGGTCTCGCCCAACATCGGCTCCTATGTGGGCGGCGACATTACCGCCGGCGCTCTGGCCAGCCTGATCTGGGACAAGGACGAAATGAGTCTGTTCATCGACCTGGGCACCAACGGTGAGATCGTCTTCGGCAACCGGGACTTCCTTATGTCCTGCGCCTGCTCTGCGGGCCCTGCCTTTGAGGGCGGCGACATCTCCTGCGGCATGCGTGCCACCGACGGCGCCATTGAGGCCTGCGTCATTGACAAGGACACCATGGAACCCAAGCTTTCCATCGTGGGCGATCCCGGCCAGAAGCCCGTGGGCATCTGCGGCTCCGGCATTATCGATATTATCTCTGAGCTGTTCCGCTGCGGCATCATCAACGCCAAGGGCCTGTTTGTAAAAGAGGGCAAGCGGGTGGAGCGGGACCATCACGGCATGGGCCGGTATGTGTTGGCCTGGCCCCAGGAATCCGAGACGGAGCGTGAGATCTCCATCAACGAGGTGGACATCGACAACTTCATCCGGGCCAAGGGCGCCATTTTCTCCGCCATTGACGTGCTGCTCAAGTCTGTGGATATGGACGTGGACATGATCGACCATGTGTACGTGGCCGGCGGTATCGGCTCCGGCATCAATATGAAAAATACGGTGAATATCGGCATGTTCCCGGACGTAGATCTGGATAAGTTCACCTATATCGGTAACTCGTCCCTGACCGGCGCCTATGCTATGGTCATGAGCGACGAGGCCGAGGCCAAGACCGAGGAAGTGGCCCGGAACATGACCTACATGGAGCTGTCCACCCATCCGGGCTATATGGACGCCTTCGTGGCGGCTTGCTTCATCCCCCATACCGATGCGGCTCGGTTCCCCCACAGCGTTCAGGAGGCCTAAGTATGCAGGTGGAAAATCATAAGGAAGAGGTGCCCTTTTCCCATTACGCCGGGCTCTTTGCGGCGCTGGACCCAAAAGAGGCCCTGGCCCGCTGGCCTGAGCTCCCCTTTGATGGGGAGGCATTCACCATGACCTTACTGGGCAGGACCTACCGGGTCCTGTGGCCCTCGGCGGAGGTTCGGCCTGTGGATAAGGGTCCGGCCCCCGGTCTGCCCACCCAGACCTATCTTCTCCGGATCCTGCTGGAGGGGAAGGAGGTGCCCTCCACGGGCACCTACAAGACCTTCCGGGAAATGCCCTGGGGCGAGATGTACATCGGCCCCTACACCGGACGGGTCCTGACCCGGGCGGCTTTCACCTTCGGCACCAGGCTGCCCGCCTTCCGGGCCGCCTGCGAGAAGCTGGGGGCGGAGCCCCTGAAAAGCGGCGAGGCGGGTTATCGGTTCCGGTTCTTCGGTCCCTACTTCATGGAGATCCTGCTGTGGGCCGGGGACGAGGAATTTCCCCCCAGCGCCCAGGTCCTGTATTCCGACAATTTCGCCGGAGGCTTTGCTGCCGAGGACCGGGTGGTGGCCGGGGACCTGCTCATCGGCGCAATCAAGGCGGCCATGTAAAACTTTACAAGAATTTTTTTCCAAGGTGGTTGACAAGACCGCCTCATAATGCTATTCTTATATCGATACAGGGATACCGAATAAAACCCTGCTGACACCGTATGTAAAAAGTCACACCAACGGCTTTTTTCATAAATCCTGTATGGACCCGCGCCATTCCAACGACAAGGGCTCCAACACACAATACAAGGAGAGTACAGTTATGGAATTCAAGACCGACATCGAGATCGCACAGGAAACCGTAATGCAGCCCATTACCGAGGTCGCTAAGACCGCCGGTGTGGACGAGAAGTACCTGGAGCAGTACGGCAAGTACAAGGCGAAGGTAGACTACAACATCCTCAAAGAGGTCAAGCGGCCCGACGGCAAGCTGATCCTGGTCACCGCCATCAACCCCACCCCCGCCGGCGAGGGCAAGACCACCACGACGGTGGGTCTGGCCGACGGCATGCGGCGTCTGGGCAAGAACGTGCTGGTGGCCCTGCGTGAGCCCTCTCTGGGCCCCGTTTTCGGCGTCAAGGGCGGTGCGGCCGGCGGCGGCTATGCACAGGTCGTTCCCATGGAGGACATCAACCTCCACTTCACCGGCGACTTCCACGCCATTGGTGCTGCCAACAACCTGCTGGCCGCCATGCTGGACAACCACATCTATCAGGGCAACGCTCTGAACATCGACCCCCGGCAGATCACCTGGCGCCGCTGCGTGGACATGAATGACCGGCAGCTGCGGAATGTGGTGGACGGCCTGGGCGGCAAGGCCAACGGTGTGCCCCGTGAGGATGGCTACGACATCACCGTGGCTTCCGAGATCATGGCTGTTCTGTGCCTGGCCTCTGACATCAACGACCTGAAGGCTCGCCTGGCCCGCCTGGTGGTGGCCTATACCCGGGACGGCAAGCCCGTCACCGCCGGTGATCTGAAGGCCCAGGGCGCCATGGCCGCCCTGCTGAAGGACGCCCTGAAGCCCAACCTGGTTCAGACTCTGGAGCACACCCCCGCCTTTGTCCACGGCGGACCCTTCGCTAACATCGCTCACGGCTGCAACTCCGTGACCGCTACCAAGATCGCCATGCGCCTGGCGGACTACACCGTCACCGAGGCAGGCTTCGGTGCCGACCTGGGTGCCGAGAAGTTCCTGGACATCAAGTGCCGGATGGCAAACCTGCATCCCTCCTGCGTGGTTCTGGTGGCTACCGTCCGCGCCCTGAAGTACAACGGCGGCGTTCCCAAGGCCGAGACCGGCAAGGAAAACCTGGAGGCGCTGGAGAAGGGCCTGCCCAACCTGCTGCGGCACGTGGAGAACATCACCAAGGTTTACAAGCTGCCCTGCGTGGTGGCCATCAACCGGTTCCCCCAGGACACCGAGGCGGAGCTGAAGCTGGTGGAAGAGAAGTGCAAGGAGCTGGGCGTCAACGTTGCCCTCAGCGAGGTCTGGGGCAAGGGCGGCGAAGGCGGCATTGCTCTGGCCAATGAGGTCATCCGGCTCTGCGAGCAGCCCAACGACTTTACCTTCTCCTATGACGTGGATATGCCCATCAAGGACAAGATCGAGGCCATCGTGAAGAAGATCTACCACGGTGACGGCGTAAACTTCACCGCCAACGCCGAGAAGCAGATCAAGACCCTGACGGAGCTGGGTTACGACAAGATGCCCATCTGCATGGCCAAGACCCAGTACTCCTTCACCGACGACCAGACCAAGCTGGGCGCCCCCACGGGCTTCACCATCACTGTCCGGAACGTAAAGGTCTCCGCCGGTGCGGGCTTCCTGGTGGCTCTTACCGGTGAGATCATGACCATGCCCGGTCTGCCCAAGGTCCCCGCTGCCGAGCGCATCGACGTGGACGAGGACGGCAAGATCTCCGGCCTGTTCTAAGAAAGTATAACGCGTATGGAAGAGCACAGGCGGGGGTACCCTCGCCTGCGCTTTCCGGCTTATCCCAAAGTATGGAGGATCGATGATCGACACACGATATGTGGGGCTGATCCCTGCGGAGAATCCTGCCCGGCAGGGGGCCTCGGTGAATCTCATGGTCATGGCGGACAACCGGGGAGAGGCCCGGGTGGCTCCGGTCCGGTTTTACGGCAGGACCGCAGGCCATTGGCGGGAAGTTTATATGGAACCCCGGGAGTTGGCCGCCAAGACCCACATCCATCTGTACTTTAATCTGCCCGCATCCTGCTTCGCCCCGGAAAAATGGGACGGGGAGGAGCCGGAGGAGCTGGCCCTTTGGGCCGGAGAAACGGAACCGGGGCCGGAGGAGCAGGGGATCCTGCTGTTCCTGGAGCCCTGAAAATACGACCTAAAGGAGAATTTTTATGGATATGACCAACGAATCCTGCCGGAAATTTGTGGAGGTTCTGGCCTCTTCCGCTCCCACCCCCGGCGGCGGCGGCGCGGCGGCCCTGGTGGGCGCCGTGGGCACGGCCCTGGGCAACATGGTGGGTTCCCTTACCGTGGGCAAGAAGAAGTATGCCGACGTAGAGGCGGAGATCCTGGACCTGAAGGCCAAGTGCGATACCCTTCAGACGGAGCTTCTGGATCTGGTGAAGAAGGACGCCGAGGGCTTCGAGCCCCTGGCCAAGGCCTACGGCATCCCCAAGGACGACCCCAACCGGGCCGAGATCCTGGAGAAGGCTACCGTGGAGGCCTGCAAGGTCCCCATGGAGATCATGGAAAAATGCTGCGAGGCCCTGGACTATATCAAGATCTTCGCAGAAAAGGGCAGCCGTCTGGCTGTGTCCGATGCGGGCTGCGGCGCCGTTTGCTGCAAGGCTGCCCTCCAGGCCGCTTCTCTCAACGTGTTTATCAACACCAAGAGCCTGAAGGACCGGGCCGTGGCCGAGGAGCTGAACCGGCAGGCAAACGTTATGCTGAGCAAATACTGCGCACTGGCAGAGGAAATCTTTGCCGATGTGCGGGCGAATTTCTGATTGATAAGGAGAAAGAACCATGGCAAAACTGTTATTGGGCAAGGAAGTTACCGATGCATTGAACGGCAAGCTCCAGGAGCGCACCGCTGCTCTCCGGGAAAAGGGCGTTGTTCCCACCCTGGCCATCGTCCGCTGCGGCGCCAACCCCAGCGACCTGAGCTATGAGCGGGGCGCCACCAAGCGGGCCGAGCTGGTGGGTGTGAACGTGGTGAAGTTCGAGCTGCCCGAGGATGTGACCAAGGAGGCTCTGCTTGCCAAGATCGACGAGATTAACGCCGATGCTTCCATCCACGGCGTTCTCATGTTCCGGCCCCTGCCCAAGCACCTGAAGGCCGACCAGAACGAGATCTGCAATCGCCTGGACCCCAAGAAGGACGTGGACTGCATGACGGACCTGTCCAACGCCGGCGTGTTTGAGGGCCGGAAGGATCTGGGCTTTGCCCCCTGCACCCCCGAGGCCTGCATGGAGATCCTGGATTTCTACGGCATCGACTGCAAGGGCAAGAACGCTGTGGTCATCGGCCGGAGCCTGGTGGTGGGCAAGCCCGCAGCCATGATGCTCATGGGCAAGAATGCCACCGTCACCGTCTGCCACACCAAGACCGTGAACACGGCGGAGATCGCCAAGTCCGCGGATATTCTGGTGTCTGCTGCCGGTGTGCTCAACTCCTTGACCAAGGACTTCGTCCGTCCCGGCCAGGTCGTCATTGACGTGTCCATCAACTGGGATCCTGAGAAGGAGAACAGCAAGGGCGGCAAGGGCGCCATTGCCGGCGACGCCGTGTTCAGCGAGGTTGAACCTATTGTGGAAGCGATCACCCCGGTGCCCGGCGGCGTGGGAAGCGTGACCACCTCCGTACTTATGAAGCACGTGGTGGAGGCCGCTGAGCGCACCCTGTAAGGATCGGAACCTGCAAAGGCCTGCGCCCGTCCCCGGTGCAGGTCTTTGTTTGTTCGGGAGACTTCGATATGGAAAAACTGAAAAAATTGGAGCCCAGCGCCTTTTGGAAGGTGCTCTTCGGCTTCTTTTCCCTGGCGGCTCTTGCGATGGCGGTGATCCTGCCGGATCGGGGCGATATGCTCCGGGGCTTTGGTACCATCTGCCTGAGCCCCGCCCAGGTCACCAAGAGTTACTTTGCCTACGGCGGCCTGTCCGGGACCTTCCTGAACGCCGCCCTGGTGGGGGCCGTCTGCACGGCGTTGTACTGCCTGCCGGAGGCTAAGGCCACGGCCCCCTCGGTCATTGCCTTTTTCCTGACCTATGGCTTCGCCTTCTGGGGCATCAACCCCTTGAACATGATCCCCAGCCTGCTGGGCATTGGGATCTACTGCCTGGTGAAGAAAGAGGCCTACGGCAAGAACGTGAACTTCGCTCTGTATGCCACGGGCCTGGCCCCACTCATTACGGACCTGCTGTTCCAATACCCCGGCCTCACGTGGCACGGCTTCACGGCGGCGGGCATTGTCCGGGCCCTTGTCATCGGCTGCGCCATCGCGTTCTTCCTGCCGGCGGGCTGCAAGCATTCCCCCAATGTCCACAAGAGCTATGATCTGTACTCCGCCGCCGTTCCCGTAGGCGTCACCGCCTTTTTCCTTCGGGCTATTTTGTATAAGGCCCTGGGGGGCCAGCTGCCGGAGGCGGCGGGCCTGGGTCTGGAGGACAGCTTCTGGGCGGTGTGCAATCTGTTCTGCATCGTCTGCTTTGCCCTGTGCATTGTTTTCGCTGCCCTCATGGGCTGCACGGGGAAGCGGTATCTGGAGATCCTGCGGGATCCCGGCTACTCCGTGGACTTCGCCGCCCGGTACGGCACGGCTCCGGCTCTGATGAACGTGGGCGTTTACGGCCTGTTTATCGTGCTGTACTACAACCTCATCGGCGCCAGCTTCAACGCCGTGACCCTGGGCTGCATTTTCTGTATGCTGGCCTGTGTGGACTCCGGCTCTCATCCCCGGAACGTGTGGCCTATTATGGTGGGCTACGTGGCAGCCTCCTTCCTGGCAAAGCTCCTGTTCCACGGGGAGGCCTTCTCCCTGGCCATCAACGCCCAGGCCATCGTGGTGGGCCTGTGCTTTGCCAATGGCCTCAGCCCCATTTCCGGAAAATACGGCTGGCCCTTCGGCATCCTGGCGGGCATGATGCACTACTGCCTTGTGACCTGTGTGCCCCTGCTCCACGGCGGCTTCTGCCTGTATAACGGCGGCTTTACCGCGGCCTTCGTGGCCCTGTGGCTGGCCCCGGTGCTGGAGCACTTCTGCAAGACCAAGGAAGAGCGCCGCCAGATGAAGGCGGAAAAAGCAAGATTCTAATACAGATAATGCCCGGTGCTGTCCATCAACAGCACCGGGCATTTTTTACGGGAAAAACGTATATTAGATCACATAGTCGTTGCCGGGCTGGGGCGGGAAGGCCAGGTCCTGGAGGGTCACGCTGTCCAGGTATTCGTTGACCCGGCGGTCCAGCTCCTGCCACATGGGCAGGGTCCGGCATTGGCCCATGCGGGCGCAGCCCTGTTCCTCGCCGGTGAGACAGGACACGGCGGCGAAGCTGCCCTCCGTCAGACGCAGGATGCTGCCCACGGTGTACTGGTCCGGCCGGCGGGTCAGGCGATAGCCGCCGCCCTTGCCCCGGAGGCCCGTGAGGAACTTGTTCTGGACCAGGGTCTTGAGAATGCTTTCCAGGTACTTTTCGGAGATCTCCTGCCGCTGGGCGATCTCCTTCAGGGGCAGGTACCCGTCGCCCTGGTTCTCCGCCAGGTCGATCATAACGCGCAGGGCATAGCGCCCCCGGGTGGAAACAAACATAGAAGCCCCTCCTTTTTCTCTCATTATACCCGAAACAATTTGAAAATTCAACCATAAAACCCTATTGACAAATAGGAAATAGAGGATTATAATACCCATAAACCACACGAACAAGTAGGTTTATAAACGAAGAGAAAACAGGGAGGAATTCAAAATGAGTAAGATCTACACCGCCGCAGACCAGTTGATCGGCAAAACGCCCCTGTTGGAGCTGAGCCGCCTGGAGAAAAAGGAGGGCCTGAAGGCCCGGGTCCTGGCAAAGCTGGAATATTTCAACCCCGCCGGGTCCGTGAAGGACCGTGTGGCAAAGGCCATGATCGACGACGCCGAGGCCAAGGGTCAATTGAAGCCCGGCTCCGTCATCGTCGAGCCCACCTCCGGCAATACCGGCATCGGCCTGGCCTCCGTGGCGGCGGCCCGGGGCTATCGGGCCATTATCGTCATGCCGGAGACCATGAGCGTGGAGCGCCGCCAGCTCATGAAGGCCTACGGGGCGGAGTTGGTCCTCACCGAGGCGGCCAAGGGCATGTCCGGGGCCATTGCCAAGGCGGCGGAGTTGGCCAAGGAGATCCCCAATGCCTTCATCCCCGGCCAGTTTGAGAACCCCGCCAACCCTGCCATCCACAAGGCCACCACCGGCCCGGAGATCTGGGAGGATACCGACGGCAATGTGGACATTTTCGTGGCCGGTGTGGGCACCGGCGGCACCATCACCGGCGTGGGCGAGTATCTGAAAAGCAGGAACCCCAACGTAAAGGTTGTGGCGGTGGAGCCCTCCGGCTCTCCGGTCCTCAGCGGCGGCAAGGCCGGAGCCCACAAGATTCAGGGCATCGGCGCGGGCTTCGTGCCGGACGTGTTGGACACCAAGGTTTATGACGAGATCATCCCCGTGGACAACGAGGCGGCCTTTGCCACCGGGCGGCTCATGGGTCATACCGAGGGCGTGCTGGTGGGCATTTCCTCCGGCGCGGCCCTGTGGGCAGCCATGGAGCTGGCCAAGCGGCCGGAGAATGAGGGCAAGACCATTGTGGTCCTGATGCCTGACACCGGCGACCGGTATCTGTCCTCCCCCATGTTTGCGGAATAACAGCAAGGGCCCCGGCTTTCGCCGGGGCCCATCTGCATCAAAAAGCCGCCCGGGATCGTTCTCGGCAGAGCGAAGCCGGGCCGCCCCGGCAAAAGACCGGATCAGAACTCGATTTTGCCGTGCTCCTTTTCATACTGCTCCACACACTGGCGGATCAGCTTCAGCACCTGGCTGTTGGCGGACCGGCCCTCATAATCCGCCACCACGTGAAGCTTGTGCAGCAGCTCTTCCTCAATGCGGATGGAAACGCTTTTGATGGCCATAGAGTATCCCTCCTAAAATAAACATATTATATGTTTATTTTAGATATATAATATGATACAATGTTCTGGATGAACATATTGTATGTTTATAATGTATCTGCAATTTGAAGGAGAGATTTTGAAATGGAAGTAGATTATAAGGAAATGTACTTGAAGATGGTCCGGGCAACAGAAGAGGCGATGAATATTCTGATTCGGGCCCAGAGGGAGTGTGAGGAAATTTATCTGGATGAGGAGGAAAAAGAAAACCCATAGGGCTATACATAGCCCTATGGGGCGAACCGGGCGCCGGGCCCAGTTTTGCAGGAAGAATTAGGCCCCTTCGTAAGTCTGCCTATGAATCTCAAACATCTGGCTCCGGTCTGCCTGTTTCTGCCAGCTCCATATACAGAAGGGGATAGGGGCGGCCAGCCTCGTCCCGGGCCGTCCGGCGGCAGACCTGAAAGCCGCAGTGTTCATAGAACCCCAGGGCCTGGGGATTCTGCTCGTTGACGGTCAGCGAACGGATCTTGTACCGCCGGATCCCCAGCCCCAAGAGCTGCCGGCCCAGGCCCTTCCCTCGGGCTGCCGGGGCCAGGAAAAGCATTTCCAGGCGGCCCTGTTCCGCTCCCAGAAAGCCAACGGCCTCGCCCTGGCTATCCTGGGCGATCAGAAGGTGCTCCACCGCCTCCAAGGCCTCCGGCACCTGGGGCCGGATTGCCGCGATCTCGGCGGGGGACAGAAAACGGTGGGTCTCCCGGACGGAGGCCTCCCAGACCGTCACCAGGGCAGGGATCAGGGCCTCCCGGTTTTGGGGTTCATAAAATTCCATAGGCTTCTCCTATCTGTTTCGTGTTCCGCTGCTTCGACCGGGGCATAACCGCCTCCATATGGGCCAGTCGCTGCGGAAAATGTCCACGGATTCCATGGTATCATCTTAGCGGAGATCCGGCTGGAAAACAAGCAACCCGGCCGATACATGCTTACCCGGCCATCCCGCAGATCCATACTGTCAGCAAAGCGCCCCAGCGGAGACCCGCCGGGGCGCTGAATGTTTTGCGTCAGGCTGTCAGGAGCCTGTGGGGATATTCCGAATGGTTTCCGCTCAGCCCATGACCACTTCGGCGCGGCACACGGAGCCTGCGGGCAGTACCGGCAGCTTCTCCACGGCCTTGCCGTCCACGGTGATGGAGACAACGCCCTTCTGCACGCCCTTGGGGTTCGTCACATGGATCTCATAGGTGGCGCCTCTCCAACGACGGGTCACGGAGAATTCCTTCCAGTCGGGCTCGATGCAGGGATTCACGGTGAGGCCGTCGAAGTCCGGCTTCACGCCCAGGATGTACTGGGTGGTGGCAAAGTAAGCCCAGCCGGCGGAACCGGTCATGAAGGGATGGTGAGCCTCACCGAAGGTGGTGTGATCGGGACCGGAGATGAACTGGCAGTAGGTGTAGGGCTCTGCCAGCCGGGTCTCGATCTTGTCGTTCTGATAGTAGGGGCACAGGGAGCGGAAGAACTCCATGGCCATCTTGCCGTCACCCAGGCGGCAGGCAGCGGCCCAGGCCCAGGGGTTGGGATGGGAGAAGATGGAGCCGTTCTCCTTCAGGCCCGGATATACACGGGTCACGAAGCCGATCTCATCGTCGGGCTTGGTGAAGGAGGGAGCGTTCAGCACCAGACCCCAGGGTGTCAGCAGGTACTCCTTCACGGCAGCCATGGCGGACTTGGCGTGATCTTCGGGAGCGGCGCCGGACAGCACTGCCCAGGTGTTGCTCTCCATGTGGACCTTGCCCTCGGTGTCGTCGTGGGTGCCGATCTTCCGGTTGGACTTGGTGATGCCGCGGATATACCACTGGCCGTCCCACAGGACCTTTTCGGAGACCTCCTGGACCTTCTTGGCCACGGCCTCATAGCGGTCGGCCTCCTCGGTCTTGCCCAGGTACCGGCACAGCTCCACGAACTGGGTCAGGGCCCAGTAGTGCAGGAAGCTGACCATGGCGCTCTCGCCGCCGCCCAGGTTCAGGCAGTCGTTCCAGTCGGCCCGGAGACCCTTGCAGATGCCGTTGATGCCCACCTGCTCAGTGGAGAAGTCCAGGATCTTTTCCATGTGCTGGAGCACGGTGCCCTCGCCGCCGTCGGCGTAGGTGATGACCTGATCCAGGAAGTCGAACCGGCCGGTCTCCTTCACGAAGTTCACAATGGAGCCGATGAGCCACAGGGCGTCGTCGGCACAGGCGTCCTTCAGACCGTGAACGATGGAGGATTTGTCCGGGGTGGGGACCACGGTGGGGGACTTAAAGGACTGCTGGGGGCCCTGATCGGGATCGAACCAGCGGGGCTCGAACAGGTGCAGACCGTAGCCAGTAGTGGTCAGAGCCTGCAGCAGCTGGGTGATCCGGGTCTTGCAGCCCTCGGGGTCGCCGTTGGCGATGCACATGGCGTCCTGGGCGGTGTCCCGGTAGCCCAGACCCGTCCGGCCGCCCACCTCGATGAAGGAGGAGAACCGGGAGAAGGTCACGTTGATCTGGCTCTGATAGTAGGTCCAGATGTTGGTCATGGTGTTCATGCCCTCGTCGGGAGTGGACACCTGGAAGGAGGACAGGCGCTCGTCCCAGAACTTGGCCAGACGCTCCGCCTCCTGGTCCAGAACGGCGGGATCGGCGTACTTGGCCCGGAACTTTTTGCCGGCCTCCAGATTGCCGTCGCCCAGGAGGTAAATGAGCCGGACTTCCTCACCGGGGGCCAGGGTCAGCTTCTTCTGCAGGCTGGCGCAGTGGTTGCCGCCCTTCTGGAAGCCGCCTTTCAGCACGCCCTTTTCCACGGACTCGGGGTTCCGCTCGGTGTGGTAATGGCCGATGAACTGATCCCGCAGGCACTCAAAGCCGTCGGGCTGGAAGTTGGAAGTAAAGAACTGGAAACCGAACTCTTCGTAGAACAGGTCGTACTCAATGACGCCCTCGGCATAGCGGCTGCCGGTGGCGTAGAGGCTCATCTGGAAGTTCTGGTTGTCCATGGGGATCTGGTGGAAGGAGAACTCCAGGTAAGAGTAAACGCTGATGTTCCGGGGCTTGTCGGAATCGTTGCGGATCTTCACGTCCCAGAACTCCACGGGGTCGTCCATGGCCACGGAGAGCTTCTGCTCGGCGTGGATCCCGGCGTAATCGCACAGGTACTTGGAGTAGGACAGGCCGTGGCGGCAGGAATACTTGGCCTGGTCCAGGGGCTTGCCCACAGGCTGCCAGGACACGGACCAGTAGTCGCCATTGTCGTCGTCCCGCAGGTACACATAGTGGCCGGGGCCGTCCATGGGCACGCCGTTGGGGCGGAACCGGGTGATGCGGTGATACTCGGCATAGTCGTTGAAGAGGTAGCCGCCGGCGGTGTGGTTGAACACGCCGCACATGCTCTTGGTGCCGATGTAGTTGGTCCAGGAGACGGGCAGATCTACCCGGTCAATGACATATTCCCGGTTTTTGTTGTCAAAATAGCCGTACTGCATATATTATGCTCCTTATAATCGAATGAAATTTTCGGTTACATACCCAGGGAAGTCCGCCAGATGTCGATGTACTTCCGGGCGGTGGCGCTGTCGGAGGCTTCGGCGAAGATCCGCAGCAGAGGCTCCGTGCCGGAGAAACGGCAGCTCACAAAGGAGCCGTCCTTGAAATAGACCTTGCAGCCGTCCATATAGCCCACATGGTCCACCTCGGCGCCGAAATCGGGGACGATCTTGTCCTCCATAACGGTCTTGAGGATCCGGGGCTTGTCCTCGGCGGGGAAGGCCAGGTTGTCGGACTCCATAACGCTCTTGCCGTACTTTTCCTGGAGCTCGGACAGCAGCTCCCCGGCGGACTTGCCGGTGACGCAGAGCATCTCCACAAACAGGGAGGAGGCGTAGACGGAATCCTTGCCGTGGATGTGTCCCCGGACGGTGAGGCCGCCGGAGGACTCGCCGCCCAGGACGGCGTCCACCTCGTCGATCTTGGAGGAGATGTACTTGAAGCCCACGGGGACCTCATAGCACTTCTCGCCCAGGGCCTCGGCCACCCTGTCCAGCATATGGGTGGTGGACAGGTTCCGGACCACGGGGCCCTTCCAGCCCTTGTACTCATGGAGGTAGTAGTACAGCAGCACCAGAATGCTGTTGGCGTCGATATAGGTGCCGTCTCTGTCAATGACGCCCAGCCGGTCGCCGTCGCCGTCGATGCCGATGCCCAGGTCATAGCCGCCGGCAACCACCCGGCGCTGGAGCTCCTGGAGGGTACCCTCCGTGGGAGCGGGCATCATGCCGCCGAAGTAGGCGTCCTTGTTGCTGTTCATCAGGTCCAGGGTGCAGCGGTCGGTGTAGAAGATCACCATCAGGGGATAGGTGGAGGAGCCGTGCATGGTATCGAAGAGGATCCGGGGACCCTTCTTGCGGATGGCCTCGTTGTCCAGGACCCCCAGAATGTCGTCCAGGAACCGGTTGAAGGGATTCTCCAGCCAGGTGATGGTGCCGGCGGCCACGGCGGCGTCGAAGGACATGACATGGATGTCCTCCTCCCGCAGCCTGGCGATCTCGGCCTCCAGGGCCTGGGTGGTCTCCACAGGAGCGTCCCGGCCCTCCTTCACGATGATCTTAATGCCGTTGTAGGTGGGGGGGTTGTGGGAGGCGGTGACCTCCATGCCGTAGTCCAGGCCCATTTTCATGACGGTGTGCATGACCAGAGGCGTGGGGGAACTGCGGTGCATGAAGTACACGGGAATGCCGTTGGCGGCCAGGACCTCTGCCAGCCACTGGGCGGCGGAGTCGGACAGGAAGCGGCGGTCGTAGCCGATGACCACGGGGGTGCCGTTCACGCCTTCGGAAATGATTCGGTTGGCCATGGCCTGGCCGATGCGGCGGACGTTGTCCCGATGGAAGTCCTTGCCGATCTCAGCCCGCCAACCGCCGGTGCCGAATTGGATCATTCCTCGTCCTGCCCCCTCTCGCAGTACACCACCACCAGGTCCTTATGCAGCTGCAGGATGGAGGCGGGGACCTCGGGGGTCACAGGGCCTTCCACGGCGGCCTTCAGGATCTCCATTTTGTCGTGGCCGCAGGCCATGAGCAGGACCTTCCGGGCCTGCATGATGGACAGCATGCCCATGGTGATGGCCTGGGTGGGGACCTCGTCGATGGAGGCGAAGAACCGGGCATTGGCCTGGCGGGTGTTCTCCTTCAGGGTTACAAGATGGGTGGCCTTCACGAATTCGGAGGCAGGCTCGTTGAAGCCGATGTGGCCGTTGCGGCCGATGCCCAGCAGCTGCAGGTCGATGCCGCCCTCGGCAGCGATGTGGGCGTCATAGGCGGCGCCTACGGTGGCGGGATCCTTGGCCAGTCCGTCGGGAACGAAGGTCCGGGTCTGGTCGATGTTGATCTTGTCAAAGAGGTTGTGCTTCATGAAGTAGTGGTAGCTCTGGTCATGCTCGGGGCTCAGGCCCATGTACTCGTCCAGGTTGAAGGAGGTCACACGGGAGAAGTCCACCAGGCCCTCGTCGCACCACTTTGCCAGGTTGGCATAGGTCCCCAGGGGAGTGGAGCCGGTAGCCAGACCCAGAATGCAGTCGGGCTTTACGATGACCTGAGAGGCAATGATGCTGGCAGCCTTTAAGCTGGCCTCTTTATAGTTTTCACAACGAATGATCTGCATGATTCTAACACCCATCCTTTTCTGATTTCGTACCGCACATTGTACGGTATGATTACAATATCCTTCTGCGGGGAGATCCGCAATGGCGGTCATTGGGGCTTTTTGCCGCCCTTTGTCCGAAATTGCCGTCTCCCCGCACACCTGTATCATATCACCCCTTATAGGGAAAAACAATACGCTTTTCCCCAGAAAATGGACACAAATCTATCTTGATTTTTCCGGGAAGTCCTTTTCCTTGACGGCGGGAGAAAGCCGTGGTAAAATAGCAGAAACGCCGGGCCCAGGCCCGGCTTCCATAAGCCGCTGTGGTGGAATCGGCAGACACAAGGGACTTAAAATCCCTCGCCCTAACAGGCGTACGGGTTCGACCCCCGTCAGCGGCACCAGGAAAGTCGGCACCCCCTATGGGGGTGCCGACGTTCCTGGTATTGTCAGATAGACGGGGGTCGAACGGCTCAATCCGGCTGCCCGGTGGACAGCCGGCGGCCGGTGCAGGCACCGGCCGAACCGCTCTTTGCGCCGCAGGCGCAAAAGCAAACGACCCCCGTCAGCGGCACCAAATCAGTATTATCCGAATCTGGTCCCGATAAAGGATGGGTTCGGATATACTGTTTCTAGCGGGTATGTTTTTTGGCGATGGTCGGCAAATTAAACCGATCTCTAAGCCCAGGAAGCAGAAACGGATAATATATCAAGCCGGGTGCTGCCCCGAGTAGGGATGGCACCCGGCATTTGTCATGCTGTGGTCTGGTCGTTCACCGTTCCCGGCATGGTTTCGCTTTCAAGGTCAGCCAGAACATGCGGAAGCAAACAACGAGCAACACGCACAATGGCTTCACCCGGAAAGTCAGATTGGTTGATTTGTTTTTCCCGCCCATTCATCCCCCATGTCCCGCGCCGAGAAAAGATGCAATATGATCGCCATGGACATCATCCTTCCTCTATGATACTTGCTAGAATGTATACACGGAGTTGAGAGACAAATTTGCAATTGACAATACGGAATTTTTTGCCCTATATTGGCGGCCGCAGGTTGCAGCATTTTCTATTTCCTATCCATGAGAAGCTTGCGGGAAATCTTGCAAGGGGAGTCACAGCACTGCGATGCGGCACACAGTTATGAGGGATGGCGGTTGGAGCAATTTCTTTTTTTAGGGAGGGCGAAAATCGGCTTCTTGCTAGTGGCGAGCCGTGTAAGCTTGGATGAGTTTACGCAAAATGCTCGTTGGAACTTTTCCCAAACTCTTAGAACACCGACCTGCGGTCAATGGCAACGCATTCATAATGAGCACTTTCTGAAGACAGGGACTTCGTTACAACGCTTAAATACTTATTTTCATGTAATCCCTACAAACTTGAATGTAGTCACCGGAATATCGTTTACCAGTTGCAGAGTATCGGCAGCTATCAGGATTCTCTGGACCAAGTGGAACGATTTGACTTAAGGCGATAAACTCTTTCTTTGTAAGAGTATTTACAATATCCAAGACTTCGATTTCCGGTGTATCTATTGCAGACGCAATATCGTGAACGCTTGCCCCCGGGTGGCTGCAAATATAGTCATATGCGCTCTTTTTCATTTCAACATCACCTCATCTGAACATACAAATTCTGCGAATCACAAATTATAGTTATAGCCAGTAAATAGCAGGCGTATATCAGACCGCGGTGGAGGCCGCGTAAATGATGCCGCCGGTCAGCGGCAAAAGAGCACAGAGAACGCCCAGCAGGCAGTCTTTGCGGCAAGTTTTGAGATCCATGGAGGGTCCCTTCTGACAGGCAGGATCCGCACGACGGCCTTGGCGGTTAGACAAAACTAACAATGGAGGCCGAAAAAAGCCGGTCCCGGCGGCCATGCTGTATTGTCATTATAGCACCCGCCGCCGGGGAGCACAATATCCTTCCGGAGGCGGCGGGAAATATTTTTGGTCTTTTTTTGCCAAAAAGCCGGGATGGGCGCAAAAACCCCGCAGAGAACCAGGTCCTCTGCGGGAGATCTTATCATAAACCGATGACGGAGATGACGCCCATACTGGCCAGGGCCATGATCACGCCCGCCAGCATGACGCCCAGGCATACGGCGGCCACCGTGGGTTTCCAGCCCATGTCCAGTAGGCTGGCGGCCAGAGTGCCGGTCCAGGCACCGGTGCCCGGCAGGGGAATGCCCACGAACAGCAGCAGGGCCACGAACAGACCGCCCCGGCCCGCCTTGGCCGTGAGCTTTTGGCCGCCCCGCTCACCCTTGTGCAGGAGCCAGCCGAAAAGTTTGCCGATGTATTTTTTGTCGGAACCCCAGATCAGGACCTTCCGGGCGAAGAAATAGATCAGGGGAACGGGCAGCATATTGCCGATGATGCACACAATGTAGCTGGGGATCAGGGGCAGACCCTTGGCCAGGGCGACGGGAACGGCCCCCCGCAGCTCCACAATGGGCACCATGGACAGGAAAAATACGGAAAGATATTTGGTCAGCATAGGAAACTCCGATCCGAATCCCTAAGGATTGCGATAATAAGAGTATTATACCATGGAGGGCCGGAGATACGCAAGAAAACGAAGGTTAAATCTGAGTTAAGATCTCATGAAGCGCCGCTTAACTGTCCAGGCTGTTGCGGTACTCATTGGCGCTGACGCCCGCAATTTTTTTGAAGATCCGACAGAAATGGCCGGGATCCGTATAGCCCACCTGCTCGCTGACATCGGAGACCCGGAGACTGGGATCCTTCAGCAGGTGCTTGGCCTCCCGGATCCGAACGGCGTTGAGCAGATCATAAAAGCTCTTACCCGTGTGCTTATTCAGGAGCTTGCTCAGGTGCCACTGGGACACGTAGCAGTGCTCCGCCACGTCCTGGAGGGTCAGCTTTTCGGCGTAGTTCTCGTCCATGTAGTTCAGGGCCTGGCGCACCACGAAGCTGCCGGAAACGCCCTCTTGGGTGCCTCCGTCGTCCTCCGGCAGGGGAGACTGCTGCTGCTCCACGGCCCGAAGAGCAGCGATCATGGCCTCAATGGCCTCCTGGATCTCGTCCATACGGCTGGGTTTGGTCAAAAGCCGGGTGACTCCCAAGCGGATGGCCTGTTGGGCATAGGAAAAATCATGAAAGCCCGTCAGAATGGAGATTTGCAGCCCCGGAAATTCGCTTTTCAGAGCGGCGATCATGGTCAGGCCATCCATTTCCGGCATGCAGATGTCGGTAAAGAGAATGTCCGGCTTCAGCCGCCGGATCTCTGCCAGGCCGCTTTTTCCGTCCGTGGCGGTGCCGCAGACGGTGCAGCCGTATTTTTCCCAATCTATGACCTTTTTTAGACCTTCCACAATGAGAGCCTCATCATCCACAAGAAAGACCTGATACATAGGGCATCGTCCTCCCACGCCGTAATTTGATCCGGAGTACCAGAAAGCGCAGGTGAAGCGGTATCCGGAGAGTTTCCGGGTTTGGAAAAATTTGGGACACAGGCATTGGCCGGAGTTTTCTGGTTTTTAATCTATTATACTCCGTTTTTTCGGATTCTGCAAGGGGCGGGGACTGAGCGGGTATGGCCAGAAGGATCGTTCCGAAAAAAATCCGGCCCCGGAAAATGTGCTTCCGGGGCCGGGATGGCTTTTGAGTAAACGCCGAAGGCGTTTTACGGTTCCTGAACGGCTAGGCAGTGGTCCACCACGGCCTCGGCGGTGCTCTTGTCCGTAACGATGTCCTTGACCCCGGCGAAGAGCTCTCCCCGGGCCTCGGTGGTCAGCAGGTCCTGGACCGCACCCACCATGCTGGTGGCGCCCTCAATAATGGCTACGGCTTGGGCCTGAAGAGAGTCCATATCCCCGGATTGCAGGGCGCCGTTTTTCAGGGGCGTGGCGGCGGGATAGGTGGCGAAGGTGGACACCACGGTGTCCGAGGTCATATACTCCACGAAACGCACGGCCGCATCCCGCTTTTTGGGATTCTCCCAGGCTTTCCGCGTGATGTAGTAGCCCATGGAGATGCCGCCGATCATATCCGTGGCCTTTCGGCTGCCGGTGCCGGGCACATAAGCCACGGCGAAGTCCTCCAGATGGTCCCGGCAGGTCTCCCGGAAAAAGCCCAGACGCCAGGTGCCGTCAATGAGGAAGGCGGCCTGCCCATCGGCCAGGAGCTGCACCGTTTCGGTGTCACCGGCGGTGAGGGTGTTCTGGGGGAAATAGCCGGCCGCATAAAGCTCCCGGATGGTGCCGAGGCCCCGGACCCAATGCTGGCCCGCCGCGTCCGAGGAGGACTGGGGCAGGGTCAAATGATCCGCGCGGCTGCCTTCGTTATAGACGCAGTATTCAAAGAGATAGTGGGGCACCTCCTGCAGGGAGGCGGCGATGGGCACATAGCCTGCCTGCTTGACCTTCTCGCAGTCCTGAAGGAACTGGTCCCAGGTGTAGTCCGGGCCGGGAACCTCCACGCCGGAGGCCGCCAGGACCTTTTTGTTCACATAAAGGATCTCGGCAAAACTGCTGACGGGCACGGCGTAAGCCTTGCCGTCCACGGTGGAGGGAGACAGCATATCCTCCTTAATGTTCCCCGCGTATTCGGGATAGCTCGCTCGAATCTCTTCGATGGGAACCACCAGACCTGCAAATACGATGGCGTTGGAGTCGGCACCGTTGAAGTAAAATAGCACGTCCGGTTCGCTGCCGGTCTCAAAATCCTGCATGACCCGGGATTTCCACTCCTCAGTGGAGGCCTCGGAGGAGTCGCTGATCCGGTTGCCGGAGGCAACCTCATAGGCTGTGACCGCCGCCCTGTAATTGGCCCGGTTGCCGTCGTCGCCGCCGAAGGAGGTGACCACCTGCAACGTGATGGCGTCGGCGTCTTCCGGCGCTTCCGTATTTCCGGCAAGCCCGGCGGAACAGCCGACCAGGGACAGTATCACGGACAGCAGCAAAAGAACCGCCAGAACCCGCTTCATATCCATTCCTCCCTTGCATTTCGGCGGTACGCCGGTAAAATTTGTGCATATGGCAGCTTTCTTTGTACCATTATACACGATGTCCTCTGACCTGCATACGAATCCCATTGCGCTTTCTTGTATATCATTGGTCGGAATCAGAAAAGACAGGGGAGGATTCCTTTTTACGGAAGGGCAGGCGGATCCGGCTGCGGATATAGCCGGGGCGAATCTCCTCCAGGGTCAGGCCGCTGTCGGGACCGCAGAGGATCTTCAGCCGGAGGTTCACGTTCCGGATGCCGATGTGGGTGGAGCCCGCCGTCATCTGTTCTTTGCCGTCCCAGCTCAATAGCTTATCAATGGCCTCCCGGTCCTTGAGGGAAATGGTGCCATCGTTTTCTACGTCCAGGATCAGCAGGTCCCCTTCCCGGTGAAGGCGGATCAGCAGCTCGCCCTTGGCCAGACGGGAGATGCCGTGTTCGATGGCGTTTTCCACAATAGGCTGGAGGATCAGTCGGGGGACCTCGGCGCTGAGGACCTCCGGGGCAATCTCCCGCTTCACTGTCAGGCGGCTGCCGAAGCGCTGGGAGATGATGTAGAGGTAGGCATCAATGTAGCTCAGCTCCTCGGTCATGCTCACCGTGGCCCGTCCCCCCCGGGCCATGGCGGCGTTGAGCATTACGGACAGGGCTTCGATCATTTTGCAGACCTTCTGGTTGTCCGCCAGCCGGGCCTCCCAGTTGATGAGCTCCAGGGTGTTGTTGAGGAAATGAGGGTTGATCTGGGACTGCAGGGCCTTGATCCGGGCCTCGTGCAGGGCGATCTGCTCCTGGGTGTTCCGTTCAAATTGGTCCTTTAATTCGTCGGACAGGGCGTTGAACTGCTGGTCCAGGTACTGGAATTCCCGGATCCGGCGGAATTCCTCCGCGTGGTAGCCCAGCTCCCCTTCCTCCAGATGGCCCATGGCCTCCACCAGGGCGTCCACGGGCTTGGAAATGTTCCGGCTCAAAAACTGGACCATGATGAGCAGCAGGACCCCGGACACCAGAATGAGCACCAGCATGACCCCGTGAACGCTCTGCTGCTCCTGGGCCAGCAGATCTCCGGAGATCACCGCCAGCAGCCGGGCGTCGAAGTTCTCAATGTCCAGCTCCTGGTTCAGGGAGTAGTCCCCGGTTTTTGCGTCATAGCGGAGGCCGGGCTCCGGTGTGTCGGACAGGTCGCCCACCACGTGGATGCGCTGGCCGCCCAGCTCCACGGCGGCGTCCCGGACCCAGACCAGGTTTCCGGCACTTTCAAAAAGATAGTCCCGGCTGCACTGCATGGTAAGGACGGCGTAGGTCTGGAACCGGCTGTTCACCAGATTCCGGACCATGTAAAGCTTTCCGTCTATGAACAAAAAAGCAATGCGGGTGCTTAGGGTTTCGCTGCGGTGGAGGATCTTGGCCCGGGCCCCCTCTTCAAAGTCCCGGGCCATACCGGCGGCGCCCTGCAGGTCCCGGTTGAATACATACACGGGCATGTTGGGAGCCTCCGGATAGATGAGCCATACCGCCTCGAACAGGCTGTTGTGAGCGAATTGATTGGACAGGTAGTTGCTGGTGGCGCCGTACAGACTGATCTGGTCTCCGTCCGACAGGTATTGGTTGTAAGCCTGGGAGATGGTTCCGTCATAGGATACGGACCGGGAGTCGTCCATGGCCTCCCGGAAGCGCTCCTCCAGGATACTGGCTCCATGCTCGGCGCTGGAGCGGATGGTGTCCTCCACCCGGGCCCGGGTGTTTTTCTGGGTCAGGTAGGAGCTGATGGTGAGGGTGGCAATCAGGGGCAGTACCCAGCACAGCAGGATCACCACATACATGCTCTGCTTCAGGGGCGGCGCTTTCCGGACGGGCTTCTGCCGGGAGCCGGGGGCAGATCCTGCCATGGGGATCCCTCCTGTCTTTTTTTGGGTTCCGGGCCGCGAATTGATGGGCGACCGATCGTGATCGGGACCATTATACCACAGGCAAAGCCGCCGCGCCAGAGCGGAAAAGGGGAGCGGGCACAAAAAAGCAGGGACCGGTCTCCCGGTCCCCGCAGGGCAGCTGGCGGTCATTCCTCCGGATCTACGGAGCACATGGCGACGGCTTCTTCCAGGGTGCAGGTGATGTCACCTTGGGCCTCCAGATACTCCTCCTCGGAAATTTTGGAAAGAAGTTTTTCTCGGGATGCGGCACAAAAACCATCGCCGCCGGCGGTTTCATAGGTGTCTACAATGTAAACATATTGATCGTCCTGAGCAACTACGGCGCCCCCTGTGGTTATGCCTTGCTCCTCCCGCCACTCCAGCGTGCTTTCGTATTCATCAATTAGCATCCGATGCAGGACCAAAGCGTAGTCGAAACTGCGGTAGTCAAAGACCTTCCAGTAAGTCTGCAAGACGTCCTTGCTGACGACGCAGATGCTCCAGATCCGCTCGGTGGGGTCATAGCCTCCGGCGTGGATGCCATAGATTATCTCGATCACATAGTATTTTCCCGCCCAGGACTCGGGGAGATTCAGCGTTACGGGGGAACCATCTTGGAAACCGATTTCCAGTCCCGGATCCTTTAACAGGAAATACGCTGGGGCGTTGTAGGTTTCCACGCCGAATTTTTCCTCGATGTTCTCCTTCTGCCAATCCGAAGGAGGCATGGTGACGGACCCGTCCCCACCGTCGGGGACAGTTTCGGGGCTGGTTTCCGTAGTCTCGGTTTCCGGCGGAAGGGTCGTTGGGACGGTAGTCTCCGGCGGGAGCGTCGGGAGCGGGTCCGTGGGCACGGGAGCGGTGGTCCCAACGGTGGATTCCCGGGGGACGCCGCTGTCACCGCAGCCCGTCAGCAGGGACAGAAGCAGGACGGCGGCCAGGAGCAGGGAAATGCGTTTCATTATGATCACTCCTTCTGCACAGGCCGGAAACCGGCCGATTTAATTTTCGTCTACGGAGCACATAGCGATGGCCTCTTCCAGGGTGCAGGTGATGTCGCCCCGGGCCTCGTCGTACAGATATTCGGTCCCCTCTTCTTCCAGAGCTTCCATAAGCGCTTTCCGGGTGTTGGGGGCACGGCTGTATTCCTGAGAAAGGTCCAGGGTCTGGTCCGTCATGACGTAGTAGAGGTAATCTCCCACCTGGCCGATGACGGCGGCGTTTCCGGCATCGATCTGGGCCTGGATGCTGTCCAAAATCTTCCCCGGATTTCCAGTATCTACACAGCCCAGGCAGAGCGTGTAGTCCGTCTCCGGCGTGGTGGCATTTTCAATAACAGTGTCGTACAAATCGATTATGGACTTGGGTGTGACCCAAACCCGGAAAAAGCTGTGTCCCCGGGATTCCTGGAAGTAGTATTTATAAACGTCATCCTCGAAGTCCACGTAGACGTTGACTTTATCCACCCATTCCTCCGGGAGGGTTATGGTGCAGGGCCAATCTGGCAGACGGATCTCCCGGTCAAACTCCGGCAGCTGAAATCCGCCCCTGCTCATTTGCAGGTCATAGTCCTTTATACGGCGAATGTCACTGTATGGCCCGTGCGCGTCCAGCTTGCACATGGCTTTGGCTTCTTCCAGGGTGCAGGTGATACCGTCCTTAGCGGCTTTATACCCTTCGGGGGTCAGGAGTTCCTTCAGCTGATCCGAGTCACCGACGGCGTAGGGCGTGTCCTTTCCCAATTCCGGCGTAAGCAGGGACTGATCGGTGTAGAGAATGTAGTACTGGTCCTTGTACTCGTCCATAATGGCCGCTTCGCCGTTATTGACCCAGGCTTCGTAGCAGCTGCCGGGGTAATCCGCTGTGTCCACAAGCTGGATGGTAAAGGCAAAGTCATAGGACAAAAGCCCCAGGTCGTTATTGCAGATATTCAGGAGCTTTTTGCTGACGACGCTGACGGCGCAGAGTTTGCTGTCATAGACGTCCGCGTCGGGAGAGGACGGATTGATCACGAAAAATATTTCAATCCGGTTGCTCCAGTCATCCGGGATACGGAGTTCAAAATCCCGATCTGCCCATTGCACATGCCTATTGGCAGGGTACAAGGCGGTATAAAGAGAAGGGTTGGAATAGAAATCGGCACTAAAGCCCTGCTCGTTGATCAGGTTTCGGTTATCCGGGCCGAATTCCCGCTGGGCGGGAACTATGGCTGCTTCCGTGGTGGGAATCGTCGTTTCGGGGGCGGTAGGAGCCGCAGAGGGTTCCGTAGGTCCGCCGCTGTCGCCGCAGCCTGTCAGCAGGGCCAGAAGCAGAACGGCGGCCAGAAGCAGGGAAATACGTTTCATTATGATCACTCCTTCTGCACAGGCCGGAAACCGGCCGGTTTAGTTTTCGTCTACGGAGCACATGGCGACGGCTTCTTCCAGGGTGCAGGTGATGTCGCCGACGGCCTCCTGATATCCTTCTTCCGTAATGAGGGCGATCAGATCATCCCGAGATCCGCCGCGGGGATATCCGTGGATAGGAGAAAGTGACTGGTCTGTGTACACAATGTAAACAAACGTATCATCCTCGGCAACAACAGCGGCCTTCCCTTCCTCAACATAAGTCCGATACATGGCATCCGTATTTCCGTCATCGCAATAGTAGGCATACTTATACGCCCGCTGCAGGGTTATGGTGTAATCCTCGACACTCCAATCGTTCTTCCAATAGGCTTCCATCAGAGACTTGCCTACCACGAAGATCGAGCCGATCCAGGGTCCTGGGTCGGGTTGGTCATTGACCACTTCAAAAACCACCACGCGGCCTTCCCAGGATTCCGGAATGGTGAGTTTGACGGCGCTGCCGTCCTGAAAATCGAACTCCCGACCGGGATCCCGCAGGGTGTACAAACCAGGAGCGGAATAAAACTCCAAGCCGAATTTTTCTTCCATAGCCTTTTGCCGTTCCCGGGCTGGGTCACGATGCGGGACCGGCGCGCGGGTTTCCGCAGTCTCGGTTTCCGGCGGAAGGGTGGTTGAGACGGTTTCCGGCACAGTCTCCGGCGGGAGCGTCGGGAGCGGGTCCGTGGGCACGGGAGCGGTGGTCCCAACGGTGGATTCCCGGGGGATGCCGCTGTCACTGCAGCCCGTCAGCAGGGACAGAAGCAGAACGGCGGCCAGGAGCAGGGAAATGCGTTTCATTATGATCACTCCTTCTGCACAGGCCGGAAACCGGCCGGTTTAGTTTTCGTCTACGGAACACATAGCGACGGCCTCTTCCAAGGTGCAGGTGATGTCGCCGACGGCCTCCTGATACCCTTCTTCTGTAATGATGGCTTTCAGATCATCCCGAGATCCGCCGCTGGGGTATCCGGGGATAGGAGAAAGTGACTGGTCTGTGTATACAACGTAAACAAATGTATCATCTTCGGCAACAACAGCGGCTTTTCCTTCCTCAACATAAGTCCGGTACATGGCATCCGTATTTCCGTCATCGCGATAGTAGGCATACTTATACGCCCGCTGCAGGGTTATGGTGTAATCCCGGACGCTCATATCGTTTCTCCAGTAAGCCTCCATCAGGGGTTTGCCTACTACGGTGATCGAGCCGATCCAGGGTCCTGGGTCGGGTTGGTCATTGACCACTTCAAAAACCACCACGCGGCCTTCCCAGGATTCCGGAATGGTGAGTTTGACGGCGCTGCCGTCCTGAAAATCGAACTCCCGACCGGGATCCCGCAGGGTGTACAAACCAGGAGCGGAATAAAACTCCAAGCCGAATTTTTCTTCCATAGCCTTTTGCCGTTCCCGGGCTGGGTCACGATGCGGGACCGGCGCGCGGGTTTCCGCAGTCTCGGTTTCCGGCGGAAGGGTGGTTGAGACGGTTTCCGGCACAGTCTCCGGCGGGAGCGTCGGGAGCGGGTCCGTGGGCACGGGAGCGGTGGTCCCAACGGTGGATTCCCGGGGAACGCCGCTGTCACCGCAGCCTGTCAGCAGGGACAGAAGCAGGACGGCGGCCAGAAGCAGGGAAATACGTTTCATCATGATCACTCCTTCTGCACAGGCCGGAAACCGGCCGGTTTAGTTTTCGTCTACGGAGCACATAGCGACGGCCTCTTCCAGGGTGCAGGTGATGTCACCTTGGGCCTTCAGATACTCCTCCTCGGAAATTTTGGAAAGAAGATTTTCTCGGGATGCGGCAAAAAAACCATCGCCGCCGGCGGTTTCATAGGTGTCTACAATGTAAACATATTGATCGTCCCGGGCGACTACGGCGCCCCCCGCAGTTATGCCTTGCTCTTCCCGCCGCTCCAGCGTGGTTTCGTATTGATTGATCAGCATCCGGTGCAGGACCAAAGCGTAGTCGAAACTGCGGAAGTCAAAGACCTTCCAGTAAGTTTGCAAGACGTCCTTGCTGACGACGCAGATGTCCCAGATCCGCTCGGTGGGGTCATAGCCTCCGGCGTGGATGCCATAGATTATCTCGATCACATAGTATTTTCCCGCCC
>CAKTNP010000022.1 GCA_934589155.1 uncultured Oscillospiraceae bacterium | reverse complement strand
TCAATGCCGACAGTTACGCCAGCACGGGACAGGGATTGATTGGGTACAATGCGTTTGCGTACTGCTTAAACAATCCAGGTCAGTTTATTGATATATCCGGATCGACGTGTGTTATGGTGAGTATTTCGTATGGCAGTAGTATGTTCATCTATGATCAACAAGCTGATGGCATAGGAAACAAAAAACTCGGAGTAACAACTGTATCACATGGCGGCTGTGGACCAGTTGCAACGTACAATTCCATACAATTCATGGGAAGAACAGATGTTACATTTGATGATGTGTTAGATTATTATAACAGTAACAACAAATTGCTACTCGGCGGATTAATGGGGTCATCCCCATATGCATGCATCGATTATTTCCGAGACAATGGCTACAGTGTTTTTGCAACAAAGGACGTCAATCTATACGAAGGGTTAGCCGAAACTGCAGACGCATGCATTCTATGGTGCTGGTTCGACACTGATAAATTTCCGGGTATAGGTGCGCATTTTATTGCTTTCAAGCAATATTCTGATTACGCTCTATACTACAACGCATATAGTGGCATGACTGATGCATATCGATACACTGGTTCATGTTCTTCGTTTCTTGATGCATATAACGGCTACTATCCTGTTATGATATTAGTTTATGATTGTGGGAGAAAAAAATGAAAAATAAAAATATAACTACAATCACAATAGCTGTTTTGGTAGTCATTCTTTTTTTCGCGCTGCTGCCCCAAGTTGTACTGGTTGTCGGGTGGGCCGTGTCAGAGCACCAGGAAACTGCCCGCTCATACCCGACCAGAGGAACTTATTATTGTCAGGAACTGGAAACGTATCTTATTTTTATGGACAGTTCGCATACGGTCCAATATGCAGATGGAAGTACAGACTCTTTCTTGATTCATTACGCAGGCAGTTTTTGCGGTGAGAGCACTGATTTTCGGGCATTTTATCGTTGGCACCAGAAAAAAGACCAAATAATTCTGACGATCAAAGAGTTTCCACTTCCTTATGAGAACAATAAAAAGTATGTGTTTTCCAGTGTGGAGCCACGATAGACAAAATTACTGATATAAATCACTTGCATTCACGAAAAAAGAATAAAAATATAACACTGGTAGTGAGGTGCAGTGATACTGCACCTCACTACCGGAGACGAGCTGCTGCGGAAGACGATCACGGGAAACGGAACGACCAAGATTCTGGACTTCCGGTATGACCAGACGGGGGCGCCCTACTCCCTGACCTACACCGCAGGCTCCACCAGCACGGTTTATTATTACGTTACGAACCTCCAGGGGGACGTGATGTTTATGGTAGACGGCGAGGGCAATGAGGTGGCAGCCTATACCTACGATCCCTTCGGCAAGGTCCTGACCGCAACTGGTACCATGGCGGAGATCAATCCTCTGCGCTACCGGGGATATTATCAGGACAGCGAAACGGGCTTCTACTACCTCCAGTCCCGGTACTACGACCCCGCAATTTGCCGGTTCATCAATGCGGATAGCTATGCGTCTACGGGGCAGGGATTGATTGGGTATAATGCGTTTGCGTACTGTCTGAATAATCCTGTTAATTATCACGATGATGACGGGAAATTTGGACTTCTTGGAGCGATGGTTGTCGGTGCACTTATTGGTGTAGTAGGGCAATATGTAGGTGAAGTTATAAGCAATGCACTAGATGGAAAGAGTGGTGCAGATTTATTTAGGCCTACTGGAACAATTGCTGACTATACATCAGCGGCCATCAGCGGAGCTCTAGCGGCAACCGGGATAGGCGCTGGTGCTTCAATACTAGTAAATGCAGGGTTAAGTACGGTAACATATCTTGTAGACTGTGGAATAAAGAATACAACGCCGACTTCTGGTGAACTAGCATGGGCGGTTCTTGGAGGAGCACTTTCAGGCGCAGTTGGAGGTAGTGGTGCAAATGCTGGTAAGCAATTTGCTGCATTTGACGTAGCGGGGGATGTTATTGCAAATACTTTTTCCCCGAAGAAAGCGGCCATGTATGCTGCAAAGCGAGTTGTGGTCCGAAATAGTATCGCAGTTGCAGCCGCTAGGACCTTTGTATCTGTTGGGGCTCCTAATGTAATAAAATCAATCATGGCGCGGGCGAAAGAGTGGGCAGAGTGAGGAGAATAACGAATAAAACGCTTGGCGCCGGCCTTGCGGCAGCAAATACCTGTTACTTATCGATACTGTTTACATGTGTTGCGATTTCTTGCCATCTTAGAACACTTGCATGTTCGCTTTTGTTTCTTGTTTTGACGCCAGTTGTGTTTTCTGATCCTCGAGAGGAAATGCGCACATTAGGCCATGGCCTGTGCTGGTGTATCATTAGCGTTGCGATTATGGCAATCATACAAAAATTTTCTCAGCATGTTGTTATTGTTTCGTTGGTTGCGTTTGGAGCCCTGCTTTTTATAGTTTTCTGCATAAATAGGTATATTAAAAATCGAAATATTGTGTTCCGGAGGAAGATTGTTATTGGAACGAGCAATAGGGTCCTATTTTCTTGCCTGTATATTTGCTTGGGCTTGTGGCTTCTTGCTGCGATCAACATCATATTCCTTCACACATGGTATGAAAGTGGGATATATCTATTTGTGAGCTTGCTAATTGTGCTGTGGGTGGTATTAGAATGGAATAAAAATATCATGATCCAGGACAACACAATTGTGGTTCAAATTGGGCGAAAAATAAAAAGCGTTCCGGTTGAAGCAATTACAAAGGTGGAGCGTGTTCCGTTTTTAGGGTATCGAGCAAAGGACCAATACGGAAAGGAGCTATTTATCTTCCGTATGACCATGCAGAATGTACATGGACTCATTGCAATTCTTCCACCCAAATTAAGGCCTCATTAAATAGATTGCCGAGATCAGAGGCGCCGGAAATATCACAAGGGCCCAGAGCGGCACGACCGCCAACAGCTACACCTATGGCAACAGCAGCTGGGCGGACCTTCTGACGGCCTTCAACGGCCAGACCATCGCCTATGAGGGCCAGACCGTGGCAGCAGACGGCACCGTTACCGGCACCCCGGTCAGCGGCAACCCTACCAGCTATTACAACGGCAGCCGGTGGAGCTTTGCCTGGAGCGAGGGGCGGAATCTGACCTCCGCCGCTTCCACCGACGAAGACGGCACGCTGAACGCCAATGCCCAGTACACCTACGACGCCGGCGGCCTGCGGATCGAGAAAACCGTGGCGGTGGAGGAATATGAGTGGGTCGTAGAGCACTCCTATACCGCCACCGTTGTAAAGCCCACCTGCACGCAAAAGGGCTATACCCGGTACGTCTGTTCCATATGCGGGGACAGCTACACGGACCAGGAGACTGCCGCTTTGGGACACACCTATGAAAGCGAGCAGTTTGAACCTACCTGCACGAAAAAGGGATATTATCTTACCTGCCGGATCTGCGGCGGTTTTTTCTATGGAAATTGGAGCAAAACTTGAAGGGCACCGACTTGGAAGAATCACCAAGCCGGTGCCCTTTGTGTGCTATGCGGAGAGAAGAGAATCCGCCAAAGCCGGAATTTTTGCCGCCGTGCGGCGGACTTTACACGATCGGTACGATGCCCAGGGCGATATTGATGGCGAGGAACAGCAGCGAGAAGAGAAACAGCCGCGGCAGGGAATAGCGCAGATGCTCCTTGAGATCGATGTTCAGAACACCCAGCATAAGATGGGTGCTGGGCATCATGGGGCAGGCCATATAGGTCATGCTGTAGCCGGAGGCCAGGGCGGCCACGGACTGCAGGGCCGTATAGCCGAAGATCGGCAGCAGCCAGAGACTCCAGCTTTCGGGGAACACGGAGACAATGGCCTCGATCATGGCGGTTAGCACGCCGGAATTGGAAAGAACATTCCCAAACACGCCGCCAAGGATCATGGCTAGGCAGATCATCAGGGCAGTGGAGGCGTTGGCGCTGAAATGGGCCATCTGCGCCTTCTGGGTGCGGTAGTTCACCGCCGCGGCAATGGTATAGCCAACCATGAACACCACGGCGGTATTGACCACATTGAAGAAAAGGATCCCGATGACCGCCACGGTGAGCAGGGTGTTAAAGGGCAGAAGCTTCTTGGCCTCCGGCGAGAGCTCGGCATGCTCATCGCCGAACATGGATTTGTATTCCACACCGTCGTTCAGACCGCCTGCAATGCGTTTTTCCTCCCGCTTTGCGGTGAAGAAGAGAGACACAAGGACAAGCCCCGACATAATGAGCATGGAGGGGCACAGCAGATTCCAGATGTCCAAGGTCTCCAGCCCCATGACCACGGAGTTCGTCAGGTTCACCGAGCCCCAGGGCAGGAAGTTCCAGATGCCCACGGCCAGAGAGAGAACGTAGGCCAGAAGCTGGGGACGGATCTTCAGCTTCTTGTAAAACGGATACATAGCCGGGATGGTGACGAGGATGGTGGAGGGGGGTCTGGCCGTCCAGATGAGAGGCGATGGAGACGAAGAAGGTGGCGGCGAGGACGGGGAACACATGGTTCCCGATGTGCCTCATGATGAAGTTCACGATCACGTCAAACACGCCGAGCTCGTTCATCATGGTGAAATACAGCACCGCAAAGGCCGCCATAATACCCAGGGCGGCGGTGTTCTGGATGCCGCCTGTGATATAGGAACTGATGTCCTGGAGGGAAAGATTGCCGGTATAAATGCCGCAGGCAATGGGAATGAGCAGAATGGGAACCACAAAGGCCACAATCATGGAGTGTCTGCCCCGGGCAAGCAGATAGATGAATAGACCGATCCCCAGCACGCCGATCAGTGCCAGCATAAGAAAAACCCTTTCTTTCTACAGACGATGGACTATTTGCAAAAATGAAGCATTGTGATACATTTTCATCAACCAGTTCAGCGCGGCGGCCATGTTCGTGATCTTCATTCTCATGGGCTTTGCATTCTACACCTCCACCACGACGGTGTATTCCCTCATGCGTGATATGTGCAGCGTGAAGTACATCGGCGGCTTCATGGGTGCCTCCAACTTCATTTCCTGGCTGGTGGGCAACGCCCTGGTCCCCACCATCTGGGGCATGTTCATCCCCGATACCTTCAGCCTGAAGGGATTCCGCAATGCCATGTGGTTCCAGCTGGCGATCTGCGTCGTTGGTCTGGTACTGTTCATTGCCATGAAGCCCACCATGCTTCCCGGCTGCTCCGACGAGGACTGAATCAGAAACAAAGAAGGAGGGACCGGCAGCCCGCCGGTTCCTTCCTACCAAAAGCGCAAGAGGAAACGCCATGATCAAGCATATCTATCTCTATAAACTGAAAGGTAAGGCCCAGACGGCGGAGATCGCCGCCAGGTTGATGACAATGAAGGACCGTATCCCGTCGGTATGCGACGTGGAAACGGGCATTAATTTCGTGGGTGCCGGTGCCTCCTTTGACTTAATGGAGCTGGTCACCTGCCGGAATATGGAAGATTTTCAGGCCTTCTGCAGGGATCCGTACCGTGATTCCATCCGGAAATATATGAAGGACCGGGTTGTGGAAGGGTAAAAGGTGGACTTTGACGACGGCGCTGCCGCCCGGTGAGAGGAGGAGCTATGCTGAATAAACAGCCAATCTTAGACCGCCTCCACAGAAAAGCGGCCGCGGGGGTCCCCATTATCGGCACCGGCGCGGGTACGGGTCTGACCGCCAAGGCAGAGGCGGAGGGCGGGGCGTTTTGCAGCCTCCAACGCCAATCGGGCTGTGCTTCGCATGATGGACGAGCTGATCCCCGTGGCGGGGGGCACGCCGGTACTGGGCGGGGTCTTTGTACAGGATCCCTTCTGCGACTGTGAGCGGCTTCTTACGGAATTGGAAAAGACCGGCTGTGCGGGGATCCAGAACATCCCCGGGATGGGCGGACAGGCCATTATGGAGGGGGAGGAGAACCTCTGCCAGATGGAGGCCGTGGGAGCCGGCTTTGAGAATTCATCCGCAGGGCAAATGAGTGGGGCTTCCTGACCACGCCCTATTGCTCCCAGCTGGAGCATATCGAGAAAATGGCGGCGGGAGCGGACGTGTTTGTGCTGCCCATGGGGGGCCCATTGTGGAGCCGGGAGACCTTGCCCAACTTATGAAGCAGCGCCCCCAGCTCCACGGGTTTTACGGGGCGTCCAGCATTGAGCGGATCCCGGTGGAGGGCAACGGATGCACACCGTGGGTCAATATAAGGCCCTGTCCCTGGGTGTGCGGGCATAGGACCGGAAACTGGGAAAGAAAACACTTTGGGATCCCGGCGTGGCGGAATGTCGCACCGGGATCTTCGTGCCGGGGGCATTTTGGCCGCGGTCCAGGTGCCCGGCAGGCAGAAATGACCCGAAAATTCAAAAATTCCATCCCCCGGGGAGGCTTACATCCGTCCCGGGGGCTTGCTATAATAGTCCCATTGTCCGCAGAAGATAGTGCGGACGGCAGCTTGCACAGAGGGAGAAATCAAAATGCGGAAAGAACAGGAAACGTCCGAGGTGCTGGACACGCTGACATCCTACTGGACAGACAGGGCCCACAGCTACAGCGCGCAGAATATTGCGGAAATGAACGATTGGCGGCGCAAGGCGTGGCGGGATCTGATTTTGTCCTATGCCCCCCGGAAGAACCGGCTGCGGATTCTGGACGTGGGGACGGGCCCGGGCTTTTTTGCAATCAATCTGGCCCTGGCCGGACACGATGTGACCGCTCTGGACGTGACGGAGCATATGCTCTGGCACGCAAGGGCAAATGCGGAAAGCTACGGCGCAAAGGTTAATTTTGTGCTGCACCGGGGGGAGTTCCTGCCGTTTGAGAACGATAGCTTTGACCTGATCGTTAGCCGGAATGTGATTTGGAATCTGGAATATCCGGAGCAGGCCCTTTCCGAATGGAAACGCGTGCTGGCGCCCGGCGGACGGATGGTCTATTTTGACGCCAACTGGTATCTGTATCTCTACGACGAGAAACTGCGGGCGGAAAAAGAGGCCGCCCATGCGGCTTTCCACGCCAGGCACATGCCCCATCATCACGCCGGAGACCTGCCGCCCCAGCGGGTGGCCGAGTTGGAGCAGGCCGCTTACGCCCTGCCCCTTTCCAAGGAACGGCGGCCGGAATGGGATTGTGCCGTTTTACGGGGTCTCGGCATGGAAGTGAAAAAGGTCATTGACGACATTGGCCCCGGCGTGCAGGATCCCCTGGACCGGGAGCGGGACGCGCCCATCCACACCTTTATGATCTGCGCGGAAAAGCCGGTCCCGGCCCAAGGCGAATAAGGGGCAGACGGGCCGCAAACGAGAATGAAAATACGGAAGGTGAGAAAAATGCCCGCCATCAACGGCGTTAGGACTGGCGACCGCCCGGCTGCACGCTATGTGCTGCGGCGGCTGCTTTCTCTGATCCCGGTCTTGCTGGGGGTCACGCTTTTGACCTATGGACTCATGTATCTGTCCCCCCAGGATCCTGTGGAAATGATGCTGCAGGGGCAGGGGACGGTGCCGAATCCGGAGGTGGTGGCTGCAATGCGCAGCCGGCTGGGACTGGATCGTCCCTTTCTGGCGCAGTATTTTGACTGGCTTTGGAAATTTATCCGGGGCGATATGGGAAGGTCCTATCTCGACGGCGCGCCGGTGGCCGGAAAGCTCCTGGCGGCACTGCCCAATACGCTGAAGCTGACCGCCGCCTCGGTGGCGGTCACCGTTGTACTGTCCGTTCCCCTGGGGATCCTGACCGCCGTGAAGCAGGGAAAGCTGGTGGATCTTATTATCCGCTTTTTGAGCTTCCTGGGCAACAGTCTGCCGAACTTTATCGTATCGCTGCTGCTTCTGTATTTCTTTGCCCTGAAGCTGGGATGCTTCCCGGTCCTGTCCTCCGGCACATGGGAGAGCTATGTCCTGCCGACCCTGGCACTGGCCATCCCCATGACCGGAAAATACATCCGCCAGGTCCGGGCCGCGGTGCTGGAGCAGCTCGGCAAGGCCTATGTGGACGGCGCAGTGTCCCGGGGGCTGAAGGGCCGGGCGATACTCTTTCTCTACGTCCTGCACAATGCCATGATCACGATCCTTACGCTGATGTCCATGTCCATCGGGTCCCTTCTGGGCGGAACGGCCGCGGTGGAGATGATCTTTTCCCTTCCCGGGATGGGATATATGGTCACCAGTGCCGTGACCGCCCGGGACTATCCGACCATTCAGGCCTTCGTGGTCTGGATGAGCGTGATCTATACCGTGGTCAACTTGCTGACGGATCTTTCGTATTACTATGTGGACCCAAGGATCGGCGCCGGAATCGGGGTGGAGCCATGAAGCAGGTCATCCGCTCCAAGCGCAGGATGTGCGTTTATTTGACATTGTTTCTTGCGCTCTGCCTTTTCAGCCTGTTCTCCGAAGCCCTGGCCCCCCATGAACCGGAGCTGGTGGATCTTTTGGCGGCCAAGCAGCCCCCCGGCGGTGAGTACCCCATGGGCACGGATTGGTTGGGCCGGTGTATCTGGTCCCGGATTCTGACCGGTGCCCGCAGCTCTGTGTTCGCCTCTCTGATCATTGTGGGACTCAGCATGGTGATGGGCTGTGCCATTGGCCTCGTCAGCGGGTATGCCGGGGGCGTTATTGACGAGGTCATTATGCGGGTCGTGGATATTTTCCTGGCGTTTCCCGGCATTGTGCTGTCCATTGCGGTGGCGGGGATGCTGGGACCGGGACTGAAGAATGGTATTCTTGCCCTGGCGGCCACGGGCTGGACCCAGTATGCCCGGTTGATCCGCAGCTACGTACTCTCGATCCGGCAGGAGAACTTCGTCAAGGCGGCCGTTCTGAACGGACAGAGCAGCGGCTCCATTCTGCTGCGGCATGTCCTGCCCAATGCGATCCGCCCGGTGGTGGTGACCGGCACCCTGCACCTCAGCAGCGCCATGCTGAGCATTTCGGGCCTGAGCTTTCTCGGCCTGGGCTCTTCCACGGCGGAGTGGGGCAGCATGCTCTCCGAGGGCCGCAGTCTGATGCAGCAGTGCCCGTGGGTGGTGCTGTATCCGGCGCTTGCCATTTTCCTGGTGACTGTTTTGTTCAATCTTCTGGGGGACAGCGTGCGTGACGTGCTGGACCCCATGGGGAAGACCCGATCCGTCAATAACTGATATTTGGAGAGAAAATAATATGAGAAAGATCACGACAGCTATTATGGCGCTGCTCCTGCTGCTGAGCCTGGCGGCCTGCGGCAGCAAGCCGGAAACTGGCGGCAGCGGAGATACCCGGGGTACATTCGTATTCGGCGGACAGGTGGGCAGTGTGGATCCGGCCTCCGGGGCCTATGCTTGGGTAGGCATGCGCAGCGGTGTTATGGAGTCCCTGTTCCGGTTTGACGACAATATGAACGTGCAGAAAAACCTGGTGGAGGACTATTCCGTTTCCGACGACGGCCTGGTCTGGACCATCGTCCTGCGAGACGGCGTGCTGTTCCAGAGCGGAAATGTCATGGATGCCGCCGCGGTGAAGGCATCGCTGGAGCGTACTTGCTCCATGCAGAGCCGCGCGGAGAAGGAACTGAATATTGCCTCCATGGAGGCCAACGGCAATGTCCTGAAAATCACCACCCGGGAGCCGAACCCGGTGCTCCCCAACTGCCTGTGCGATCCCTATTCCGGGATCGTGGACGTGAAGAGCCTGAACCCGGACGGCAGCGCCGCGGTGGGAACAGGGCCCTTTAAGCTGGTGGAATATGTGGAAAATGAGCGGCTGGAGCTGGACGCCTTTGACGGCTACTGGGCCGGAAAGCCTGCCAGCAAGCATGTGACTATCCGTGCCACCAATGACCTGGACGCCTCCACCCTTGCCCTGCAGAAGGGGGAGCTGGACGCCTGCTACGGCCTTCCCTATGACGCCCGGGACTTGTTCGACGGGACGAGCGGCTTCAAAATCTCCCAGGCAGCAACCTCCCGCGTATATAAGGTGTATTTTAACCTGGAACATGAATTTACGGGAGATCCCAACTTCCGCAAAGCGGTCTGTATGGCAATCGACCGCGTGAACTATGCGGGCGTCCTGGTCAACGGCGCGGGGACCCCCGCAAAATCCACTTTCCCGGCAACAACGGCCTTCAGCGACGAGGCGTCCCTGACCAATGTTCCCGACTTTGACATGGAGGGCGCAAGAGCCTTGCTGGCTCGGAGCGGCTATACGGATTCTGATGGCGATGGTTTTTTGGATAAGAACGGGAAAAGAGTCTCTTTGCAGATCATTACCTATGGCCGCACGGGACTGCCTCAGACCAGTCAGGCGCTGCAGTCCGCGCTGCGCCAGTTGGGGATGGATGTCAGGGTGGAGCAATTGGACAGCACAGAGGATCGCGGCCATGCAGGCACATTTGATTTGAGCGTGTACGCCGAGGTTACGATGCCTACCGGTGATTCCTATTCCTATATGATGAACAGCTACGGCACCGGCGGCACCAATAACTTCGGCCGGTATTCCAATGCCGAGGTAGACAGCCTGCTGGCGGAGCTGGCCGTGGAGTTCGACACCGGCAGACGCGCGGAGCTTACCAAGAGAATCGATGAGATCGTGCTGTCCGAAAATGCTTACTGCAACATCTTCCACCTGAATATGTACATGGCCATGAAGGACACCGTGGAGGGCCTGGAGCAGTCTCCCGTGGACTACTATCATATCAATTACAAGACCTGCGTGAAGAAGTGAACAGGGCCGGCGAAAGGAGGCGCATTCTGTGCGGGAGAACCATTTGGTCCAGATCCGAAACCTTACGGTACGCTATCCGGAGGCCCGGAGGGCTGTCCTGCGCGGCGTGGATCTGACCCTGGACAAGGGAGAGATCCTCTGCGTGATCGGGGAGAGCGGCTCCGGCAAGAGTACGTTGCTCCAAGCCATTCTGCAGCTGCCCGGACGGGTAGAGATCACCGAGGGACAGGTACTTTTCCGGGGAAATGATCTGCGGCAGATGTCCCCCCGGCAGATGCGGTCGATCCGGGGCAAAGAGATCGGTGCCGTCTTTCAGGAGCCGGGGGCGTCGCTGGATCCCATTCGCAGGATCCACAAGCAGTTTTACGACGCAATGCGCGCCCACGACCGGTCCGTTACGAAAGAGAAAGCCAGAGAAAAAGCGGCGGCGCTGCTGCGGAGCGTGGATTTTCAGGATCCGGAGCGGATCCTGGAGAGCTGCCCCGCGCAGCTCTCCGGCGGCATGAACCAGCGGGTGGCCATTGCGGCGGCGATGGCGCTGGAGCCTGCGGTCCTGCTGGCGGATGAGCCCACCAGCGCTCTGGACGTGACGGCCCAGGCCCAGGTGGCGGAGGAGCTGCTGGGCCTGCGGGCCCGATACGGAACGGCTATTTTGATGATCACCCACAACATGGGCGCCGCGGCGAAGCTGGCGGACCAGGTGGCCGTCATGTACGGCGGCCAGATCGTGGAGTACGGGCCCCGGAGCGAGGTACTGAACCACCCGGCCCACCCCTACACCCGCGCCCTGCTTGCGGCGGTGCCCCGGCTGAACGGAAAGCTGCCCCAGGGGATCCCCGGCCGGAAACCGGAGATTCTCCCCGAACGGGGCTGCGCTTTTGCGCCCAGATGTCCCCATGGGCGGGAGGACTGCCGGCAGGCGGCCCTGGGGCCCTACACGGTAAGCGGGCGTCACTGGACACTTTGCGGAAAGGAGACACTCGGCCATGCAGACGATCCTTGACGTGAGCCATGTGACAAAGACCTTTCGCACGCCTGGCGGGCAAAGGCTCCGGGCGGTGGACGACGTCTCCCTGACCGTAGAAGCCGGGGAATGTGTCGGCATTGTAGGAGAAAGCGGCTCCGGAAAATCCACGCTGGCCCGAATCGTTACCCGGCTGATCCGGCCGGACAGCGGCAGCGTCAGGCTGTGCGGCACGGAACTGACGGAAGCGAAGGGTTCGGCCCTGCGGGCGGCGTACCGGGACATGAAAATGATCTTCCAGGAGCCCCGGTCCTCCTTCGACCCCCGGCTGACCCTGGGGGAGAGCCTGGACGAGGCGCTGCGGATCGTGATGCCGGACCGGTCACGGCGCGGAGCGGAGGCGAAGGAGCTTTTTGAAAAGGTAGGGCTGGACCCGCAGCTTCTGAAGCTCCGTCCCGGCCAGGTCAGCGGCGGCGAATGTCAAAGAGCCGCCATCGCAAGGGCCATTGCCCAGAAGCCCCGGCTTCTGATCTGCGATGAGGCGACCTCCTCGCTGGACGTCTCCGTGCAGGCCCAGATCATCGGTTTATTGAACGAAATACGGCGGCAGGACGGGCTGTCGCTGCTGTTCATCTCCCACGACCTGGCGCTGGTCAGCGGGTTTTGCGGCAGAACCTATGTGCTCCATGACGGAAGGATCGTGGAGCAGGGGCCGACGGAGAGAATCATTTACGCACCCGAACAGCCATATACGAAGCAGCTTGTAAACGCTGTATTATGATAAAAAGGAGCTTATGCCATGCTGACACAGGAACAGATCAACGAAAGCTGGACCGTCCGTTCCGACAACTACAACAGCTATGTGGAAGAGGAATTCGGTACGGACCGGCCGGAAAAATGGCTGGAGATCATAGAAGCCAACGCCCCCTCTGACCGCCCTCTGCGGATCCTGGATGCCGGGTGCGGGCCGGGATTCTTTTCAATTCTGCTGTCCCGGGCCGGACACACGGTCACGGGGGTGGACGGCTCCGCCGGTATGCTGGCCCACGCCAGGGAAAATGCGGCCCGGTTCGGCGTGTCGCCGGTTTTGATGCAGGGGGACTTCGGCGCCCTGCCTTTCCCGGACGATACCTTTGATCTGGTGGTCAGCCGCAACGTGACCCATATTATCCGGGAGCATTTGCGGGTCTATGGGGAGTGGCTGCGGGTATTAAAGCCCGGCGGCGTGCTGCTGATTTTTGACGCAAACTGGCACTTGCCCTATCGGCCGGGGGCGGTGCGGGAGGAGGCCATCCGCCGGGAGCGGGAGGGCCTCAAAAAATATGGCCGGGGCTTTACCCACGACGGTTCCTATGAGTACATCGACACCGAGCTGAACCCGGAAAACTATCGGGTATTCGGGTCGGCCCAGCGCCCGGATTTTGATGTGGGCGTGCTCTGCCAGCTGCCCTGCACCGATGTTTCCTTTGTACGGGACGTGACGGAAAGCCTTTGGAGCCAGCGGGAAAAGGAATTTTACGGCGCTACGCCGCTTTATATGCTGCGGGCCGTGAAAAAGCGGCCTTAAGCCGAATATCCGCCGGGCCCATCGGTCCGGCGGCAGAAGCGCATATGGATTCCTGTTTGAGGGGAGACACCGGCTCGGTGCCTCCCCTTGACTGTTTCATGGGAGGAGCTTCCGCGATCCCGCAAAATGCAAAAACATCCCATATATTGCAAGCAAAATCAATATTTTTATATAGACAAATATACGAGCGGATCCTATAATGAAACCAAGCAAATGTCGGAAATTGCACCGGGAGGTAGGATCATGAAAAAAGGACGAATTTTGGTATTGTTGATTGCGGCAATGGCCTTGGCGCTGTGCGACTGTCAAAGCAACGGGAGAACGCCCGCCGCTCCGGCGGAGACGGTTTCCGCCTCATTGGTTTATACCCAGACCGCCATTTCCTTGTCCAAAACGGCTGGATGACCCAGTGGGACGGGGTGGACTACTGCTTTGCCCAGGAAACTATGACGAGAGCAACCGGGCGGCCTGGCGGGCCGTGGGGGACACCTACCTTTGCGCCGCTGGCCTTCTGCCGGGACAACGGGATCCTGGTGGAGGCATACTCTCCCGTGGCCCACGGCGAGATCCTGAAGAGCCCGGAGGTCCGGGACATGGCGGAGTGGTACGGCGTTTCCGTGCCCCAGCTGTGCATCCGCTATGATCTCCAGCTGGGGACCCTGCCCCTGCCCAAGGCCGCCAATCCCCGGCATATGGCGGACAACGCCGGGGTGGACTTTGAGATCTCGGCGGAGGACATGGAGGTCCTCAAGGCCATGAAGCCTCTGAAGGACTACGGCGAATACAGCTTCTTCCCCGTGTTCAGCGGAAAGTAACAAGAAAGGCACACGACGAAGTCGTGTGCCTTTTGTTATGCCTCCGGCTGCCAGCCGGCAATGTCCGAGAGGTCAAATTCGTAGGTCAGGGGCTTGCCGTAGGCCGCCTCGTAGGCCTCACGCTTCTGGCGCATGTCCTGCTCCATCATGCGGAAGCTGTTCTCTCGGGGGCTGAGGGCGGGATCCGGGTAAATGGTGGGCAGAATGTGGACCACGGCCCGGGTCTTGAGGAACTCCGCATTCTCCCGCTCCGGCAGGTCCCGCAGCTCCACAAAGCAGGAGATCACGGGTACGCCGAATTGGGCGGCGTAGTAATAGGCGCCCCGCTTGGGGGGCCGGGGCTTGCGGTAGTTGAACCACATTTCCTGCTCCTGGTAGATGAGAAGCATCTGCTTCTTTTCCATGAGCTCCCGGATCATGTCCACGAACTCGCCGCCCATATAGCGCTGATTGGTCCGCCAGATGGGAATGGTGTCCATGTAGTTCATAAGGTAGCCCACCAGGCCTTTCATGGCGAAGTTGGTCTCCTCGCTGACGATGTACATCCGCATTTTGCCCATTTTTTTCAAGGCCTCCCGGACTACCGTGTTGTCCAGGGGGTTAAAGTGGTTGCTGGTGATGATGGCGCCGGTGGTGATGCCCCGGATGTTGTCCAGCCCCACATATTCCGTGTTCTTGTTCTCGATCCGGGACACGGTGTCCGTGATGCACCGGGCGCCCCAGTTGGCCATATCGTAGGCCGGAGTCTTGTGCTTTTTCAGAAATTTCCGGATCAGGGCCGACTTCTCGTCCTCGGTCAGGTCCGGGTCGTCCACCTCTACCTTGTCGTAGAACTGTCCGGCCTCCGCCGCCCGGGCGATGTTGTCTACCACCGCTTTTTTACTTCCGCCTATGAACATATCCGAATGGCCTCTCCTTTATTCGCCATTTTTTGGAAGGTGACCTCTTGGCCGGGGATCTCCATGGCCTTCTCGCCCATGCTTTGGAAGCTCTCCCGGTCGTGGGCCTTGGCCGCCTCGCCGTAAGAAGCCAGCTGCTGCCGAAGCTCGTTATAATAGGGGGTCTCGGCGGCATAGTGCCAGAATACGTTCTGGTACTGAATGTCGTCATAGCACCAGGGCTTGTCAAAAAGATTATAGTGAATGAGCTGGGGGTTTTCCACCTCCGGCTTGCCCTTCTGGGGCATGGTGTCCCAGGTCTTGTCCAGGTACAGGATCCGTCCGTTGCACATGGCGTTGAGATAGTCCTGGTCCGGGGCCAGGCAGTTGAAGTGGAACCGGTTCAGCCGGGACAGGAATTCCTGACCGAAGTGCAGCTCCCGCATTTTTTTCAGGTTCAGCAGCAGAACGCCGGAGTTCACATATTCCCCGATGGGAACGCCCACGGCCTGCTCCACGTAGTGGACCAGGGGAGGCGCGTCCTCGATGGAGAAATCGTGGCAGGCACCCACGATGCTCGCTCCCAGGTCCAGGTCATAGAGCCGGGATACGTCGCCCGGGACTACGATGTCGCTGTCCAGATAGATCCCCTTGTCGTACTGGGGGAACATGTCGCCCAGGAACAGCCGGTAGTAGATGGTCAGGGTGAAATAGTCGCAGCGGAGCTTGGCCTCATCGGAGTCCTCGATGCCGGTGAGAGTTTCCTCCATCTGCTGGAAAAACACGGAGGCATAGCTTGTCTCCATGGCGGCCAGCTTTTCCCGGTTTACCGGGGACAGATCCTGATAGATCACATGGATGTTGTAATGGCGGCTCCGATCCGCGTTCCGGATCAGAGAATGCAGGGCCACGGCGAGATAGGGGGCGTAGCCGTCGTTGATGGTAAAGAAAACGGGTACGATAGAACTCATGTCTGGGCACGTCCTTTCTGGGCGGCATAGGCGTCGAATTCTGCCAGCAGCCCGTCGTATTCGTGGAGCTTCAGGGTGTTGTGGAGACCTTTCCGGTCCCAGGGCTTTACGCAAACCGTATGGAACAAGGGAAACAGTCGAAAGCTGGTGGTGAAATGCTGCAGGACCGTGTCCTTTTTCAGTTTCCGCTGTTCGTTGTACTTTCGGGGCAGGATGATCTTCTCCTCCGCCAGCTTGTTGATGGCGGATTGGTCGGGCATAAACATATTTTTGGTGGTGCAGCGGTCCAGGCACCGGGCAAAGAGCCCTGTCTGCCGGATCCGGGCAAGGTTCAGCAGGAGAACGCCGGAGTTGAGATAATCCATGTGCAGAGGCCGTTTCCGGAAAAACCACCGGCCGTAATAGTCCAGAACTCCGGCCAATTCGGCGTTTCCCAGATCTTGATGGTAGAACTCCGACAGGTTGCCCCGGCACAGTACGTCCGTATCCAGGTACAGCAGTCGGCCCGGCAGCTCCGGGATTCGGTCGGCATAGAGCCGCAGCATACAACAGGGGGTGAATCGGGTGCCCATGTTGGCCTCTGGCAGATTGGCAAGTACCAGGTCCGTAATATCGAACCGGGAAATGCTGCTCTCGGGACTGCGCTTCTGCACATATTGCTCCAGGGTTCGGAGAGAGTTCTGGGAAATGGGGCGGTAGTCCTTGCCCTGCCAGCTGAGCCCGGCGGTGAGGACATAGACCTGCAGGGGTTCCCGTTGGTGTTCCAAAAGGGACAGAAGAGACAGGGTTAGGCCCTGCTCAATGTTGCCGTCGCCGCAGTAGAGAATGTTCATGGGAGGGCCTCCTATTTTGAGGAAAGGGGCGTCGATACTTCATAGTGGATATATTGGCAATTGCTCTGGGTGCTGCGCCGAACCATGCAGTCATGGATCTGACGGCACAGGTCCTCCTGCTTTTCCTTCCGGGAGGTCAATCCTTCGGCGGGGAAAAAGGGCCCGTCCAGGAACACTGTGACCTTGGGGCGGCGTCCGAAGCGGCGCTTTTGATAGGTGGTGGTCATGGCGAAGCTGGGGGCGCCCTCCTCTACGGGAAAGCGGAAGGAGGTGGCGGGAAAGGGCCGGATGCTGGTGTAATAGGGCCAGACGTGAGCCTCGGGGTACACCACGATACAGTGGCCCTGGCGGCTCCGGGTCCGGACGGATTCCATAAACTCCCGGGTCCTACGGATGCCCTCCGGAATGGGCAGGATCCCAATGGCGGGCAGCAGCTTGCCGATGACGGGGATCCCCAAATTGGCGGTGCTGGCGATGGTATAGATCCGCTGGGGCCGGACAGCCAGGGCGGGGATCACAACGTCGCCGAATTCTTGGGTGTGGTTGGCGAAGAGAAAAATGCCGCGATCTTGGTACGCCTTCAAGATCCGGCGATTCTGAAAGCGCAGGTGCAGTACGGCCTTGCAGTAGAGAAAACCGACGATCTTGGTCAGGCTGTAGAGAAATCCGGCCCACAGGCGAAAGGGACGATCCTCCCGGATAAAGGAGTAATCCTCCGGCAGGGGGCAGTGCTGATTTTTGCTCTCCACCACGTCGGCGTCATAGGAGGCCGGAGTGAAAATGCTGTGGTTTTGACTTTTTTTCATGGAAGCCGCCCCTTCCGTCAGACGTAATTCTTGCCCATTTTAGCCCATAGGGCGGGATTCTGTCAATCTTGACCCTTTGGACAAAACCCGGAAATTGGGGAAAAGAATGGGAAAACGACAAAAAGAGCGCCTAAAATAGACGCTCTTTTGAAGAATGTGTAAAAACGACTGAAATCACAGATTCTTTTCCAGCACGGAAAAAACCCGCTTTGTCTGAAATCCGGCCCCCTCATAGATCAGCCGGGCCGGGTTGGATACCCCGGTGAACAGGGACATATACTGGGCCCCGGCATCCTTTTCCGCCTGGCACAGCCGATAAAACAGCAGGGTGCCCAGGCCGTGGTGCTCGAAGGCAGGGCCTACGCCGATGCCGGCGAAGTAGCCCCGGCCCGTTTTCTCCGGGTAAATGGGCCCGGCAAAGCCGGCCACGGTACTGCCATGAAGCCCCACCAGCAGCCGCTGGCCCCGGGCCGCCGCTTCGGTGATCTCCGAGATCCACAGGGGACTGCCCAGAGACTCCAGCATAGGCAGAAGCCCGCTGTGGTGGGAGCCGTCATATTGGGCTACGGTGTAGCCTTTCTGCGCCATGACGGCCTCTTGTTCCATAATGGTCTTCGGATAGACGAAGGCGGAAAGGTCCAGGTACATGGCCTGCTCCCGGGACCGTTCCGCATAACCCAGGTCCCGCATCCGGGTATAGAGGGGCCAGTCCACCGCGGCTCCCGGCACGTTGTTGTGCTGGTGGCCCGGGGTCCCGGGAAGGATCCAGGGCAGGCGCATGGGATTGAAGAAGGAAAGAGCCAGCTTTTCCCGGCCAATGGCCCGGAGTGCCCCCTCCAAAGCTCTAAGCAGCAGGCCGGTGTTTTCGTCGGTGTCTGCCTCCGGAGCCAGAATCAGGCAGGTGAGATAGCCCTTGCGGTCCCCCTGGGGAGTGCTGCCGCCGGTGCAGCCAGTGACAAAGCCCAGAATGGCCCCATCCTGTTCCAGAAGGAAGGTGAGCCTCGGGGAGAAATCAGGATTCCCCGGGATCCGGGCGTGAAAGGCGGCGGGAGACAGCGGGGCATAGCCCATGGCGGCCCCGGCGGTGTTCCACAGGGCCAGCAGAGAGGCGTCATCGGAGGGACGGTAAGTACGGATCATAGGGGACCTCCCAAAGAAAAGATACCATAACCATACCACAAAAGCCGGGCTTCTGGCAAGAGGCAATGGCCAAGGCCTCGGAATTTGTAAAAAGCCGTGAACACCCTTGACTTAAACCGGGCTTTAAGAGGTATAATGAAGTCGAAATCAAGCGGAGAACATCCGCGTCAGGAGGTTGATTCTATAAAGAAAGCGCTTGTGATTGGAACCAGCCTGCAGGCCAAGAGCAATTCCCGGGCCTAGGAGATCTACGTCCGGGACGAGGATACGCGCGGCGGCATCTTTGGTTTGGCCAGCCTCAAATGCCTATGTCCGCTATTTCACCGGTAAAAGCTGGCTGAAGTCTCTGACGAAGCGTATGCAAATCTGGGTGAATACATACACGAATGCCCCCGGTGAGAGCCGGGGGCATTGCCGTATATGGGGTTATAGATACCGGTCCAAGCGCTGACGGAAATTTTCCCACTGCTCCTGGCGCTTCTGCCGATTATCTTCGGCCCGGAGCCGGTTTTCCCGGGCGGCTTCGTCAATGGCCTGGCGGAGCTGGCCCGGCAGGGCCCGGATGGTGTTGATGGCGTCCAGATATTCCGCCGTGCCCCGGAGCAGTCCTTCGGCCATGGTCTTGTGGGCGGGATACCGGCCCAGACGGAAGTTCTCCAGAACGATCTCATATCGGCGGCAGGCCCCGGCTACGGAGTCCTCCCAGGAGAGATAGATCTCCTTTTGGGCGTTTTCACCCACTCGACGCATCCGCTCCCAGTCCGGCGCCAGGACCCTAAGCAGTTCCGCCATGGACTGGGCGTTTTCCTGGATAAAAAATCCGTTCTGTCCGTCGGTCACGTCCTCAGCGGCGCAGCTGCCCTCAATCAGCACACTGGCTAGGTTACAGGCTGCCGCCTCCCGGACCACCAGACCGTTGGTGTCGAAGGTGGAGGGGAAGAGGAACAGGTCCGCCCGGCAGTACCAGGCCCGGATGATCTCTCGGTCATAGATAGGAGCGTGGAAAAAGACCCAGTCCATAAGGCCCAGAGATTCCGCATAGCGGTGGATCTCCTCTTCGTCGGTGCCCTTGCCGATAAAGACCATGCGGAAACCCGTTCCGCCGTCCTTCAGAGCTTTCAGAGCGTCCAGAATAATGCGGATGCCCTTGTACCACATCATCCGGCCCACAAACAGGAACAGAGGGATATTTTTGGGCAGATTCAATTCGGCGGTGACTGCCGCCACCCGGTCCTCCGGCAGACGCCCGGCGGGGAAGTCCACGCCGTTTGGCATGACGAGATAGTCTCCCTCATAGCCCAGGGAGCGGAGGTTTTCCCCGGCGCCCCGGCTCACGGTCCAGACCTCGTCGCAGGCGGAGATGTTGTCCACCAAAAGGCGGATGGAGGTCTCCTGCAGGAGCTTGCCGTGGATGGCGTTGGCAATGTCGATGTCGAACTTGGTGTGGTAAGTGAACACCAGGGGAATATTCAGCCTTTCCCGCAGCATCCGGGCCAAAATGGTGGAGGTCACGGGGCAGTGGGTGTGGATCAGGTCAAAGTGCCGCGCCTCGATCTGGGCCATGAGCTCGGCGGACAGGGGAAAGCCGGTGCGGTAGCCTACCAGCTTGGTAGAGTCGATGCTGGGATAGCGCAGCACAGGGAAGGGAAAGACGCCGTCGTCGGCGTCGGGATAATAGGGGGTCACCACTGCGGCGTTCCCGTAGTGGGCCTGTATTTCCCGGCCGTAGTTCACCACGGCGTTGGCCACGCCATCAATGACGGGAGGGAAGGAATCGTTGATGAGGCAGATGCTCCGCTTGTCCATGGGGGTTCCTTTCTGAAAACCGGCCGGTGCCGGGAATGGTCCCTATCAGTATATTCGCTTTTCGGGGAAATTGCAATGAAAACCGCCCAGGATCGGCAAAGAACTCCAAGACCTGCCGTTGCGCCGAAGGGGCGGCCGTGGTATAATCGTTCAAAAAGCCGATATTGGGGATGTGAAACACATGGATCAGGAGAAAACGGCGCAGGAAAATCGGGAAATGTTCCGCGTGGAGGCGGAGCTCCTTCCCGTGGTGAACTACGCCCTGCACCAGAATCAGGTCCGCTTTCTGCGGTCCGTAACGGTGACCAACCAGGGGACGGAGCCACTGACAGACGGGGAATTGGTCATTGCGGCCAGACCCGGCTTCTGCCGGGAGGAGCGGAAGCATCTGGACCTGCTGCCAGGGGGGCAGAGCCTGTGCCTGCGGGAGCCGGACCTGCCGCTGGACCCGGAGTATCTGGGGAGCCTGACGGAGCAGGAGCGGGGAGAGATCACGGTGCGCCTGGAGAAGGACGGCCGGGAACTGGCATCCTTCCGGGGAGAGGTGGAGGTGCTGTCCTTTGACCAGTGGCAGGGCACCGGGGTCTACCCGGAGCTGCTGGCGGCCTTCGTGACCCCCAACCATCCGGCCCTGGCGGGGATCCTGGCCCGGGGGGCGGAGATCCTGGGGAAGTGGACCGGGGACCCCTCCCTGGACGGATACCAGTCCCAGGATCCCAACCGGGTCCTGAGCCAGGCCGGAGCGGTGTACGCTGCCCTGCAGGAGGAGAACCTGGTCTACGCCGTGCCTCCGGCCAGCTTCGGCCAGCCGGGCCAGCGGGTCCGGCTGTGTGACGCGGTGCTGGCCCAGCATATGGGCACTTGCCTGGATCTGAGCCTTTTGTATGCCGCCTGCCTGGAGGCTATGGGCCTGCACTCCATTCTGGTGGTGCAGAAGGACCATATTTTCCCCGGCCTGTGGCTGGAGGAGCGGTCCTTCCCGGAATCCGTACAGTATGACGGGACCCTGGTGACCAAGCGCCTGGCGGCGGGGGTCAACGAGATCACCGTGGTGGAGGCCACGGCCTTGGCGGCGGGGAAGAATTTGTCCTTTGACAAGGCCGGACGGGCGGCGGAGGCGGAAATGGCCGACGGCGACCGGCTGGAGTGTATTCTGGATGTGCACCGGGCACGGCTCAGCGGCGTGCTGCCCCTTCCGGCCCGGGTGCAGACCGATACGGGCTGGAAAATCGACCTGTCCCTGCCGGAGCAGAAAATCAGCGGGGCACCCCAGGCGGTGCCGGAAGCCGTGGCGGTGGAGCCGGAGACCGGCGGCCCCTTGTCGAAAAAGACCCAATGGGAACGAAAACTTCTGGACCTGGGACTGCGGAACGCCCTCATCAATATGCGCCTGACCCGGACGGTGCTGCCTATTTTGTCCTCGTCCCTGGATGAATTGGAAGATGCTCTGGCCGATGATGGCGATTTTTCCGTGCTGCCCCGGCCTGAGGATTGGCACCGGACCACGGACAGCTTCACCATGGAAAATCTCCATGAGCTGGAGGGCCTGAGCCAGGTCATTGCCGCGGAATTCAAGAACAAGCGGCTCAGGACCTGCTATACGGAGACGGAGTGCGCCAAGAGCGTAAAGGAGCTGTACCGGGCTTCCAAGACCAATCTGGAGGAAAACGGCGCCAATACCCTGTATCTGGCGTTGGGGCTGCTCAAATGGTATGAGAATCCTCGGAGTCAGAAGCCTCGGTTCGCTCCCGTTGTGCTGCTGCCCGTTGAAATGGTCCGGAAATCCGCCGCCCAGGGCTACGTGATCCGGCTTCGGGACGAAGATCCCCAGATGAATATCACCCTGCTGGAAAAGCTGAAGCAGGATTTCGGCATCCAGGTGGGGGGCTTGGACCCTCTGCCCCAGGACGACCACGGCATCGATATGCGGAAGGTGTTCACCATCCTGCGGAAGGCCGTCATGGGCGAGAGCCGCTGGGACGTACTGGAATCCGCCTATCTCGGTATTTTCTCCTTCTCTCAGTTCGTCATGTGGAACGACATCCGCAACCGGTCCGAGGATCTGGCGAAGAATAAGATCGTCCGGAGTCTTATGGACGGGAAACTCTCCTGGCCAGCTGAGGAAATGACCATCGGGGACCGGGTGCCGGAGGACGGGGCCCTGTTGCCCCTTCCGGCGGACGCCTCCCAGCTCTATGCCATTGAGGCCGCCTCCCAGGGCAGGAGCTTCGTACTCCACGGCCCTCCGGGAACGGGAAAATCCCAGACCATTACGGCCCTCATTGCCAACGCCCTGGCCCAGGGCAAGTCCGTGCTCTTTGTGGCAGAGAAAATGGCGGCCCTGGAGGTAGTCCAGCGGCGGCTGGACGCCATCGGCATCGGCCCATTCTGCCTGGAGCTCCACTCCAATAAATCTAAGAAAAAGGACCTGCTGACCCAGCTTCAGGAGGCAACGGAGGTCACGAAGGACAAATCGCCGGAGGCCTTCGCCGCCGAGGCAGAGCGGATCGCCGGTCTGCGCCGGGACCTGGACGGCTATGCGGAGGCTCTGCATAAAATCCAGCCCTGCGGCATGACTCTGTTTGACTTGGTGAACCGCTATGAGGCATTCCGGGACGCACCGGACATCGGAACGCTGCCGCCGGAATTCGGCAGCCTGACGGCTCAGGAACTGACGGCCCGGCGGGACGCGGTCTCCCAGCTGGCGGCGGCAGGCCGGGCGGCGGGCGGCGCCAAGGACCATCCCCTGAGCCGGGTCCGGTGCCGCCAGTATTCCCAGCATCTGCGCCAGCAGCTACCGGAGACTTTAGAAGCCTATGAGATGACCCTGGCCCAGGCAAAGACGGCGGAGCGGGCCCTGCTTGGAGTCCTGTCCATGCCGGAGCCCGGCAGCCGGGCGGGCCTGGAGCGGCTGACGGCGGTGGCCCGGGAGTTGGCTTTTTGGCAGCGGGTCCCCCGGGCCTGGGCGGGATCCCAGAGCCTGTATCGGGACCTGGAGCGGGTGGAGGATCTCTGCGCCCACGCCCTTGCCGCCGAGCAGGGAAGAAGCGAGCTTCTGACTCGGTGGCGGGAAGGCTTCCTGGACCGGGACGGACGTGCGCTCCTGACCCAATGGAAGGAAACCGAGAAGAAGTGGGTTCTGGCCAAGGCTCTGGGACAGAACAAGTTGGCCAAGGCCCTAAGTGCCGATGCTCTGGGTACCGTGGACAGGGATGCTATGGGCCAGGACCTGACCCTTTTGACCCAATATCAGACGGAACAGGCCGCCGCCCGGCGGCTATTGGCGGAGACCGGCGGCAGCCTGGGAGACCTGGACCGGGGCCGGGATACGGATTGGAGCGGTATTGCCGCCCTGGCCCGGGAGGCCCGGAACAGCTGGGACAGACTGCGGGAGTTGGATGCCCAGGAGCTGTGTCGGAGCTTCGGCGGGAACCGGAGTCTGGATCCGACTCTGACGGCCTGGTGCAGGGGCTGGGAAAAATTGGAAGAAAACAGGGGAGCACTGTATGCACTGCTGGAAGTCGCCCCGGCGGAGGGGGCCGATTGGTTCTCTGCGGAGGGGGATCTGTGCCGGGCTCTGCGGACGGAGCAAAACGGCCTGAAGGAATGGATCACCTGGAACGCCGCGGCCCATGAGGTCCGAGACCTGGGGCTGGATGCCCTGGTCCGGGCCTGCGAGGCCGGAATGGACCGGGAGCAGCTGCTGCCCGCCTTTGAAAAGGCCGTCAGCGGGGCCCTGGCCATGGCGGCCATTGACGCCGCACCGGAGCTTGGGAATTTCTCTGGCGCCGTGTTCAACGAGAAGATCCGCCAGTTCAAGGAAACGGACCGGCGGCTTACGGACCTGACCCGGCGGGAGATCTACTGCCGCCTGGCCGCCCGGGTTCCCAACTTTACGAAGGAGGGGGCCCAGAGCTCTGAGCTGGGGATCCTGCAGCGGGCCATCCGCAGCGGCGGCCGGGGGGTCAGCATTCGCAGGCTCTTTGAGCAGCTGCCGGAGCTGCTGCCGCGGCTGTGCCCCTGTATGCTTATGAGCCCCATTTCCGCGGCCCAGTATCTGGACCCCAACCGGAAGCCCTTTGACCTGGTGGTATTTGACGAGGCCTCCCAGCTGCCTACCAGCAAAGCCGTAGGCGCCCTGGCCCGGGGCGAAAACGCAGTGATCGTGGGCGACCCCAAGCAGATGCCGCCGACCTCCTTCTTCGCTACCAACGGTGTGGACGAGGAGAACCTGGACCTGGAGGACCTGGAAAGTATTCTGGACGACTGCCTGGCCCTGAATATGCCGCAGACCCATCTTTTGTGGCACTACCGGTCCCGGCATGAGAGCCTCATTGCCTTCAGCAATACGGAGTTCTATGACAGCAAGCTCTATACCTTCCCCTCGGTGAACGACCGGGCCTCCAAGGTGAATCTGGTTCCCGTGGACGGGGTGTTTTCCCGGGGCAAGACCCGGCAGAACCGGGCTGAGGCGGAGGCTATCGTGGCGGAATTGAAGCGACGCTGCCATGACCCCAAGGACCGGAAACGAAGCGTCGGCGTGGTGACCTTCAACATTTCCCAGCAGAACCTGATCGATGACCTGTTGAATGATGCCTGCCTGACGGATCCGGAGCTGGAGCGGTGGGCCTATGAGGGACAGGAACCGGTATTCATCAAAAACCTGGAAAATGTCCAGGGCGACGAACGGGACGTGATCCTGTTTTCCGTGGGCTACGGCCCCGACGAGACGGGGAAGGTGTACATGAATTTCGGCCCCCTGAACCGAGACGGCGGCTGGCGGCGGCTGAACGTGGCCGTGTCCCGGGCCCGATGTGAAATGGTGGTGTTTTCCACCCTGACCCCGGATCAGATCGACCTCAGCAAGACCGGAGCCCGGGGCGTGGCGGAGCTGAAGCGCTTTTTGGAATATGCCTCCGGAAAGCCCCTGGCCCAGAGCGAGGAAAGTCTGCGCCAGGCGGGGATCCGGCGGCAGGCCGTGGCCGAAGCGATCTGCCGAGACCTGGAGGCGGCGGGGCTCCAGACTGACCGGCCCGTGGGTCACTCGGCTTACCGGATCGACATCGGTGTGGTAGATCCCGAGAACCCGGAAGAATACTTGCTTGGTATCCTGCTGGACGGCGACAGTTATGGCACCGCCAAGACCACCCGAGACCGGGAGTTGGCCCAGCTCTCTGTGCTGGAGGGCCTGGGCTGGAGCATCCTCCGGGTGTGGACTATGGACTGGTGGGATAACCGAGAAAAGGAGCTGGACCGGGTGAGAAAGGCCGTGGCAGAGGCCAAGGCCCGGAAAGCAGAGCAGGAGCCCCCGGTGCAGGATAAGCCCGAACCCCGGGCCCCGGAAACGGAAAAGCCACCGCTGGCTTCGGCCATCCGGGTGGACAGGGCAGAGCCGGGAGCGGAGCTCTACCAGGCAGCCAGATTGCCCCAGCTGAAGGTCCCGTCGGAGGAACTGGCCGGAGGGGCTTATGACGAAAAACTCCGGTGGACAGTGCGAAAGATCCTGGACCGGGAGGCGCCCATTACGGAGCCCCTGCTCCTGCGGCGGCTGACCCAGTGTTTTAGCCTGACCCGGGCCGGGGCTCGGGTTCAGGAGAAGTTCGGACAGATCCTGTTGGGGTTGCATTTGCCCCAGACGGAGCAGGAGGAGATCCGGGTCTATTGGGCCCCGGAGCAGGATCCTGAGGCGTACAGAGGCTTTCGGGCCAGCGGTCAGGGAGACGGCAAACGGGAGGCCAAGGACGTGCCCCTGGAAGAGGGGGTCAACGCCCTGTGCCGGGTCCTTTCGGACCAGGTGAGCCTGTCGGAGGAGGATCTGATCCGAGAGGCGACCAAGCTCCTGGGCTATACCCGCATGGGGACCCAGGTGGAGGCCATGATCTGCGCCGCCCTGAATCGTGCCCTCAGCCTGGGCCGGGTGTCCAAGGGCACCGGCGGGAAATGGGTACTATCAGAATAAAGGGTAGGCCCTCCGAATTATCGGAGGGCCTACCCTTTTCACGAAAAAAGAGCCACCGGCATGGCTGGTGGCTTTGCTCATGAAAGCTCTTGGATCAATTGATCCAGCTGTTCCGGGGTCCAGTGTTCTCCTAGAGCGAACACTGCCCGCAGGAGAGTAAGGCCCGGGGCACGGGAGGCCGCCGCCCCGGCAAGCACCAGGATCCGGCCTTTTCGGTCCAGGACCTCCGCATCATCGGAGCACAATTCCTCCGGCGTGGGGTCTGCCGTCCGGCCGCAGGGGCTGGCGCAGGCCGCGCAGCCCGGGATCAGCCGGGCTTTTTCCGTACGGATCCGGGCAAGAAGGCAGGAAGCCTCCGGGACATCTCCTTGGGCAAGGCCCTCCCGCAGGAGGGAGAATACCGCCTCGTCCGGTTCCCGGGCGCTGGCGTCCGCCGCCCGGCTGAGACCGATCAGGGCCGGGAGCAGGGGGCCTGCGGCCGCTTCACGGAAGGAAAGCTGCATCAGAATACCACGACCAGCAGCATCTTGAATTGCTCCTGGCCATAGACCGCATGGGGATGACCGGCGGGCATGACGATGGATTCCCCTTCGTGAAGCACATGGGGCTGGCCGTCAATGGTGATCCGGCCTACACCGTCCAGACAGGTCACAAAGGCGTCTCCGCCGGCGGCGTGGGTGCTGATCTCCTCGTCCTTGTCAAAGGAAAACAGGGTGATGCTGACGGCGTTGTTCTGCGCCAGGGTCTTGCTGACGACCTGGCCCTGCTGGTATTCCACCTGGTCCTTCAGGGTCAGGATCTCCGCTTTGGAAATGTTTCTCATGGATCCGCTCATTGGTAGGGGCTCCTTTCGGCATTGCCGCAATTTTATAGATGCAGTATATCCGAGCGTGGGACGAAAGTCTGTTGGCTTTCCAACAGAACAGGGATTTTTTATCATAGGATTCAGAGAGCGCACTGTGGCCCAACATTTTTATTTTATCATGTATAAGATGAAAATACAAGCACAGGAGGGCAAATTAGCCAAAATTCTGCGGTAGATACAATTTGAGATGCTGCAATTTGTACAAAATTGCGTCTTGCCGAAGGGCCTGCCCCATGCTATATTATAGCCAGAAAGGGTGATTCCAATGTACTAAGAAACCGGCCCCCAAATTCAACATGAAGGGTGAGTCCAATGTACTGAGAAGACCCCTGTGAGGCTCCGAACGTTCCAAGAGCCCCAGACGCCGCTGAAGATAGATACCCGTAAGAACCAAACCCCGCAAGCCCCTCGCTTATGAGATGAATGAAAGATGTGTGCAGTCGGATCAAGAGTACTTCGGAGCATGATTTATCGCGGCGTCAGATCCTGTAGAAAGTGAGGTTAACCAATGATCGATCCCATCCAGCCAGCGAAATAACCCCCGGTATCGCGTGAGAGACGATGCCGGGGGTTATTTCATATCTGTGATTTGCGGCGCCGGAGGGCGCTTTTTCTATGCCCGGGGCCCCAGGACCAGGGGCTGGATCTGGATCCCCTCCAGGGCCTGCTCCAAAGCAGGAACGATCCTGCCAAAGTCCGCCACCAGGCTGGTGGGCTTGCCATGGGGATCGTCCTGGCCGAAGGGGACAAAGAAGATGTGCTTTCTTGCCAGGAGCCGCCCGATGTTCTCCGCCGCCGCCCCCAGGCCGTCGTTGGTGGATACCGCCAGCAGGACGGGGCGGCCGTTCCGCAGGTGGCTCTTGGCCGCCATGGTCACGGGGCCGTCCGCGATGCCGCAGGCCAGCTTGGCCAGGGTGTTGCCGGTGCAGGGTGCGATCACCAGAGCGTCCAGCAGCTTTTTGGGCCCGATGGGCTCCGCCTGGGCCAGAGCCAGGATAGGCTCCCGGCCGCAGATGGCCTCCGCCCGGGCCAGATGGTCGACGGCGGCGCCGAAACGGGAATCCACGGAGCCGGAGGCCCCGGAGAAAATGGGGATTACATTCTGAAATCGGTCCTTCACCGCCTCCATGGCGGGAAAAGCTTTTCCATAGGTGCAAAAGGAGCCGCACAGCGCAAAGCCGATGGTCATGATCCTGCCTCCTTTTTTTGACATTCCTGACGGACCAGCCGCAGAATGGCCCGGCCCAGCAGGATCCCGGCAGTCTCCGGAGCGTATTTGCCCGGCAGGCCTAGGCCGGAAATGTATTGATCCGGTCCCAGTCCTCCGGGATCCAGGCCGGGCTGGGAGGCCAGCTCCAGATACAGGCACCGGTCCGGGATCTGGGAGGCCTGGTTCGGAGAAATGACCGGGGCCGGTACCGTGTTGAAGATCACCCGATAGTCGGACAGTCCCAGGCGAAAGACTCCGGTCTCCTCGGGCCGGTACCCCAGGGCGTCGATAAGCCCTCGATCCCTGTCCCGGCGGGCGGACACGGTGACCCGGGCGCCCAGAGCGTCCAATTTCCGGGCCAGGAGCTGACCGATCCGCCCCCAGCCGATGACGAGAACGGGACACTCGGCCAGGGTCACGGGGAGCCGCTCCATAGCCAGGGCGACGGCCCCTTCCGCCGTGATCTCGGCGTTGCCGGAAAGGAGACGTTCATCCCGGGCATAGTCCAGAAGATTTGCGGCCTTTTCAAACAGATATTCTCCCTGTACCCCGGGATTTCCCGCCAGCACGGTCCTGCCTGCCGCAAAGACCTGGACCTCATTGACCGTGGGCCCCAGGTGGATCCGGCCCGGGGAGCCCAGCGCCGGCCAGGGCAGGACCAGGTGGGTCACGTTGGGGTCACTCTCCGTGGTGATCTCATAGCCCTGGGCCTCCAGCAGCTCCTTGGCGTATTCCATCCGCCGGTCCCCGCCGACGAAGGCAAAGCGTGGTTCCATAGCATCACCCTTTCCTCCCAGAATATGCCGTGGGCCCGGGGAATGTTCCGCCCTTGTATTTTGGCCCGGGTTCGAGTATAATGGAGAAAAATGCCGGGAGGGGATGCCGATGCAGCGATACGGTTTTATTCATGGTATGATGGATGTAAAGATCCTGGTCCTTTTTGTGCTGGCCCGGGTGGATTACCCGCTGACCATGCTGGAGACGTATGAGCTTTGCTACCAGGACGACTGCGTCAGCTATTTTGACGTCTGCACCGCCATGGATGAAATGGTGCGATCCGGACACCTGGCCTGTTCCGACGGCCAGACCTATACCATCACGGAAAAGGGCCGCAGAGACGGCAGCGTGACGGAGGATTCCATTGCATATACGGTAAAGACCAAGGCCCAGGCTGCGGTGGAGGCCTACAACCGGGATCGAAAGCGCAGCGCCTTCGTCCGCACGGAGATCCGGGACGGGGAGAACGGTTCCAGCGTCGCCGTGCTGCGGCTGGACGATGAAATGGGGAATCTGATGACCCTGCAGCTGACCAGCCCTAACGAGCACCAGGCCCGGGAGCTGACAAAGGCGTTCCAGAAGAACGCGGAGCTGTTTTACAATCTCATTATGTCGGATCTGCTGGAAGAGGCGGAGGGTTGACCCTCCGCCTCTTGTCGTATTGTAAAATCATGGTATAGTTATGGTAGAACCGGGGAGACCCGGACGAAAGAAAGGAGCGGCAACTATGAAATTTCAGTTCAGCGAAAAGAAGCTCAGTCTTCCTCAGAATGTGATCGATTATGCAGAAAAGAAAGTGACCAAGCTGGATCGCTATTTCCGGGAGGATGCGGAGGCACTTGTCGCTTTTTCTGTAGAAAAGAACCGGAACAATGTGGAGTTGACGGTCCATGCCGCCAATACATGGTTCCGTGCCAAGGAAAGCACCTCGGATATGTTCGCCTCTATTGACGCGGCGGTGGCCACCATTGAGGGACAGATCCGCCGGAATAAGACCCGGCTGGCCCGGCGTCTGCGGCAGGACGCTTTTGTCCGCACAGCGTCCGAAGCCTCCACCTTTGTGCAGGAGGAGCCGGAGGAGAAGGAATTTGAGATCGTCCGGTCCAAGCGTTTCCCCATGAAGCCCATGACCCGTGAGGAAGCTATCCTGCAGATGAATCTGCTGGAACACAGCTTCTTCGCCTTTCGGGATGAGGATTCCAACGGTGCCTTTGCGGTGGTGTACAAACGAAACGACGGCGGCTATGGTCTCATCGAAGACGCAGAATAAGCATGAAGCGAGAAAAGGCGGCCCTTCGGGGCCGCCTTTTTGTGTCGAATCGATTCTTAGAGATGTTTGCCGATCAATAGGAAAACAGGCAACACCATGAATACAAGTCGCAGGACTAGAAACTCGGGCAGATCAAAAAGCAGCTTGTCTGCCTCCGGACCGCGGGACTCGGGAGAAAGAAGACGCAGACTGGAGATAATTAGTGTGAAACCGCCGATGAAAGCAAGGGCTGCTGTCGTATAGGCGGGGACAGGACCGGAGATGTGAAACGTCTTGAAAAGAAGCAGCAGGGAAAAAGCGAGGATGATGCAGATCAGCGATGCCCCAAAGAAAAATCTGAGCATTTTCATGAATCCCTCCCGAAACTGGCGGGCAACGAAGGCCCTGATATGGAGCATGCCTCGAATATACCAGAGAGATTGATCCGCTGTCAAGAGAGGGAACGGCTGGGGCCTGACAGACGGGGGAAGTCACTTCATTTTCATATTGTAAAATCCGCTAGCAAAAAATGTAAAAAGGGGGTTGACAAACACGACAGCCTGGGTTATAATGCAAAAGCTGTCGCGGAAAGCCGCCTGCAAGTGAGATTTGAAAAAATTCAAAAAACCTCTTGACAAGTTGCTTGCGATATGCTATAATTCGAAACGCACTTGAGAGTGCGGTGCATCTTGTAAATTGAATAACGCGAAAGACAAAGCACCTTTGGACAATTTATGTAAGTTGTTTTTTGATGTG